>NZ_JAAHHX010000016.1:0-232766 GCF_010672065.1 Moorena sp. SIO4A1 | reverse complement strand
TACAGTTACTCAAGGAACCCTTAACCACTTCAATCGGAGGGAGCAAGGTATGGATTGCCCGTGCCATCACTGATTTAGCTGTGCCACGGCGTCCTGCGATCGCAACGCCTCCTAATCCAGGGTCAATGGCGGCGAGGAGGAGGGCGAGTTTAATGGCTTCTTGACCCACCACGGCGGTGAGGGGAAAGCTAGGGTTGGCAGGTTTTGTGGTCAGTGCGGGCATAGAGCAACTATTGTCAAACTTCCCTGAGTCAAATCATAGTAGTATAATAGTACTCTTTTACGACTCCTTATGGTTTATTTAGCTCCATGGGAAATTCTTGAGGGGGACTTTCCAATACTAAATTGATCTAGGAATCTAGGTCTGACCACAGTTATTGTAAAGACTTGTGATCCTCGGGTAATTCTAAAACCACCCGATAGGCCGTCGAATCGTATGATGATTTGTTCATGGTACCCGCTGTTGCCGCAAAAAGTATCCGGAACGTGCGCCAGATTTGTTCATTTGACTTGTCGATAATATCTGCTTTTTTTTCCATCCAGCGCTCATACATACCCTTAGCCCAAAGATAATAGTTGCGACGGTCGTTATAGATGGCTTGGATCTCAAATGGTGATTCTTTAACAGCATCGATAAATTCCGGCATATACACCATCCGAAAGGTTCCTGGCCAGATATACTTGGTAATAAAACTGTGCGTGCCAAATGACTCTTTGTGTGAGGCAAAGTCGAGATATACTCGTCCGCCAGGTTTAAGGTAGTTCAAGAGACGCTCCATTACTCGAGGATAATCTGACAAATCTTCGATTACCCCCATCATTACTATGCCATCATATTTCTGGCTGGGTTGGAAAGAGAAAAAGTCTTGATACTTGACCTCTGCATCAAAGTTATTTTTTTCAATTAAATCTTCTACATACTGTTTTTGGTGGTTGGATAAGGTAATTCCAGTCACACGGATATTTCGGCGTGCGGCAAAACGCACGAAACCGCCCCAGCCAGAGCCAATATCCAGTACCGAATCATTCGGTTTGAGATTAAGAGATTGAAAGGCAAAGTCTAACTTGCGTTCAGCTCCAACCTCTAGGCTATCCTCATCTTTCTCATATATCCCAGGAGTATAAGTATTGTAATCGGTATCCATAGCGAACAATTGGATATTATGGGAGTCATAATGCTTCGAGATCCAATCTGGATTGCATTTTTCCCGCCCAAGTAAGATGGGCTTGAGTCGCCGACCTATCTTTAGCAAAATATGCTGATCGGATAACAGCTGCTGGAAGGACATGGCCTTGATTAAGTCCCCTTCGAAATCAATATCACCCTTGATGTAAGCTTCCACTATCAGTAATTGGTCTAAAGACATTAGAGCTTTTCGACCAGCTGGATTTTTGATGTATATATCCAAGATCGGTTTCTCTTCTCCAATAGTGGTGAGTGACCCATCTTCCAAATGAATTACAAAGCTAATTGGTAGTTTGCCACCTTTGGATAAGGAGGAGACGAAGTTCCTTACAAACGGGTTTTCAATCATGGGTAACGTCAGATGCTATTGCTTTTCCTGCAATTACCTTACCCCACTAGCTGTCAGCTATCATGCTTAAAATAAATCTCGTTCGCGCAATTGTCAATCTACAATATTCTCAGGCATTGTCAGGTATTTCCAACTGGAAGAATGCCGATTAACCCGTGTCCAGGAGTTATGGTGATGAATCCCAAGGCTATTTTAGGACTGCTTAAGGAAACATTTAAAGAATGGAAGGACGATAACGCATCTAGACTAGCAGCAGCATTATCCTATTACATGATTTTTTCCCTAGCGCCAGTGTTAATAATTGCGATCGCAATTGTGGGGTCTATTTTTGGGGAAGAGGCGGCTAAGGGCGAGATTGTAGGGCAAATCCAAGGATTGGTTGGGGAACAAGGGGCACAGTTTATTCAGACAGCCATTACTAATGCCCATCGGCCTGATGCTAGTGGGGGGTTGGCTTCCTTGATTAGTATTGTGGTGCTGTTGTTCGGTGCATCTGGGGTATTTGGCGAAGTCCAAGATGCCTTGAATACGATTTGGGATGTGAAGCTGAAACCGGGACGAGGCATCTGGGGTATTTTGAAAAAACGGACTCTTTCGTTTATAACAGTGCTGGGTGTGGGAATTTTTCTGCTATTGTCCGCTGTGCTCAGTACTGCCTTATCTGCTTTGGAGTCTTATGAGAGCGAATTCCTCAAGGAACTGGGTTTACTCTGGCTCTACCAACTTAACTTTGTCTGGACAATTCTGGACTTGCTGGTGTCCTTTGGTATCCTTAGCCTGATGTTTGCTCTGGTTTACAAGTACTTGCCAGATGTGAAAATTGCCTGGAAGGATGTCTGGGTTGGAGCAATTATCACTACCTTACTGTTTAACTTGGGTAAATGGCTATTGTCATGGTATCTCGGCAGAAGCAGTTTTTCCTCAAGTTACGGTGCTGCTGGCTCACTGGTGGTTTTATTGGCTTGGGTATACTATTCCTCTCAAATTATCTTTTTAGGAGCTGAATTTACCCAAGTTTACGCTAAAATATTTGGTTCAAAAATCGTTCCCGATGACCATGCTACCCCTCTCCCAGCAGTAGGCCAGTTCCCTAGTGTTGAGGAAAGGGATAACCCAAGATCGTAAGAACAGGGAACAGGGAACAGGGAATAGGGAATAGGGAATAGGGAATAGGGAATAGGGAATAGGTAAAAACTCCTATGTACCTCATTAAACTAAAAACCGCTTTAATTAATTACGATTAATTAATCTTAATTAATCGTAATTAATATCTTAATTAATATTTAACGAATAATTTAGGTCAAATTGTGCTAAAGTACCTGAAGTTCCATCGGTTCTGGTGAAGAGCACTCACCAGAGGTAACGGGGAAAGTCCGGTGCAAGTCCGGCGCTGTCCCGCAGCTGTGATGAGGTCTGTGACCTCTAAGTCAGAATGCCCGCCAATGGTTTCAGTTGTTAAATCCGTCTGCGAGGTACAGATGATGTCTGATGTAGCATTTCCAAAATTAGTGAGTAGGCAACCACAGTTACTAGTAACGTTTGTGATGCTCTTTTTGAAAACTAGTGGTTGAGTAAAAAGTATTTAATAGGTTTGATCTGTAAGTTTGATAGTAAGCTATAAGCTATAAGCTATAAGCTTAAGCGCTACGCGCACGCTACGCGAACAGCTATAAGCTATCAGCTATCAGCTCAGTTTAAATGTGCTACAAGACTACTTTATCTTTTTTCAAGATAGTCTTAGAAAGCCTAGTCTGTCAAGGTAATTAACACTAAACTGTGCCAATTTTTTGATCAGTCATTGACCAGCATTTACCAGATGTCTAAGAGCAAATTTTCCGCGAACAATCGGTCTTATACCTCCCGTTATCAAAACCAGAAACTTGGCTTTAATGCTATAGCTTTGTTGGTATGGATGGGGATTTTAAGTACAGCACAACAAGCCATGGCTCACCATCCCTTTGGTGGCGAGACACCTGATAATTTCATCACAGGATTTTTGTCTGGATTAGGTCATCCCGTGATTGGTTTCGATCATCTCGCCTTTGTGATTGCTGTTGGCTTAATTGCAGCCGGATTTACCAGTGGTTTCCTGATTCCCGGTGCTTTTGTCCTCACCACCCTAGTCGGGACAGGTATTCACTTGCTGGGAATGGACTTGCCAATACCAGAGATTGCGATCGCTACTTCAGTGGTGCTCTTTGGCGGACTACTGTTGAGTGCCAAAATTCCCAATATATCCGTAGTGCTAGGGTTAGCTAGCTTAGCTGGTATTTTTCATGGCTATGCCTATGGTGAAGCAATTGTAGGTGCTGAAATGAGTCCACTATTGGCTTACCTGATTGGCTTCAGTGTGATTCAGTATGGTATTGCCATCCTAGCCCTAGGGCTGAGTAAGAGGTTGATCAAACAATGGAAAGATCAACCCTTCCCACTGATGCGAATTTTAGGCTTTGGTATCTGCTCAGTAGGAGTCGTTTTCCTATCCTCTGCAATTTTTGGATAAGAAGAATTAAGAATGTAGAATTAAGAATTAAGAATGTAGAATTTAGAATTAAGAATTGATGATAATTTATAATTCTGCTTTATGTATTCTGCTTTCAGCATTCACCATTCTTCATTTTGCCTTTCGCCTTAGAGGATATCTAAAAAGTTTTTTGATACTGAATTTTGCCCCCCTAGCCCCCCAATTATGCGGTGCGCACCGGTGGGGAAGAATCAATTTGCTGCTAAAAGTCCCCCAAGCGAGGGATTGCTCCCTTGGGAAACGGGGGCTTGGATGTAGCAAATGAGACTTCTCAGACAACCTCTTAGGTAGCTAGTCCTTTAATTCTGTGTCAAAAACCGATGAAAGCTAACCAAGTTAAACAACTTAACTTTTCCGGTGCCTACATAGATGCGAAGTACGTTGAAAATGTGGAAAATTATCCCATTAACAGTCGTACTATCACCGTTAATCCTGAAGAGACAGATGCTTACCTGAGCGAAAATAACACCAGCATTATTCCGGCTTTTTCATCTACCATCCTCAAAAATACTACTGTCCAAAAAGCCAAATCATTACTTTTGCTGGAGGGAGTAGAGAGCAACAACATCGGCAAGATTGTTTTTGAGCCTGGGTGGAATTTATTAGGTAATTTGATCCACTTCCCCAAAAATATACCGCTGTGGAAGTCTCCTCAAGATGAGGCGGGAATTCTAGAAGTCGATCCCTATTTTATGGCAAGGCAATCGAGTACACCCCATCAACAAGAAAAGTTCTCTGTTAAAGTTAACCTCTGGTATGCTCCTTCTCGTACCGATTGTGCAATCCATAACCAACATGACTTTATTGAGCTTCACACCCAAGTTTTGGGACAGGGACGAATGCAGAAGTTCAAAGAAAAAGATTTTGGGACTCTCTATGAAGATCTCTTGATGACTGAGGGATACACCCAGATCGTTCCTTTTTGTGAAGTACACGAAAACCAGCAATATACCTATCCGTGGCATCAGTATTATTCAGATACGGATTGTATCTGGATGGCGATCGAATATCACCCGATTAAACGTTCTAAATGAACCCTGAGATATTGATGTCTTACCTTCTTGACGGATATATATCCCAACCTTAAATCTACCCTAAACTGAACACCAAAGGCGAACAACAAAATAACCTTGGCCTTTGGCCACGCTACGCGAACAACCTTCAACAAAATAACCTTGGCCTTTGGCCACGCTACGCGAACAACCTTCAACAAAATAACCTTGGCCTTTGGCCACGCTACGCGAACAACCTTCAACCTTCAACAAAATAACCTTGGCCTTTGGCCACGCTACGCGAACAACCTTCAACCAACCAACCTTAAACCTTAACTTTACTCCTTAACTTACTTAAAATGGCTGCAAAAATTCCTGTTACAGTTGTTACTGGATTCCTGGGTAGTGGCAAAACTACTCTCGTGCGTCACCTGCTCCAAAATAATCAGGGCAGGCGCATTGCTGTAATTGTTAATGAATTTGGTGAAGTAGGGATTGATGGGGAATTATTGCGTTCCTGTCAGATTTGTGATGAAGACGATGACGCCAATAATAATATTTTAGAACTAGCGAATGGTTGTCTGTGTTGCACGGTTCAGGAAGAATTCTTACCGACAATCCAAGAATTGCTGAAGCGTCGTGACAAGATTGATAATATCCTGATTGAAACCTCGGGATTAGCGTTGCCTAAACCTCTAGTTCAAGCCTTTCGTTGGCCAGAAATTCGCACGGGCGCTACGGTGGATGGGGTGGTGACTGTCGTAGACTGCGATGCCTTAGCCGCTGGTACTTTAGTCAGCGATATCAATGCTTTAGAAGCCCAACGTCAGGCTGACCCAACCTTGGAACATGAAACTCCCATCGAGGAATTGTTTGAAGACCAGCTAGCTTGTGCTGATATGGTGCTGTTGACTAAAGTGGATTTAGTGGATAGTCCTACTCAAACCAAAGTAAACAATTGGTTGCAACAGCAGTTACCAAGTAGTGTGAAAGTCGTTCCTTGTCAGGAGGGAGACATTAGTCCTGATTTACTGCTAGGATTTAATGCTGGAGTGGAAGATAATTTAGAATCACGTCCTAGCCATCATGACCATGAAGAAGACCATGACCATGATGATGATATTAATTCAGTTAATTTGATTTTAGATCAGGCATTTGATCCACAGGTAATCAAGACAAAATTACGACAATTGGTGCAACAGCAAGAGATTTATCGTATTAAGGGATTTGTGAATGTTGCTAATAAACCCATGCGGATGGTGATCCAAGGAGTAGGCGATCGCATTGAGAGTTTCTTTGACCGTGCTTGGCAAGCTGATGAAAAGCGTCAGACTCGCTTGGTGTTGATTGGGCAAGGCTTGGAGCAGTTAGGAATTCAGGAGGTATTTGGGTAATAAAGGGAACAGGGAATAGGGAATCGGGAATCGGGAATCGGGAATCGGGAATCGGGAATCGGGAATAACCAATTTAGTAGAGTGGGCATCTTGCCCGCTCGGGAATGAAACAGGCAAGATGCCTGTTCCACCAAGATGGCGGAACATGAAACAGGCAAGATGCCTGTTTCACTAAGATGGCCATTCCACCAAGATGGCGGAAGATGAAACAGGCAAGATGCCTGTTCCACCAAGATGCCTGTTCTACCAAGATGCCGGAAGATGAAACAGGCAAGATGCCTGTTCTACCAATATGCTGGAAGATGAAACAGGCAAGATGCCTGTTCCACCAATATGCCGGAACATGAAACAGGCAAGATGCCTGTTCCACCAATATGCCCATTCCACCGATCAGATTACGGTGCAGTTTCCATGTGAGGTATGTACAATAATGATCTACAAATCAGCCTCAGTGAAACGATGTTAAGTCGGGAAATTACCTATTCTCAAGCAAAAGCTAACCTAGCTAGCATCCTAGATCAAGTTTACGATGAACGCGAAATTATCGTAATCAAGCGTGATAACCAGAAAAATGTCGCGTTAATTGCTGAAGATGAATTGTCTGGTATCTTAGAAACTATTTACCTGTTGCGATCGCCAGAAAATGCCAAGCGCCTGTTTAGGGCTTTGGAATGGGCAGAGTCAGAAGAAGCTACTCGTGACGTACTCCCGACGTTGCCCTGACGGGACAACGCGGGCTTCTTGCCAACACCAGGTACCCCTTCGGTTACTCGGCAAGCTTTACTCCTGACGGGACGCCCCACCGCCAAATTCAATATGTTTTTAGCCGCATTCACATCGCGATCTTTCGTGTATCCACAATGAGGACAAGAATGGATGCGGTCTTTTAATTTTTTAGGTACTTTCGTGCCACAATTAGAACAGTTCTGACTGGTATTTCGAGGATTTACTGCAACTGTAAGCAAACCAGCATTTTCGGCTTTGTTTGATAGTATTGACAGAAATTGTCCCCATCCAGCGTCCAATACAGATTTAGCCATTTTAGTTCTGGCCAAACCTTTAATATTTAACTTCTCGTGAGCGATTAGATCATATTCGTCTAGCAAACTTTTGGCTGTTTTAAAATGAAAATCTTTTCGAGTGTCAGCCACTTTTTTATGAGCTTTTCCTAGCTTAATAACAGCTTTCTTACTGTTGTTACTACCTTTCTTAGAACGGCTAACAGCTTTTTGAATTTTCTTTAACCGTTTTTGAGCTTTTCGATAGTATTGGGGTATTGGTACCTCTGAACCATCAGACTTTGTCAGAAAAGACTTAAGACCCATATCTATTCCGACGGGATTTTCGATGCTGTCTACTGAGATAATATCCGGAACCGTACCATCTTGGATTGACAGCGTGACGTAATAGCCGTCAGCTTTTCGGGTTATAGTAGCTGTTTTTATTTTGAATCCTTCTGGAATAGGTCTGTGATAAATCATTTTGACTTTACCAAATTTTGGAAGAGTCAAAATGTTGCCATTTATTGGATTATTTGAAAGTGACGGAAAAGTAAATGACTTGTATCTATTTTTACTTTTGAATCGAGGTCTTCCGCTCTTTTTACCATTGCTATCTCCCTTAAGAAACCGCTTGAAAGCCAAATCTACTTTTTTAACGCAATCCTGTAATACGTGAGCATGAATATCACTATACCAAGGTCTGTCTTTCTTTAACTGAGGTAGAGTTCTTTTTTGGGAAAAGTAGTCAGGATTGTTTCTTAGATCTGGTAAATGACAAACAAGGGAACAAGAATTAATAGAACAGCGATTTTGCTCAAACCAATTAAACCTATCTGCCAACAAATAGTTGTACTGATGACGCAACATATCCAGCCATTTCTCTATTTTTGTAATTTGCGACTTTGTCAGTCTTAACCGGTATTGATATGCAGATATCATTTTTGTCCTCTTGCTTATCGACCTATTATTAGTCTAACATATGGGTAGCCATATGACAACCCATAACAGTAAAAACATGAAAGATAAAAAGTTGATAGTCAGAGTAACTGACTTTGAAAAACGACAATTAAAACAGGAAGCCGACAAGAGAGGGATGACCCCATCTGAATTGATTAGGAGTTTTATAGCTCGTCTCCCTGTCCCCCAGGATTATTAGTTGGTGATTCCATTTCATTCCATCACCGGGCTATCCTTCCCGACGCTGACCCTATCGGGTACAGCGCGGGGCTGCCGCCATAAAGCTCAACCTTTGGAAGAACTGAAAGAGGAATTGGGTATTAAGTTGTAACAAGGGTAAGAAAGACGGCATTACTTTGTCACAGAGTTGACATTCAGTCAATCTCTTACTAATCTAGCTACTATACAGCCAATACTCCCATTTTTAGTGCATTGATGGTGCTCATGGCTGAAAAGGGATAGACGAATCGCTTTACCGTGAGCGGCTAAGGACAAGTTAGTTATGAGTGGCGATCGCAATATTCAAGCAGGTAGATATAACCGTGAAACCCACAACAACGACCAAAGTACTTACATCGAGGGCGATTACTATAACAATAACCCAGAGCAAAAACAAAACCTCGCGAAAGCTGCGGCACAGATTCAAGAATTACTAGAGACCTTAGACAAAACTTACCCTACTGATACTACCACTGGAAAGATGAAGGTGGCAGCAGCAGCAGTTGAGCAGATTGACACTAACCCTGCTTTGAGTAATAGAGTACTCAGTGCCTTGAAAGCTGGGGGTGTAAGTGCTTTTGAGCAACTGCTGAACCATCCGGCTGCTAGTTTTGTTATCGGTGCGCTGGAAGATTGGCAGGAAACTCAGCAGTCTTAACACCAGACTAAACCTCGATCACTCTAGCTTGATTGACAGTTGTGACTGAAGAACGAAAGCGGCCAGAGCGTGAAATTAATACAGAACATCACCGCGAGGCTAATGTGAATCACCAAGGTTTTTATGTTGAGGGTGATTACATTTATAATTCGGAGCAGCAAAGACATGTGCCAGCTCCCCTTTGGAGAGAATTACAACGCAAGCTAATTGGCTGGCTCGACCGTGATCAGTATGCTGCTAGTTGCATTCGCAAACAGTTACTGGTAGAAGTCAAGCGGGAGGTAACAGCTCGACTCCAGGATTCTCTGCACCAAGACAAGTTAGAGATGAATCTGTATCTGGAATTACCAATGGAGGAGAGCAAGGGGGCGGTAGAACGTGACCAGCGACAGAAAGTAATTCCCCTACCGCCTCAAACCTCAGCAATGGAGGTATTTGAACGGCCAGATGTGAAAGGTCGGTTACTCATTTTAGGGGAACCGGGGTCTGGAAAAACGACCACTTTACTAAGACTAGCCGAGGATTTAGTTAAGCAAGCACAACAGAATAATGCTGCACCGGTCCCCATCATCTTCGAGCTTTCTGCCTGGAAACATGATCAGCAACCCCTTGATCAATGGTTAGTGGCTCAACTCAAAAACAATTACAGCATTGACGAAAAAATCAGCCAACAATGGCTGGAAAACCATCAACTACTGCCCCTTCTGGATGGTTTAGACGAGTTAGGCATACCCCGTCAACGGCTGTGCGTCACCAAAATTAATCAGTTTTTCAAGCAAGACATCCAACGCCGTGGGGTGGTTTGCTGTCGCCTGGAAGAATATCAGCAGGGAAGAGTCAAACTACGTAAACTTAATGGGGCTTATTGCTTGCAGTCCCCCAATGATGTCCAAATCCAAGAGTATCTCCAGCGCCTGGGTAAACGGGAGTTCTGGCAAGTGCTATCCAGTGATGCCCAGATGAGAGAACTGGCAGATAAACCCCTGTTTTTAAACGTGATGGTGACAGCATACCAGGGGCAGCCGATTACCAATAAAGCACAACTGTGGTCAGCCTATGTGGAGGAGCGCTTAAAGTTACCCCTTGATCAGCAAAAATATCCCAAGGGAGTTCCTTATGGGAATAAGGAGACTAGACATTGGTTGACTTATCTAGCTCGGCAATTAGTAGCCGATTCAACCACTGAATTTTTAATTGAAAATATGCAGTCATATTGGTTAAAAAAAGGTTGTCAAAGAAGTGTTTTTAGATTAATTTCTGGACTGATTGTTGGTCTGCTTTATGGTTTGATATTTGGTCTGCTTTATGATTTGATATTTGGTCTGCTTTATGGGCTGATATTTGGGCTAATTTTAGGGCTAAAATTTACGGATTTTAAAAACTACGAAAGACAAGCTGAAGCTTTTGCTGGAAGTTGGGATGGTCTGATTTTTAACATAATTTTTGGGCTGACTTCTTGTCTAATTTTTGGGCTGACTTCTTGTCTGATTTTTGGGCTGACTTTTTTGCTGATTTTTGGGCTGACTTTTTTGCTGATTTTATTTTTGGTATGGATGATTTTTGGGCGTTTTTTTTGCTTAAAAACAGAAATTGCTAAGGAAAACCCTAATCAAGGGATCAAAGAATCGTTTAAAAAAATGTTTATTATTCCCCTGTTTGCTTTTCCGGCTGGGGCATTAATTGATCCCCTTGTCTCCATCGTTACAGGAGCTAACCTTGATTTGACTCGCGCTTTAAGCATCGGTTTACTTGTAGGATTGGTTTCGGCAATAGCAAGTGGGGGTCAAGACTGGATACCGCACTTGACCCTGAGGCTAATTTTGTGGCAAAGGGGAGCAATTCCTTGGAACTATGCCAGGTTCCTCAGTTATGCAGCAGAACGGCGGTTGATTCAGCAAGTGGGAGGGCGTTACCGTTTTCTTCATGATGCCCTGCGTCAGCATTTTGTGGGCAATAAACCTGTTCCTCCCCCCCTGATTGAAGGTTCTAAAAATACTGGGCTGGGCTATATTCTGTTGGGATTTTCTCTGTTTGTTTTTCTAATTCTTAGTAGCAGCATCTATAGGGTTGACAGTGGGCTAAAATCAACGGTAGTACCAGTAGTCAAGAGCGGTGATGTGGTTCTCACGGATAGAGTCACCCGTAATTGGCGGAAATTCCACCACGGAGATGTGATTCACTTTCGGGTTACCAAGAATTTGGCGAAGCAAGGCTTTAATGGTAAGAAGTACATTATGATGCGGATTGTGGCGTTACCTGGGGAAACGTTTGCCATTAAGCAAGGAGAGGTTTATGTCAATGGTCAACGGCTGCAAACTGACTACATTCAAGGAATTCCTATCCAAGATGACGACGAAGTAGAGAGAGAAATCCCTTCTTGTTGCTATTTAGTTTTGGGTGAAAATCCAGATGATCAGGATAAGTTGTTGATGGACTTGGTGACTAGGGAGAAAATTGATGGTAGAGTCTTATTCCGTCTTTTTCCCTTTGGGCGGTTTGGTAGGGTGGATTAATTATATTTGTTGCTATAAAAGCTGTTGTAATTTGACCTGGTGGTGCGTTACGGGGCGGGCTGTTTCAACTGGCTACGAGGCTAAAAATAAGAGCCCCCCCTAACGCACCCTACGCAACGATTCCCGATTCCCGATTCCCGATTCCCGATTCCCTACTTCCTCCTAGTTTGCGGATCCAAAGCATCCCTCAATCCATCCCCAATATAATTAATACTAAGCACTGTTAAAAAAATCGCTAATCCCGGAAAAATTGCCATATGAGGCGCTATTTCAATATAATTTTGGGCATCAAATAGCATCCGTCCCCACGTCGGAACATCAGGGGGAAACCCTAAGCCTAAAAAACTCAAGGTAGACTCAGTAATAATCGCATTTCCCACCGCTAAGGTAGCCGCAACAATTACCGGACTAAGCACATTAGGAAGAATATGAGCCCAAATCAATCGACGAGGTTTAGCACCAATCGAGCGAGCGGCTGTCACAAAATCCATCTCCCGCACTGTCAAGAAACTAGCTCTTACTAATCGCGCCACGGACATCCAATTCAAGCAACCAATGACTAGCACTATCAATATAAAAATACCCAACTCTGGCCCAGCCAGCTGCCGCATGACATCGCGGAATAAATAAATCACTAACAGTAACAACGGTAGCTGAGGTAATGCTAAAAATAAATCCGTCAGACGCATCAGAAACGTATCAATTACTCCTCCATAGAAACCGGATAACGCTCCAATTAACGTCCCCAAGGAAATCGCCACTACCATAGCCGCAATCCCCACCGTTAACGAGATGCGTCCCCCCCACAATACCCGAGCCAGTTGATCCTGACCTAAATCATTAGTACCAAAAGGATGTGCCCAACTCGGTGGCGCACTGGATAGACTAAAGTCAATTTTGTCAATAGGTGTTGTATTAATGAATGGCCCTAAAACAATGGTAATCACCATAATTAGAAGTACAATAGACCCGATTACAGCCATTCGGTCTTGGCGAAACCGACGCCATCCATCTCCACCAAAAAACTTCCACAGAACACTCATTTCGATACATCAGTTGTCAATTGGATAAGGTAAAAATTATTGGGCTTTAGGGAGCAGGGAGCAGGGAGCAGGGAGCAGGGAAGAGGCAAGAGGCAATAGGCAATAGGCAATAGGCAATAGGGAAAAAATTATTTGTACCTCATAGCTATGATAAACGCTATCATGAATTGTGATATAGCGTTTCTAGGATTTATGAGGTACCGTTATCAACCTCAAAGTCCCCCTTATCAAGGGGGATTTAGGGGGATCCCTTTGTACCTCATGGCATAGCGATGCAGCGCGGTCTTGGGGGTTTCCCCCATGAGCGACTGCATCAAGACAGAGAATTGCGATAATTTTTCTTCCCTACTCCCTACTCCCTACTCCCTACTCCCTACTCCCTACTCCCTACTCCCTACTCCCTACTCCCTACTATGTTATTTGAACTCTCGGATCTAGAATGCCATAAAGGATATCAGCGACTAGATTAAATACCACAATTAAAATAGCGTAGATAAAGGTAATGGCCATCACTACTGGTGTATCGTTTCGATAGATAGAATCAATCAGCAACGCACCAATTCCAGGTACTCGGAACACTTGTTCAGTGATTAAAGCACCAGTAAATACAGTAGGAATATCTAGGGCGACTAAAGTAACAACCGGAATCAAAGCATTCCGTAAGATATGGCGATTGACCACTACAAATTGATGTAATCCCTTAGCGTAAGCAGTACGGACGTAGTCTTGATTTAGCTGTTCGAGTATGGATGAACGAATAAAACGCATCAATACTGCTGCTTGAAATAATCCCAATACTACGATGGGCATGATAGACTGCTTGACTTGGATTACAAAACTATTCCAATCTGTTACCTTAAGGGTGCTATCGTAGATAAAAGGGAACCAATTTAGCTGAACACTAAATAGAATAATGAACAGCAAACCAGTGAAAAAGGTTGGTAGAGAAAATCCTAGAAAGGCGAGAGTGGTGACAATGTTATCAAAGATAGAGTAACGTTTAAGTGCCGAAATTATTCCTAAGGGAAACGCCAGCAATACAGCAAAGATATAAGCGGAACCCACAACCCATAACGTAGTAGGTAAACGCTGGAGCATTAGGGCACTAACAGGACTACGGCTAGTGAAAGAATATCCCATATCCCCTTGGATAAATGACCACGCCCATTTAATATACCGAATCGGGATGGGTTGGTCTAAACCAAGGGCTCGACGAATATTTTCCCGAACTTCCGGAGTAATGGAAGGATTAGTCGCAAATTCCCCCATCGGGTCTCCAGGTGCTAAAGCCAAGATACCGAATACTACGATACTGATAGCAATTAAGGTGGGAATGGAAACTAAAAGACGATTAATTAGGTATCGCGTCATTGAAATTGATGATAGCGGTTTTCAATTTGGTAGGGAATAGGGAATCGGGAATCGGGAATCGGGAATCGGGAATCGGGAATCGGGAATCGGGAATCGGGAATCGGGAATCGGGAATCGGGGAAAAATATTGTCTACCTCATAAGTATGGAAAATGCTATAGTTAATTGAAACTTGAATCTTGAAACTTGAATCTTGTTAATTAACGAATAAGCAATGAGTACTAATATCATGTCAGGATAATTACGCTTAATAAAAATCTCCCCAATCTCCCTATCTCCCCATCTCCCCATCTCCCCATCTCCCCACACTCCCGTTAATTATGGGTATTCAACCGGACTTGATATAACTATCACTTCCGCTTCCAATCCATAATGTTCCAAGTATTGGTATCCCATGGTGTGAAGTCATAACCTTCCAACTGATTGCTAAACCCAGCTACGTCAGCCCGATGGACAATGGGCAAAACTACCACATCATCTTTAACCAGTAAGTCATTCATCTGGATAAAGATTTTTCGACGTTTTTCTGGGTCTAACTCCTTTGTAGACTGCTGCCAAAGCTGATCGTATTTCGGATTACAGTAGCGAGAGTGATTTTGCCCAGACCATTGATTAGCTTTCTGGGAAATTTCATCACAGGTATAGGTTTTCAGATACGCACCAGGGTCAGGACTATCATTCCCTGTGGTGTACATTTGTAGGTCAGCATAAAAGCGTTGATTAGTATCGGTGTTGGCTGGATCACCAGAGAAATAAATACTGGCATCAATACTCTTGAGTTCTACCCCAACCCCAATCGAGGCTAGGGTCTGTTTAACAATTTCCTGGGTCTTCTGGCGGACAGGATTGACCGAAGTCTGAAACAACACGGTCATCTCGACCCCATCCTTATCCCGAATCCCATTACCATTGGTATCTTTCCAGCCTGCTTCTTCCAACAAGGCTACCGCTTTTTTAGGGTTAAATTCATAGGTAGTATTAGGGGAATTATATTGCTCTGGTAACACTAAGAAATTCCCTGTGGCTTTGCCCGTTGGTCCATAAAGCTGTTGAGCAATGGTTTCCCGGTCTAGGGCTAGGTTAAAAGCCTGACGCACCCGCTTGTCTTTCAAAAACGGATGGGGGAATTTGAGACTAGACCGTTCTCCAGACGGAGCTTGTTGATTGGGGTCGGTTTGATTCATTAAAATCCGTTCTACCAACGCCCCAAAGATAGCCACGACTTTACCTTTACCCCCTGCTTCCAGTCGCTTCAACACCGGTGCTTCCACTTGCAGATTGTAAGCATAATCCCCATCACCAGTTTGTAAGACTGCTCTAGCAGCAGAGGTAGCATCACCACCGCCTTTTAATTCTACTCGCTCGAAATAGGGTTTATCCCCTTCTCGGAAGTTAGGGTTTGGCTGATAAACTACGGTATCCCCTGGCTTAAATTCTACGACCTGATAGGGACCGGTTCCTACAGGCATCAAGTTGGCTGGCGCTTGTCGTGCATTGGCACCATTGAAATCTTGATATAAATGGCGTGGCAAAATCATGCCAGCACTACCGGAAAAGACTAAAAACCAAGCTGGATTAACATCCTTGAAGTTGACTTTGACTGTATAGTCGTCGATTGCTTCAACGTTTTTGATAGTTTTATAGGTACTAGCACTAGTCGAGCCTACTGCTGCATTGGTGATGAATTCGTAAGTGAACACCACATCAGCAGCGGTGAAAGGGGTGCCATCGGACCACTTTACATTGCGCTTTAGTTTCCAAGTCACCGACTTACCATCAGCCGCAATTCCACCATTCTCTACCGTAGGGACTTCTGCTGCCAAAAACAGCACCATCTCCCCATTTTTGTCATAACTAGTCAGGGGTTCCAGGGTAATCCGACTGGCTTCGGAATCCTTGTAACCATTGGAAAGATGAGGATTGAGGATAGTGGGTGCTTGCCAGTACAGTAGCTTCAAAGTACTGTCCTGGTTGGACTGTAAAACTCCACTATCAGGAGAATTACAGCCAGTTAAACACAGAATACTCAATAGAATCAGGATATAGTATCTAGTCAAAAATCGTCCCACCAACTTTTCTCGTTCACATAAATTTGCCGCAATTGTTGCAATTCTGCCTCAAAAAGTACACCTTTGACTAGACCAACCAATTTTCCCCACTGATAAAGATTAAGCTTTGAGGAAGCTTGCTTAAACTGCTGGGCGTAGAATCGGCTCCAAAAACCCAGGGATTGCTTGGATTTGTGCCTTTTCGCCGTTTAAGCCAGCGGTCGTAATCTCCAGTTTTTGGGGGGTCTACCCCTAAAATTGGCGGAAAATCGGCGTAGCTGACAAATTGACTGACACCTTTGGCGTGTACGTAAACAACGTGCTGCCAGCAATCGATGCGATAAATTTCCTCTGGTTGGATATTAAAAAACAAGGCTACCGTATTTTCAGTGACCGAAAATCCTGAGGGCGCAAGCCCCTGAATTCTATTCATGGGGTTAGCCCGAACGGGAATTTATTCCCTAACTGTTCGGGGACTTTTAAATCTAGATTGTAGTCTATAATAGTAAGTAAAGTAAGAACCCAAGGAGGTGATACACGAGTGTTGGTCATGGAGTTCAAGGCTGTTCTCAAAGAGCCTCAAAGGTTGGCAATAAATGAAGCCATTAGAACGGCTCGCTTTGTCCGCAATAAAGTACTTCGGTACTGGATGGACAATCGTGGTACAGGGAAAAAAGAACTCTATCGTTACAACACTCAACTAAGAGACGAATTCAAGTTTGTCAGAGACCTCAACAGTCATGCTTGTCAGGCATCAGTTGAGAATGTAGAACGCGCTATCAAACGTTTCTTTGATAATTGCAAGAATAAAATCCCTGGGAAGAAAGGTTATCCCCGTTTCAAAAAGCATTCTAGGTCAGTCGAATATAAGCAATCTGGATGGAAGTTATCCCCAGATAAGAAGTCTATAAAATTCACAGACAAGAAAGGCATTGGGCAAGTCAAGCTCAAAGGCACCTGGGACTTGTGGTGCTTCGACCAGAAGCTAATTAAGCGAGTTCGGATTGTTCAAAGAGCCGATGGGTACTATGTCCAGTTTTGCGTCAAGGTAGATAACTCAGAACAGCTAGAAGCTACTGGCTTTACTGTGGGGTTAGATGTCGGATTAAAAGAATTTTACACTGATTCTGATGGCTATGCTGAACCTAATCCTAGATTCTATCGCAGTGGAGAGAAACAATTAAAATTTTATCAACGTCGAGTTTCCCGAAAGAAGAAAGGCTCTGCTAACCGGAAGAAAGCTATCAATAAACTAGGTAGACAGCACCTCAAAATAAGTAGGCAGCGTGAAGAACATGCCAAGAGACTGGCACGTTGCGTAATCCAATCTAACGATTTGGTCGCTTATGAAGATTTGAGGGTTAAAAATTTAGTTAAAAATCACTGTCTCGCTAAGTCTATTAATGATGCAGGTTGGTACCAGTTTAGGGAATGGTTGGAATATTTTGGGCAAAAGTTTAGGCGGGTAACTGTTGCAGTGAACCCTGCTTATACAAGCCAAAATTGCTCCAGCTGTGGCAAAGTGGTCAAAAAATCATTATCTACTAGAACCCATGTCTGTGAATGTGGATGTCAGCTAGACAGAGACCACAATGCTGCCAAAAATATTTTAACTAGAGCCTTAAGTACGGTGGGGCACACCGGAACTTTACTTAACGCTTGGGGAGAATTGGCCTCTACTCTTCCTGATTCCGGTCTGGTTGAGCAAGTCAGCTCGTTGAACCAAGAATCCCCCTGATTCTATCAGTGGGGAGTGTCAATATACTTCTATGGATAAATTAGCCAGGACGTTTGATGTAATGGTTCAGGACTTAGTCGAGATTGTAGAAGAGTAAAGGAAACCAGCTAGTGTTGGCAAATGCGTTCCCGTAGCGTGACCTTTCGGGCAAAGCCCAACGCTTCGCGAACGGTCAATCGCATTTTTGATTCACATACATCTCAATAATTCCTTGAAAATTGCTAAATTCTTAAATCTTTCTAAACTTAAGCTATCAGCTATCAGCTATCAGCTATCAGCTATCAGCTATCAGCTATCAGCTATCAGCTATCAGCTATCAGCTATCAGCTATCAGCTATCAGCTATCAGCTGATGCGCAATCGGTGCTTTTGAATAAAATAAGCTGACAGCTGACCACTGACGGCTAACTACTGACGGCTGACCACTGACCGCTGACCACTGACCGCTGACCACTGACCGCTGACCACTGACCGCTGACCACTGACCGCTGAATGCTTAGCCATCTCAAGGATCGGAATTGACGGGATTCTGTTCAAAGGATCGAATTGTCCCAGCACGACAATCCCGCAGCCAAGTCTTAACCGCTTGACCAATAACACCATTAGTACTTTCCCGTGGCGGTGTGGGAAGTTTGCCTTCTGAAACAGAACCAATACGGGAAAAAATCATCACTAAGCGCCAACCATCAGAGCTTTTGGTCAAAAATAGCCAGTGATAATTCTGAAGCTCTACAGCTTTATCCTTGAAATACTTGCGCTCTAGGGTAGTTAGAAAGATTTGTTCAAGTGCTTCGGTATCTGTTGGGTTAGGTACGGTCGTGGATTGAAACGACTTAAGGGGCAGAGGTTCAAACTCTGGCTTTCCTGCCACGATGACATAACTGAAATTGTCCAGAGTCGAGTCTGAGCGCCGCGCTCTCTGAATCACTCGATTGGCATAGCTAGGTAAATCCTTAAGCAATAGGGAGGTTAAGGTTTCCACCTCTACCGAACAGGTTTGATCGGGTGAAGGTTCAAGGTTGGCAGGTCGGAAGAACCTTGAAGGGTTAAGGTTGGGAGGTTGGAGGTTAGTAGATTGTTCGCGTAGCGTGGCCAATAGGCCAAGGTTGGCAGGTTGTTCGCGTAGCGTGGCCAATAGGCCAAGGTTGGCAGGTTGAAAGTTGAGAGGTTGAAGGTTGGTAGGTTGAAAGTTGATAGGTTGAAAGTTGATAGGTTGGAGGTGGTTTGGTTGTTGGGCTTTGGTGTTCGAGTAGGGTAGGTTGAACAGTAGACCTCTTTCAAAAGTAGTTTTCTGATACTGTTCTTGATGCAATAGCGAGTGGGGGTTTCCCCCAAGACCGCGCTGCATTGCTTTTCGTGAATCCTTGTCCACTGTTCCCTGTTCCCTGTTCCCTGTTGCCAACTTCTGAAAGAACGCTAGTTGAAACTGTTCTGGGAAACCTTCCAGGTTCAACTTGCTAAGGTTCAACCCATTAATCTGTAATCCCAAGTAAGCAATGAGAAGTAATCCCATCAGCTGAAAGCTATACACTAGTACCAGCTAATTCCTCACAAATCCTATTCCAGGCAGCCACTGGGTCGTCAGCAGCGGTAATTGGTCGCCCTATGACTAGGTAATCTGCACCAGCTTGTAGAGCAGCTACTGGGGTCATTGCCCGTCGTTGATCACCTTGTTCGGACCATTGGGGGCGTACTCCTGGACAAACCAGGAGAAAATCATCACCACACACTTGTCGTAGCTGTGATACTTCCATGGGGGAGCACACTGCCCCATTCAAACCTGACTCTTGAGCTAGTAGTGCCATTTGTAAGACAAATTCGGGCAACTCGATCGGAATTTTCAGGTCAAAGGCCAAATCCCGGGAATTGAGACTGGTCAGTAGAGTAATACCAATTAACTTCGGGGGGGGACATCCCGCTGTCAAAGCTCCCTCAACCGCCGCTTCAGCCGCTCGTTTAAGAGCATTGCGACCAGCAACGGCATGAATGGTGATTAAGTCCACACCATAGGCGGCTGCAACCCTTGTTGCTCCAGCTACCGTATTGGGGATATCGTGAAATTTAAGATCCAGAAATATCCGCTTTTGCCGATGTTTGAGAGCATGAATAATCTCAGAACCAGTGCTCACAAACAGTTCCAGACCTACTTTCCAAAAGCTAACCTCAGGCAACTGTTCCACTAATGCGATCGCATCTTCCAGGCTCGGCACATCCAAAGGAACAATAATCCGATCTTCAACCATCAACCTCCTAACCTCCTAACCTTCTAACCTACTAACCTTCTAACCTTCTAACCCTGGCCTTTCGGCCACGCGATCGCGTTCAACCTACTAACCTTCTAACCTTCTAACCTTCTAACCTTCTAACCTCCTAACCTCCTAACCTTCAACCTCCTAACCTCCAGTGATACCTTCAACTAACTAAACGGGCAAACTTCTTTTTCCCCACCTGCAAAACCTTTCCCAGCAATTGATCAGGGGAATCAAAGGTCTGGTCAACCGCTGAAATGCGATCGCCATCCAACTTAACACCTCCCCCTTGAATCTGTCGCCTGCCTTCGCCACTACTTTGGCACAAACCTGATTCTTTAAGGATATAGAACAACTTAGCGGGAAACTCCACAGAAGACAATGAAAATTCTGGGACAGAATCCCCCGTACCAGTAGTGCTACCCTTTACTAAGTTTAGTGCTGCCTGCTGAGCTTCTTTTGCTGCTGCTTCACCATGATATTGGGTCACAATAGTCAGAGCCAATTGTTTTTGCTGCTCCCGTGGCTTTTCTGGAAGCTGGTCCAATGGCACATTAGTCAACAGCTCAAAATATTGCTTCAATAGATGATCTGGTGTCCCCTCCAGCTTTGAGTACATAGTCAGGGGATCATCTGACAAGCCAACATAATTCCCCAAAGACTTAGACATTTTCTGTATCCCATCCGTCCCAATCAAAATTGGCAGCAGTAAGCCGAACTGGGGAGATTGCCCAAAATGCCGTTGTAAATCCCGTCCCAAGGCAATATTAAACTTTTGGTCAGTTCCCCCTAACTCCACATCAGCCTTGACTGCCACAGAATCATAGCCCTGCATCAATGGGTAGAGAAACTCATGGAGGAAAATAGGATTTTGTTGTTGATAGCGTTCAGCAAACCCTTCCTTAGCCAGCATTTGCCCTACGGTCATAGTGGCTAACAACTCAATAATCTCAGACAAATCCAACTGGTTAAGCCACTCAGAGTTATAGCGAATTTCTAGCCGTCCTGGGGTGTCAAAATCTAGAATAGGGCGCACCTGTGACAGATAAGTTTCAGCATTTTCCTTGACCTGAGCTGGTGTCAACTGGCGACGCACCTCAGACTTCCCAGTAGGGTCACCTATTCTAGCGGTAAAGTCACCAATAATTAAGACAGCGGTATGACCAGCATCTTGGAATGCCCGTAACTTTCTGACTGGGATACTATGACCTAAGTGGAGATCGGCACCGGTTGGGTCTATACCTAACTTGACCCGTAAGGGACGCTCAGCTTGCTTGAGCCGAATAGCTAGATTTTCACTCGGATCCTGAGAATCCGATTGTAGGGGAAAAATTTCACTGGTACCTCTGTCTAGCCAAGCTAGCTCGTTAGAAAGGGGGATTTCAAAATTTGACATCGGTTGGGACTATGGTTGGGAATTAAGTAGGTTAGTTAGATTTATTTTAAGGATCGTTTACAAATTCTAAGCAGCTAGACCGACACTTGCCATGCACCATGTCTAAATGCCGCTAACTATTATACAAAAGGCCGTTGACAACCCTTACGACATGCCCATTAAGCCCACTCTTCTTGATGCAATAGCGAGTGGGGGAAACCCCCAAGACCGCGCTGCATCGCTTGTAACATAGCGATTAAATCCCCCACCCTTAAGCTTCTCGAGGGTTCAATCGGTGGATGCATCTGCCACAGGGACTGCATCAAGACGGGAAATGACCGTCGTAGAAGACAAAATGGTATGAATTGGCTGGAATTAACCCTAATTCAAAAATTATTTATCGCTACAGTAGTTGAAGCTGAAGTTGAAGCTTACTTATAGGGCTTGACACTTATCCATAACCTCCTGGCATTATTAAGAAATTCGATGCTCAAGACTTGTAAGTCATCCTGCTCTGCCCACCTATCCTTGGAATTGTCTTATAGAAAGGTACTTAGAGGATATCTGAAAAGTTTTTTGATACTGAATTTTGCCCCCCTAGCCCCCCAACTTTGGGGGGAACAAGAGTCCATTTGCTTCTACAAGTCCCCCAAAATTGGGGGACCAACGGGGGCTTGGATGTAGCAAATGGGACTTCTCAGACAACCTCTTAGAGAAATTAAAAAAAACACCCCAAGCACAGCCCCTAGCTTACATGTCTGTTCTTTAGTAAGGAAATGAAATCACCGTGTCATCTAGCACTATTCCACAACCACAAGATCGGAAAAATCGGAAAAGAAAGCCTTCACAAGTATTGCAGTTTGTGCAAGGGGTGGCTCAGGTAACTGGAGGGACTATCCTCGGGGTTACCATGTTAGCTAGCTCGATTGTAGCTGGTGGACTTGTGGGCTTAGCGACTAGCTTCCGTAACCTGCCAGATGTGCGCATGCTCCGGAACTACACACCAACAGAAACAACCTACATTTACGATGTCAAGGGTAGACCCCTAGTTAGCCTTCATGGGGAAGCAAATCGGGAAGTGGTCGAATTCGGCCAAATCAACCCTCAACTCAAGCGGGCTGTACTAGCTATAGAAGACAGTCGCTTCTACATGCACTATGGGGTTAACCCCAATAGCGTTGGTCGTGCTTTCTTAGTCAACTGGAGACAAGGGACAGTAGTGGAAGGGGGTTCTACGATCACCATGCAGTTGGTGAAAAACCTGTTTCTGTCTCGGCAACGCACCTTTAGCCGCAAAATCACTGAAGCTGTACTCGCTATCCGAGTTGAGCAAATCTTCTCTAAAGACGAGATTATGGAATTGTACCTTAATCAAATCTATTGGGGTCACAATAACTATGGCATTGAAACAGCTGCCCGGAGCTACTTTGTTAAGCCAGCCTCTGAGCTATCCTTAGCCGAGTCAGCGATGTTGGCAGGGCTAATTCAGTCCCCAGAAGAATACAGTCCCTTCAGCAACTACTCTAAAGCTAAAGAGCGACAAGCCGTGGTCTTAAGGCGGATGCGGGATTTGGGATGGATTACAGCAGCCCAAGAAAAAGAAGCTAAGGAACAGCCCCTGTTAATTGGCAAAAGTACCTCCTGGACGACCAGTAAATTACCTTTCGTCACAGAAGCTGCTGTCGTGGAGTTAAAAGAGCGATTTGGTCAGGAGGCGGTCACCAAGGGCGGAATGCGAGTTCAGACCACGGTTGACTACTACTTCCAAAAGCAGGCAGAAAAGATCATTAATCGTGCTCATTACACCCTACGTCGCCGTGGACTTTACGATAATCAAGTGGCATTAGCCGCCGTTGATCCCCGTACCCATTTTGTGAAAGCGATAGTCGGGGGGTACAGCTATGAAAAGAGCAAGTTCAACCGTGCTACTCAAGCTCGACGTCAGCCTGGGTCATCCTTTAAGCCATTTGTTTACTATACTGCCTTTGCCACAGGTAAATATGCCCCCGGTTCCACTGTTTACGATACCCCCGTGCGCTATCGAGATGGTAGAGGCTATTACAGACCCAAAAACTATGGTGGTGGCTACTCTGGTGCCATGAGCATTCGCACCGCAATTGTTCAATCGAGCAATGTGCCAGCGGTAAAGATTGGCAGGAGAGTGGGACTGGATAAAGTCGTTGATGTGGTTAAGACCCTTGGGATTAAGAGTCCCATGCAACCAGTGTTATCCTTACCCCTAGGGTCAGTTGGGGTAACACCATTGGAAATGGCAGGAGCCTATGCTACCTTTGCCAATAATGGCTGGCACTCTGACACTACTTTAATTGTCCGAGTGACCGATAGTAAAGGCAATGTGCTGCTAGATAATACCCCTAAGCCTAAGCTGGTGCTAGATCAATGGGCGGTTGCTTCCCTTAACCATACCCTAACCGGTGTAATTAACGGAGGTACCGGAAAATCTGCCCACATCGGGCGTCAGGCGGCAGGTAAAACGGGAACAACCTCTTCAGAGCGAGATGTGTGGTTTGTGGGATATGTACCCCAGATGGCTACGGCAGTTTGGATTGGTCGAGACAACAACCGACCCCTTGGGCGAGGGGTAACAGGTGGTGGCTATGCCGCACCGATCTGGCGGAGGTTTATGGCTTACGCTTTGCGGAACGAGCCAGTGAGATACTTCCCTCGACCCACAAAATTTAAGCGTCCTCGATCCAGATAAATTCTAGATAAAATAGGGATATCAGCCGTCATGATTGGCGGCTCCCTACTGACGCACTCTCAGCCCTCAGCTGTCTTGGGAGATGTCCATCTATCCCCACCCCCACCAAAGGCTAACGTACTACGATTGTTTCTCTACGTCTGACTTCATCCGCTCCAATGTCATGTTCATCTGGTCAAACATCTGCTGAGGGGTGATCCCAAACTGACCTAACTGAGTATTGAGCTGCTCTATGGTCATCTGAGCCATGAAGTCATCAGATAATTCGAAGCGCTTCATAAAAATCCGATAGCGCTCCATCATCTGTTCCATCTGATCGATGAAAATCTTTTTGCCTTCACGGTCAAACTTGCCATAGTCGTTGCCCAATTTAATCAGGTCTTGGTAATCTTCAAACAGCTGTTTTGCCTCTTTTTGGACAATTTCCGAATCAAAAAAACCCATTGCTCTTACCTGTCAACCGGTTTGGTTGTACTCAATCGCCGCTTCTAATCACATTTTAATGTAGCGTTAAACCTGGACAAAATTCGGTTTTCCGTATTAGTCAGTTGTTCGCCCAAGGCGATTCGGTGTAGGGTAGGTTAGTCAGTTGAAGGTTGAAGGTTAACAGGTTGAAGGTTAACAGGTTGAAGGTTAACAGGTTGAAGGTTAACCTTCAACCTGTAACCGGTTAACCTGTAACCGGTTAACCTGTAACCGGTTAACCTTGGCCAATAGGCCACGCGATCGCGTTCAACCTGCCAACCTTCAACCGGTTAACGTTCAACCTGCCAACCTTCAACCGGTTAACGTTCAACCTATAACCTGTAACCTGTAAGTTTCCACTCTGAGATAAGTAATTATTATAGGAACATAGGATTGACAGTATTTGGATATCCACCAAGCTATTCAACGCGGGTCAAAGCAAGTATGTTGAGCAAGCCAAAAAGCCGCAAAGTCGCTTCCCTACTGGCCTTGAGTGGGGTAGTTATCCCCGTTTGTGGATTACACAAATTTTATCTCGGACAACCCTTCTGGGGAGTAATGTACTTACTCCTGTGTTGGACACCCATTCCTCGAATTGCCAGTGCTATAGAGGGGGTGTGGTATTTACTACAAAGTCAAGATCAGTTTGACCTCAATTTTAACCTTGGTATTGAGTCTACAGTATCTTCCTCAGACAATCCATCGGCTGGGATTGACCCGGCCAAGGTAGGGGAAATTGCTGATGCCCTAAGACAGCTAGACAGCCTGCGTCAGGAGGGACTAGTGTCTGAGTATGAATTTGAACAAAAACGTCGTCAATTACTTGACCTAATTGCTTGAGTTTCATGGCAATTTTTGATTGGCTATCACCCAAGACTCCACAAAACCCGAATCAGCAATCAATTCAGCAGAGGCTAAAGCGTGACCCCTACTATCGGCTACAATCTACAGAAGAAATTGCTGTAGCTGCCAAATTGGGGCTCACCATTGATGTGAATCAAGCTGGTGTGGATGACTGGCTGAGATTGCCAGGGATATCTATCCATCAAGCGCGATCGCTTTTTGAACTCACCAGCAGCGGTGTGCAATTTTGTTGCTTAGAAGATTTGGCCGCTGCCCTAGGTTGGTCAGTACAACGTCTGACACCCTTGCAACCAATTTTGAGGTTTTGTTACTACGATGCGGAGAGTTTAGTAACGCCTCAGCTAGTCAACCCTAACACTGCATCTCTAGAACAGTTGACGAAAATTCCAGCAGTGGACTTGTTTTTAGCTAGAGCGATCATGCAAAATCGCTTTGATGGTGGCCCATACCGTAATTTAGCTGACCTTCAACGACGCCTTGAGCTTAATCCTCAGCTGACATCTGAGTTAATGTACTATTTAATCTTTTGAGATTATTAGTTTGAGATTACTAGTTTGAAATGCTATCGAGTTGACTACTTATCCTTCTTGGTTGGGAGTCACTTAAAACTAGAAACTAGAAACTAGAAACTAGAAACTGGAAACTTGTCAGTGGCGAAGTCACAACTGACAACTGACAACGGACAACGGACAACGGACAACTGACAACGGACAACGGACAACTGACGACTGACAGCTGACAGCTGATAGCTGTTGGCGTAGCCTGCGCGTAGCGCATATGCTTACCACAAAAAACAAAAAAGGAACAGACTACTAAAGAGTGGTCTAGTTCCTACACAGAAGTGGTTGAATCAGCTATGCCGACGAAAAAATCCGGTAATCTTTCAAAGTTTTAGGTTAGACCAATTCCTTAGACTTGCGCTTTAATGAAGTCAAGCTTAATCCCAGTAAGCTTAGGCTAAACAAGCCCATTGTCATGGGTTCAGGAACAGGTTTAGAATTGGAAGGATCTCCAGGATTGGCAGTTATATCAACATTAATATCAGCCTTGGTAAGAGTAAAAGAACCCGTAGCACCTAGCCAGCCAGACATACCAAAGTTAGTGTTTTTGCCATTAGCTCCAACCCCAACCTGGAAGGCGTATTTACCATTTTCAGGTTTTTGGTAAAGATTCAGTTCCTTGCCATCGTAGAAACCTAGGCCAGTTAAGGTAGCCCGAGTTTCATCCATGTTATAGTAGTACCAAGTACTAGTATCGACGGGGCCACCTTTTTCTACGTATTCAGACTTTGGTAGTTCCTTTTTCGGTCCTCCCCAAGGTTCTGGTGTGCTATTGAACCAAATATCAACGTCCCATTTTTTAGTATCATCTAACTCGGAAACGATGGTACCCAACAAATTAGCAGTCCCATCATTGTATTCATTAAAGATACCTGAAGTGTCAAATACAAACCTCCCTGAGTCCAACTCAGGAAACCAGAAAGCGTGTCCTGACAAATCAGTGTCTTCTGGGTAGATATGAGCTTCATCGGCTAACCAGGACTTGAGGATATCAGCTGCCTGGGCTTCTCCTACTGCTCCCAAAACTATAGACCCTAAAACTAATCCACTGCTTAAAAATTTAGTTATTTTCATTTTTTAGACGCCCTAGTTATTTGAATAAATTAATTAATTGACTTGAGTCTGTAACTAATTGGTTGACTAATTGTTTGACTAACTCGTTCGCGTAGCGTGGCCAACGGCCAATCATAGCCTGAGCTATCAGTAAAATCACTTTCAGTAAATTAACTGATATTTATAGTCTGCCAATCTGATGGTTGCGATCGCGTTAGTGCTAACGTATAACTTTTGTATTATTTTTGTATACAGCGTTTTTCATAACTATTAGGTGCGCTTTCCGGATCTAATTATTAAATTCGCCACGGGTCGCACCTGAGGTACACAGGATTTTTTCCCTCTTCCCACTTCCGACTTCTCTGTTCCGGTGATCCGCTGTTCCCTGTTCCCTAAAACCTTAGGTACGCTCTTACCATTAAGAATTAAATTCGCCACGGGTCGCACCTCAGGAATCTGTACCTCACCCAATTGACAACTGCTGTAAATTCATAGCAATAAAAAAAATACCATCACCTTTCAACTGGCTCCAAACTTGATTTCCTGACCCGGAGCTAATCTCTAATCATAAGAAAAGAGCCCCTGGATTTTTTCCGTCCTATTCAGGACTATCAAGGAGCCACTTCTAACCCAATCAGATCAAGTCCCGATCAGGGACTGCATCAAGACAATGGTGTTAACTATACCAAATTATCGAAAACTACTTCTTCCCTCCCCCCTCTACCCACGCGCCCCCGCCCCTCTAACCACACTCTTCCCCCGATTCCCGATTCCCAATTCCCGATTCCCGTTCCCCTCCTGGGAGGGGTTAGGGGTGGGTTCCGATTCCCGATTCCCGATTCTTTGGGCGTAGCGATATAGCTTGACAAGTGAAGCTTAATTGAGGGAAACTCTAGGTTAGCCTATGGGAGGGCGAAGCAAAAGCAGATAAAACCTAGGGTTTCAGCCATTAATTCCTTGCCCGAATTACTTACTTGCCCGAATTACTGGCTCGAATGGGTCGCCCTTAACCAAAAATCCACGACGCCAGACTTTCCATCGGAGGGGTTCTATGCCGGAAAACACGATTTCAGCAGAAATTCAGTCATCCCCCAACCACTCTAGACAAGCTGCTTTAGCTCTACAACAGCTTGGCTTTCGGATACTGCACATTGGACCGACTATCAGTGTACAAGCCCCGCAATCCCTGTGGGAATCAACTTTCAATGTTTCCTTCCAACCACAGCAGAAAACCCTGATCCAGGAGATAGATGGCAGTGAGGTTACCTATCCCAAAGCTGCGGTTGACAATCTACAAATTCCTGAGCAACTACAAACCTTGGTAACTGGGGTGATGTTTGTAGAACCCCCAGAATTTTTCTGATCGCTCTTAGCGGAAGCTGAGGCCGTTGGCCACGCGGGGCGCGTTCGCTTCATCGCGTAGCGTGGCCAACGGCCAATCCAGTTAACGATAATTCGATCATTATCCAGGCTAGAGGGACGATCGGGTCGTGCCTTTACTGTATCGTGCCTCTAGTTTTCTATGGTCAAATGTTCAATAGTAAAAAGTTGCCAATAAAATTTTAAACTAAAGCCGAACAAAACAAAAGTACCCACGAGGGTGACGTCAATATGTGATTAAAAATACCAAACTAAAGAAGTAAACCAAAGAAGTAAAGCAACTTGGTTTGTTGATCAACAAAGACAGCGATAGTCATCAACCGCTGTCTAACTAGGATTTAACTAACAGGATAATTATGATACAACAACTACAGACGGGAGTTGAGCGAGTTTCCTTTGAAGCCATTCTCGCATCAGAAAGTGGCCAGTCTATGTTCGCAAGTGACACCTACCTCCAACCGGAGAATCTTCAACAATTCGCTCCACCCCCTGGACGGGGCATTCAAGCTGCAAATATTCTACAATCCCTTGGCTTTCGAGTGCAGCAAATCGGAACTTTTTCCATTAGTGCTGATGGACCACGGGAACTGTGGGAACGGGTCTTTAGCACCCGAGTTGAACGGGATAGCCAACTCATTAGCGAGGCTCATCCTCAACTGGGAGAAGTGACCTTCTTGCGCCATGTTGCTGGTGCTCCCTTTACCATTCCCCAAGAGCTATTTGGGTTGATAGAGCGCGCTTATCCCCAACGTCCACCCATTTTATTTGAGTCGCCACTGCCTCCACGGGTTCGTTATCATCACCTCAATGTTCCCTCCGATGTAGCTATGGTATGTCGCTCGACCCCTGTCCACAAAGTCGGGGTAACCGGTAAAGGCGTTTTAGTAGCAATGGTAGACACTGGATTCTACAAGCATCCCTTTTACGAGTGGCATGGCTACAACTACCAGGCAACCCTGGCACCAGATGCTAAAAACGTGGAGCGGGATGAGAGTGGTCATGGCACCGCTGAAGCAGCAAATATTTTTTCCAATGCACCGGATATTGACTTTATTGGTGTCAAAATGGGGAGTAACCCCACCCTGGCCTTTAAGATGGCATCGGATTTACATCCAGCGGTGATGAACAACAGCTGGGGCTTCAGTATTCCAGAAGGGCCTCTACCGAATTTCCTCAAGCCCCTAGAGGCAGCAGTTATTGAAGCAGTCAAAGAGCGTGGTATTACTGTCTGTTTCTCTGCTGGTAACGGACACTATGGATTTCCTGGTCAGATGCCGGAAGTGATTTCTGTGGGTGGAGTCTATGCCCACGATACTGTTGAGGGCAATGACTTTCGGTTAGAAGCTTCCAACTACGCCAGTAGCTTTGATAGCCAAATTTATCCAGGACGCCACGTCCCTGATCTTTGTGGACTGGTGGGAATGCAACCCCGGGCTGCCTATATCATGTTGCCCGTTGAACCAGGGGACGAAATTGACCGAGGCTTGGGCGGTGGTCAGTATCCGAATCAGGACGAAACGGCTACTGATGATGGCTGGGCAGTGATCAGCGGTACTAGTGCTGCTTCTCCCCAAGTAGCGGGTGTTTGTGCCTTGCTTAAGCAGGTGCAACCTGGTCTGTCTCCATCCCTGATTAAGCAGATTCTACGGGCATCAGCGCGAGATGTTAAGCTGGGCAAAAGCTTCCATGGTCAACCAGCAGGAGAGGGACACGATGGAGCAACTGGCTCCGGTTTGGTGGATTCCTATGCAGCCTATAAGTTAGCTCGCTCCGTGACCATCCGCAATGTTCATGACTTGCCAGCACCTCGATGAAATAGTGGTTCTCAAATAGGTGAGGTATATTTGAGATTTTAGGGAGTCGGGAGTCGGGAGTCGGGAGTCGGGAGTCGGGAGTCGGGAGTCGGGAATCGGGAATCGGGAATCGGGAATCGGGAGTCGGGAATTGGGAGTCGGGAATTGGGAGTCGGGAATATCACCACACTCCCATAAATCCCATATATCCCTATATTCCCATCTCCCCACCTCCCCATCTCCCCATCTCCCCATCTCCCCATCTCCCCATCTCCCCATCTCCCCACACTTCCCTCTCTTCCCCTGCTCCCTGTTCCCTACTCCCTGTTCCCTTTGCTACATATGCTGACTAATAAGATAATCGCCCATCGTGGGGCTTCTAATTGTGCCAAAGAAAATACTATTGAAGCTTATGAGAAAGCGATTGAACTTGGGGCTGACTTTATCGAATTTGATGTCAGAATAACTAAAGATGGGGTATTGATTTCCCATCATGATCCAATGATAGCTAATCAAGCTATCAGTCAGTTAAGGTTTGCTGAAATAAATCGCATTGCTGGTCAGCAAGGGTTTAGAGTTCCTACGGTTGAGGAAATTTTAAGACTGACTCGTAACAAAATTAAACTAGCGGTTTAATTAAAAGAAGAAGGCTATGAAGAAAAAGTCATGGCCTTAGTAATGGGATATATCAAAATAGATGACTTTGTTATTTTATCATTTAATGTTTCATCGTTAAGATGGATAAACTTGAATTACCCTACGGTTAAAACGGGATTGTTATTAAGCAAAAAAAAGAATAATTTTCTGATTATATTACTCAGACTTTTGGGAATTTGGGTGTTTCAGAAACTGATCAGACTTACCCCCGATATCCTAGCACTACAGTGGGAAACGTTAAAATTTGGTTTATTGGAAATTGCTGCTAAACAGGGCAAACCGGTTTTTGTTTGGACTTTGACACTCCCCGTCCTATAAGAACGGGGATTCTCACTTCAACGAGCCAACTTGCTCAATCAAGCCGGAGCCAGAAAGAGTAGAGGTCGATTCTCCATGAGCGTTGGGGTCTATGACCCAAGTTCCGCTGTGCCCCAGCGTACTCAAGGCTCTTCCTAAAATGTTGATTGCGGCGTTGTGATCGCGGTCTAATTGACAACCACATTTGCAGGTATGAGTTCGAGTCGATAATGACTTTTTCACGATCTCACCGCAACTAGAACAGTTTTGACTGGTATAGGCAGGGTTTACGGCAACGGTTACTCTGCCAAACTTTTGTCCAAAGTGCTCTAACCATTTACGAAACTGATACCAACCTGCGTCATTAATAGATTTGGCAAGACAGTGATTTTTTACCAGGTTTTTGACTCTAAGATCTTCATAGGCGACCAGGTCGTTAGACCGGATTACGCAACGTGCCAATCTCTTGGCATGTTCTTCACGTTGCCTACTTATTCTAAGATGGTGTCTGCCTAGCCTATTAATGGCTTTTCTACGATTGGCTGAGCCTTTCTTCTTGCGGGATACCCGACGTTGATAAAACTTTAAACGCTTCTCCCCTCTTCTATAAAATCGAGGGTTTGGTTCAGTATGGCCTCTAGAATCGGTATAGAAATCTTTTAATCCAACATCTAGACCAACGTTTGCATCTGATGGTTCTAAGTGCTCGTTATTATCAACAGCAACACAAAACTGTACATAATAACCGTCAGCTCTTTTTACTATCCGGACTCGCTTGATTTGGTTTTTATCAAATCGCCACAAATCCCACGTACCCTTGAGTTTTAGTTTCCCGACCCCTTTCTTGTCAGTGAAGGTTATTGACTTCTTATCAGGGGACAATTTCCATCCTGATTGCTTATACTCAACTGACCTGCAATGGTTTTGAAATCGTGGAAACCCCTTCTTGCCAGGCACCTTTTTCTTGCAGTTGTCGTAGAAACGGGCGATCGATGACCATGCTCTTTCAGAAGCAGCCTGGCGAGCAGTCGAATTTAGCTCATTAGCAAAAGAGAACTGCTTAGCTAAGACCTTGCAGTATTTACTGAGGTCATACTTACCAGTCCCTTTCTCATCCATCCAAAGGCGAATACAAGAGTTTCGGATAAACTTAACTGTCCGAATTGCCTCATCAATGGCTGAGTACTGATGCTTTTTGCCGTACGCTTTGAATTCAATAATGATCATTGACCTAAGGTCACGCTCCGCGAACGGATATCGACCTTTTCCGTTACTGTTTTATAGTACCACACTCAGCGACAAATATCAGGATAGATCTAAAAAAAAAGCCGTCCATTGAAGTTACCTTAAGATAGTGGAGCCTTTATGGTCGGCAGGCCGTGAAAAGGGTTAAAACTTATTGAATAAGGCTCCACTATCTAAGGTTTCGTCTCGTAGAAGGACGGGGCTTTAAACCCAAATTTTTTGGTAAATAATCAAAAAATGATTGGAGAGCTTCTACATGATACTCGGATACATGGTATCATTACCGACAAACCTGACTTAGCTCGTAAGCTATCAGCTATCACCAGTTAGCGGTCAGCCGTCAGCTTTTTAATAAAACAGGTAAACATTAGCTATCAGCTATCAGCGGTCAGCCGTTGGCGGTTGGGCACGCTACGCCAACAGCTTTTTAATAAAACAGGTAAACATTCGTTAAATCTCTTTTAGCGCTGCTGTCAGGGATTCATAGTGCTTGGCTGAATGCTGAATGCTGATGGCTGATGGCTGAATGCTGAATGCTGAATGCTGAATGCTGAATGCTTACAGATTATTGACTAATCTTGAATATACTCTTCGCCATTGATCATCGCTATCTCGGCTCTTACAAATTCTCGTCCTAGGTAAAGGGCATGATCGAAACGACTTAAAGGACAGGGTTTAGTTTCTTCGGTAATTTTCATGCCTAGTTCCTTGGCTGTCCTACCTTTGAAAATAGCGGTGGGAGTACGGTTTAATTTAACATCGCAGGGAAATGGTTCTCCGGTTTCTGGATCAACTGCTAACCCTTTGTCATTAATTTTGTTACTGTAGTGTTCGGCACAGATCAGACTTGCATCTCGGTCTATGTAAATAATAAAGTAGCCCTCTGGATCGAGTTCAATAAAGCGTTTGGAGAGCTTTTCATCAATAGCAGTAATGTTTTGGGCAGTGATCATCATGGGAACGGTCAAGGGCTAAAGCTGATGGCAAATCCCAATATTATAACGTTAACAGAACAATTAGACAAGCTCAGAGATGAGGATAACAGGGAAACACAGCGGGACGCAGCAGGTGTGGGAGGTGTGAGGAGTTACTTGGTCAGTTACTTAAAAAAGTTGATAAATTTAACAGCCATACTTACTCTAGATTTAGTATAGTAGAGCTTGGGAATTAAATAGTTAACCCTAGTGGTAGTGTTGTACCTTGGGGTTACCCATCCATGGTGTAATATATCTAAGATTCTGAGCAACGAGTGAAAAGGCCACAAACCCTCTCGGCAAAAACTATAAGCCAAATCAATCCAGATTTAGTATAGTAGAGCTTGTGAATTCCATAGTTAACCCTAGTGGTAGTGTTGTACCTTGGGGTTAGCAAGCCATGGTGTAATATATCTAAATTCCGTCCAACCAGTGAAAATGCAACAAACCCTATCGGCAACAACCATAACTCAAAATCAAGGGAATATTAAGGTGATCAGACGGGATGGTTCTCTGGCTTCCCTTGATATTTCCAGAATTCGTTCTGTTGTTGAGTGGGCTTGTGCTGGCAAGGATGTCAATCCGATCACTCTAGAAGCCGGACTCACTACTCGCTTGCGTGATGGTGTTACTACCAGAGAGATTCAGGATAACTTGATCAACTGTGCCCTGGAAATGTGTAGTCCTGATCAGCCTGACTGGCGCTATGTAGCAGGACGACTGCAGATCTGGAGTCTCTGGAAAGATACCCTGGTAAACCGTGGTTATGAGTACGGTGACTACCCTAGAACTGTTCGCTCTAAAGTAGAGTCTGGTCAATATGACCCCAGTATCTTAACCTATACGACTGAGGAGCTAAAAGAAGCAGGTTCTTGGATTAATCGGGATTGGGACACGGATTATGATTATGCAGGGGCTGTACTGCTAACTCGTCGGTATCTCCTGGCGGATGAGTTGCCCCAAGAGGCATTTTTAACTTGTGCTCTGCTGCTAGGGTCAGTGGAAGTGCCGGAAGATAGACTAGGTTGGGCAAGGCGATTTTATGAAGCGATCGCACAACGGAAAATATCTCTAGCGACCCCGATCCTGGCTAATCTCAGAATTCCTAAGGGGTCTCTGTCTTCCTGTTTTATCACTAGCATTGATGACAACCTGGAAAGCATCTTTGAAGGAATTACTGATACGGCCAGAATCTCCAAAAACGGTGGTGGTGTTGGGGTCAATGTTAGCCGGATTCGCTCAACGGGTAGCTGGGTGATGGGCAAAGCCAATGCTTCGGGAGGGGTAATTCCTTGGATTAAACTGCTAAACGATACTGCGATCGCAGTTAATCAAGGAGGCCGTCGGGCAGGGGCAGTCACCGTTAGTGTGGATGTGTGGCATCTCGATGTGCCAGAGTTTCTGGAGATGCAAGCGGAAAATGGGGATCCCCGGCGCAAGGCTTATGATATCTTTCCCCAATTGGTGATTCCCGATGAGTTTATGCGTCGGGTGGTTAATAAAGAAGACTGGACGTTAATCGATCCCTATGAAGTACGGATCAAGCTAGGGATTGAGCTATCGGAACTTTGGGCAGAAGAGTTTGAAAGCGCCTATCAAACTATTGAAGCAGCCATCGGCGAAACCCTCACTCTCTACAAGACCGTCAATGCTCGGGAACTCTTTAAGACGATTATGCGATCGCAAGTAGAGACCGGAATGCCTTACTTGGCGTTCAAGGATACCATTAACCGCGCTAATCCTAATCAACACCAAGGCTATATCCCAGCGGTAAATCTTTGTACCGAAAGTTTCTCTAATGTCGAAATTGGCAATGCTGCTCACTGTTGCAATTTGGACTCAATCAATCTCGCCAATATTGAGGAAACTGAATTGCCCAATATATGTCGTCTAGCAGTGCGGATTCTCGATAACACGATTGATTTAACCACTCCTCCTTTTACAGCAGCCCATACCCACAATCACAAATACCGCACCATCGGAGTAGGTTGTATGGGATTAGCGGATTGGTTAGCTAAACGGTGGCTAACCTATAACAACCTCAAGGAAATTAGTAACTTATTTGAGGATATTGGCTACTACTGCACCCATGCATCTATGGAACTGGCCATGGAACGTGGTGCTTATGCTGCTTTCGATGGTAGTGAGTGGAGTAAAGGTAAGCTAATTGGCGCTAAACCAGTGGAATGGTTTGTAGAAAATTCCCAGCATCAAGAGCGTTGGGTAGCCCTATCTCAGGATATTCAAAAATTTGGGATTCGCAATTCTCATATTACTGCGATCGCACCCAATACATCCTCATCCCTAGTACAAGGATGTACCGCTAGTGTCTTACCAGTTCACAGCAAATTCTTCTATGACAAATGGGCAAAAGGCACTGTACCCATTGCCCCACCCTTTATTAAAGACAATTTTTGGTTCTACCACGAAAACAAAAACTTTGATCAGAAAAAAGTTGTTACAGCAGTCGCCACGATCCAGCAATGGATTGATACTGGGATTTCCATGGAATTGTTATTTAACTTAAACCAAGGAGTCTATTTCCCAGACGAACCTGAACGCACCCTCAAAGCCAAAGACATCTATGAAACCCTAGTCATGGCCTGGGAATTAGGATGTAAAGCCGTCTATTATATCCGAACCGTCCAGCGTGACAACTTCAAAGAATTAGACAACACTTGTATCGCTTGCGCTAATTAGTGATTCTGTGGAACAGGCTTCCAGCCTGCGCGCGCATCGGTCAGTGGTCAGTGGTCAGTGGTCAGTGGTCAGCTTTGTAGAACAGGCTTCCAGCCTGTGACTTCACTGAGATTATAGCAATTCTCTTTCCCATGAGGTACAAAGAGATCCCCCTAAATCCCCCTTGAAAAGGGGGACTTTGAGGTTGATAAGTGTGAAGCATCGGTCAGTGGTCAGTGGTCAGCTTTGTGGAACAGGCTTCCAGCCTGCGCGCGCATCAGCTGTTCGCGTAGCGTGCGCGTAGCGCTTAGGCTGAATGCTGATAGCTGATAGCTGATAGCTCTTGCTCCCCACACTCCCTGTTCCCGATTCCCGATTCCCGATTCCCGATTCCCGATTCCCTACTCCCTACTCCCTACTCCCTACTCCCTATAAAAAAATGCTAACTACAATGCCAATTAACCCTATCTTTAATCCAGATGGGGATGATAAAACTGAACACCGTTCAATTTGGTTTGGTAATACCACCAACTTGATGCAACTCAATGATGTCCGTTATGCTTGGGCAATTGGGTTGTATCAACAGATGCGGGAAAACTTCTGGATTCCCCAGAAACTAGACCTAACTCAAGATGTAACAGACTACTCCAATTTAACGTCAGCAGAACGTTATGCTTATGATGGGATTCTATCCTATTTAACTTTTTTAGATTCCGTTCAAACCTGCAATATTCCTCACATCAAAAGTAGCATTACTGCTCCAGAAGTTAGTCTGTGTATGGCGGAACAAATTTCTCAGGAAGGGATGCACAATCAAAGTTATCAATATATCATAGAAACCGTTATCCCTACTGAACATAGAAGTAGAGTCTATGAATTCTGGCGCACTGATACAGTGCTGAGGGATAGATGCGAATTTGTCGCCAGCTTCTATCAAAGGTATGTTGATAATCCCACCCCAGAAAACTATTTTGTTTCCTTACTGGCTGACTTTTTATTAGAAGGAATGTACTTCTATAATGGTTTCATTTACTTCTACAATCTCGCCTCTAGGATGCTGATGCCAGGCTCAGCAGACATTTTTAAAATGATTAATCGAGATGAACTGAGTCATGTCCGGCTTTATCAAAAGTTAATCCCCATGGCTATGGAAGTATTTCCCTATTCCAGGGACCAAATTTATGAAATGTTTGCCACAGCAGTGGAGCATGAATGTCGCTGGACTAATCATATTGTTGGTAACGATATTTTAGGGATTACCGAACGGAGTACTGAACATTATACCAAGTATTTGGCGAATATCAGGCTACGTTCTATTGGATTAGAACCCCTTTACCAGGGGGAAAACTATCAAAAGAGTCCCTACAGCCACTTAGAGCGTTTTTCTGATACTAAAAAAGATGCTCATACTAAGGCCAACTTCTTTGAAGCTAGCGTAACTAGTTATGTGATGTCTTCTGGGGTCAGTGGTTGGGATGAAATCTAGGGAGTAGGGAGTAGGGAGTAGGGAGTAAACTAGAAATCAAACCATCCAAATCCACCAATCGATTTTCTGTGACTAGAAGCCGCGAACCATTTCCCAGTCTGCTGCTGTATCACGCCCTGAAGTGGTCAGTGGTTAGCCCCTTAGTCCATACCTATTTCCGGGGTCGCATTTATGGTGCTAAACAAGTACCCACCTCGGGACCACTGGTGGTGGTGAGTAACCATGCGAGTGACTTTGACCCACCGATTTTAGCCAGTTGTGTGGGACGTCCAGTAGCCTTTATGGCCAAGGAAGAATTGTTTCGTGTGCCAGTTCTGAAACAGTTTATTGAATTGTATGGTACTTACCCGGTTAAGCGAGGCTCAGCAGACCGGAGTGCCCTGCGTTCTGCTCTCAATTTCCTCGACAATGGCTGGGCGGTTGGTGTGTATTTGGATGGCACCAGGACACGGGATGCTCGCATTCATAACCCCAAGCTTGGTGCCGCCTGGATTGCTGCCCAAGCCCAAGCCCCCCTGCTGCCCGTTACTTTGTGGGGAAGTCAAGCAATTGTTAAAAAAGGTTCCTTGATGCCACGGTCTGTACCCTTAACCGTCCGCATTGGTAAGCTGATTGCTCCTCCTAGTTCTAGTAACCGAGACGAATTGCAAGCTGTGACCCAACAGTGTGCTGCAGCGATTAATGCTCTCCATGATTTGGGACGTTGATTATGTGGGAGTAGGGAGTAGGGAGTAGGGAGTCGGGAGTCGGGAGTAGGGAATCGGGAATCGGGAATCGGGAATCGGGAACAGTTGCGTAGGGTGTGTTAGGGACGGGCTCCCTCTCATTTTCCGCCTCGTAGTCAGCCTTGGAACAGCCCGGCCCGTAACGCACCACCGGGTCCAACAGCTTTAATGAGATGCACCCCAAACCCCAAACCCCACACCCCACACCCCACACCCCACACGTCCTACCTAGCTTCACCAATAACCGTAAAAGCCGCCCAAGCTTTCGGGTCTGGATTACCATCTTCATCATTGAGCATCGATAACATGGCCTCTCGCATGGCTTTGGCTTTATCCATTTTGTGGGTGTAAATATTCGTATAAAACTCCCTCATCAACTTGGCCGTATCATCATCAGGCACTTGCCATAAGGACACCACCAAACTGGGTACACCGGCGGCAATCAAAGAACGGGATAAACCCACTACCCCTTCCCCTTTTATCTCACCCCTACCAGTATCACAAGCACTCAGGACTACTAACTTTGCGTTCAATAAGGATTTTTCCGGTAGTCCGTAACCAATCAGAATTTCATCACTGGTGAGAAAGCCATCATGGTCTGGTTTCTCAGGAGCTAATGCGATCGCACCTCGATAATAAATACCATCGACTAAACCATGGGTGGCTAAATGGATAACCGAAGCATTGGCCATTTTTTCCACAATGGTTGATTCTGTTGCTTCTGCTCCAATTAGAGCGGTGGTATTCAGCAATTTAGCAATGGTTAAGGCTTCTGTTTCTGCACCCGATAGAGACTTTAACGGTTCTTGTTCCTGTCCTACTGTAATGGTGGGCATGGTGGGATTACCCACAATCAATGGTGTTCCGTTGCTGTCTTGGACTCGATGCCAATGTTGACGGGTAAACGACAGAGATTGGATCGAAGGAGCAGTGAGAATGGTATGGTTTTCGATTAGATAATTTCCGTCATCATCTAGCAGAGCAGCAAAGGGAACCAGAAATAGTGCTTGATGGGGAATGAAAATAATACGGTCTGATTCGCTTTCAGGTAATACGTCAACAATGGGAGTAATCAGGAGTTGGTAGAGTTGGTTTAGTGGATGACTATCCTTAGGGTTTGGTGGTGAAGTAGGATTCTGATTACCTCTACCTCTGACAGCGACATAATCACGAGTGACTTTGACTAGTTCAGCTAGAGTGGTATCTTCGGGTAAGGTATGACTACGGAAGGTAATCTCACCTGTGGGAGCAATTACCCAAATATAAATTTGGCCACCAAAAATGGAATATTCCACCAAAGTGGCTTGTTGTTGTTGAGCAATCTCTTGAATGTCTTTAAGAGTAGGAGCTTTAGTTTTTTGAGTAGTTTCAGATAACTGTGCCGCTAATAAATCAATCAGAGCGCGGTTGCGACCCCGTTCGGAAATCTCTAAGGCTTGTTTTGGTTTTCCTTGAGCAATCAATACCTGTTGTAAAAGACGATAGCTACGAGCTTGTTCTTCAAAAATAGAAATCTTCCAATCATCTTTGTTACGGAGGAAGTGGCGGATATCTTCCAAAATTTTAATGGCATCATACAGGTGAATTTCGGCTGGTTCTAGTTGATTTATTTTTAATAAGGTAACACCGAGATTATTTAGGGAGGCAGCTTCACCTTTGCGGTCTCCGATATCCCTAGCAATAGCTATCGATTTTTGGTAGTAATCAATCGCTTTTTTGTAGTCTCGCAGATTATCGTATGCAATACCCAGACTACCCAGGGAGGCAGCTTCACCTTTGCGGTCTCCGATATCCCTAGCAATAGCTATCGATTTTTGGTGGTAATCAATCGCTTTTTTATAGTCTCCCAGATTATCGTATGTACTACCCAGATTATTCAGGGAATTACCTTGACTCAGGCGGTTTCCGATTTCCCTAGCAATAGTTAATGATTGTTGGTAGTAATCAATCGCTTTTTTATAGTCTCCCAGTTGACTGTATGTAGCACCCAGATTATTCAGGGAATGACCTTGACCCAGGCGGTTTCCGATTTCCCTAGCAATAGTTAATGATTGTTGGTGGTAATCAATCGCTTTTTTGTACTTTCCCAGATGATAGTATACAATACCCAGATTATTCAGGGAGTCAGCTTCACCCTCGCGGTCTCTGATTTCCCTTTTAATAGCTAAGAAGTGTTGGTAGTAATCAATGGCTTTTTTATAGTCTCCCAGAGGAACGTATGCACTACCCAAATGATTCAGGGAGCCAGCTTCACCCTGGCGGTCTCCGATTTCCCTTTTAATAGCTATCGATTGTTGGTGGTAATCAATCGCTTTTTTATAGTTTCCCAGATGATAGTATGTAACACCCAGATTATACAGGGAGTTAGCTTCACCTTTGCGGTTTCCAATTTCCCTAGCAATAGCTAAGGAGTTTTGGAGGGAATCAATCGCTTTTTTGTACTCTCTCAGATGATAGTATGCATTCCCCAGATTACCCAGGGAGTTAGCTTCACCCAGGCGGTAACCGATTTCCCTAGCAATAGCTATCGATTGTTGGTAGTAATCAATCGCTTTTTTGTACTCTCCCAGAGTACGGTATGCATTACCCAGATTATACAGGGAGTTAGCTTCACCTTTGCGGTTTCCAATTTCTCTTTGAAAAGCGATTGATTGTTGGTAGTAATCAATCGCTTTTTTGTACTCTCCCAGATGATGGTATGTAGTAGCCAGACCAATTAGGGAGGCACCTTCAACCTTGCGGTGTCCGATTTCCCTAGCAATAGCTAAGGAGTTTTGGAGGGAATCAATCGCTTTTTTATAGTTTCCCAGATGATAGTATGTAACACCCAGATTATACAGGGAGTTAGCTTCACCCTTACGGTATCCAATTTGTTTATAAATCACCAATGCTTGCTGCCAAGATTGTAATGCTTCTGGGAACTCACTGCGACGAACGTGACTCATTCCCTGCTGAAATAGTTTGTCCGCCTCGGCTTGCTTACTGTCTACTTCAACTATGGCATCACTAGGGGTTATAGTTCCTTCTTGCTCTGGGCTAACCGTGTTTTGTTCTTGAGCCAGTGCTAGTACAGTGAGGAAACTAGCCACAACAGGGAGTACCCCAGGGGTGAGGTAGACAGTGAGAAGTCCCAACCATAAGACTTGCTTAAGTTTCATATCGGATATTGAATTATTCCCTACTTCCCTATATCTGAGAGATTCCTGAGCCTATGCAATGATTCAGGGAGTCGGGAGTAGGGAGTAGGGAGTCGGGACTCGGTAGTGGTGCGTTACGGGACGGGCTGTCCCAAACACACCCTACGCCACTACTATAAAAATAGCGATCGCATTATAGCTGGACAAGGGTTATAGGGATAGCTTCGGCCACTATATTTTACGAATCATTGAGGAGTGCTATATATTGAAATAATCTCGATTTCCATTACTCGATGCATTGGTTTGGTTGGCTTTTCAGTTGTGATCAGTTGATCTGCTTTAATTTGCAGTGCAGCTGCTACATGAATCGCATCCATCCCAGCTAAACCATAGGTACAGGCAATTTGTTGGGCATTTTGGAGAATTTGCTCTAAGTCAGTTGCCCAATGGTTGACAGCATTAAAGAAGGTTTCGTAAAATTCTGTTTCATCTTGTTGCTTGTTAAAAATTGCTTTAGGCAAGACTTCTAACTGCACGAAGCGACTTGAGGCAAACTCCCGATTTTCATCGTTAAGAATTTGATTGGCTCTAATGCTGATTGACTCAATGCCTTGAAAAGCGGTAATCAGTACACCAGAGTCTATGTAAGTCTTCTTACGAGTCACTCCATCCACCTCGACGTGCAGCCAATTCCAGTTCAATGTCCTCTTCGTTGAGCAGTCGTAAGCCAGCAGCAATTGCTCGTTGTCGAATTTCCCATAATTTTTGGGCTAAGGGAGTTTTTGGTACAAAATCCGATTGAGGGGGTGTTGTTTCTGACTCAGATTTAAGGAGTTCAACAAACTCCAAAACTTTTTGCTGTTTTTCCGGTGCCAGTTCTCGCCAGTGTTTAAGTAGTTCTTCTTCTTTACCCATAAACACCTCCCGATGGAATGATAATTCTATTGTATAGGAATAGGGAACAGGGAATAGGGAACAGGGAATAGGGAGCAGGGAACAGGAATAGGCAAGAGGCAATAGGCATGCTAGCAATAGGGGCAAGAGTTCCGAACTTTCCCCACACCCGACTCCCGACTCCCGACTCCCGACTCCCGACTCCCGACTCCCCAAATTCTCTACCTCGCTTCACCAATAACCGTAAAAGCCGCCCAAGCTTTCGGGTCTGGATTACCATCTCCATCATTGAGCATCGATAACATCGCCTCTCGCATCGCTTTGGCTTTATCGAATTTGTGGGTGTAAATATTCGTGTAAAACTCCGTCATCAACTTGGCCGTATCATCATCAGGCACTTGCCATAAGGACACCACCAAACTGGGTACACCTGCGGCAATCAAAGAACGGGATAAACCAACTACTCCTTCCCCTTTAATCTCACCCCTACCAGTATCACAAGCACTCAGAACCACTAACTTTGCTTTCAATAAGGATTTTTCCGGTCCTGCGTAACCAATCAGAATTTCACGACTGGTGAGAAAGCCATCATGGTCTGGTTTCTCAGGTGCTAATGCGATCGCACCTCGATAATAAATACCATCGACTAAACCATGGGTGGCTAAATGAATCAGCGAAGCATTGGCCATTTTTTCTACAATGGTTGGTTCTGTTGCTTCTGATCCATTTAGAGCAGTGGTATTCAGCAATTGAGCAATTCTTAAGGCTTCTGTTTCTGCACCAGGTAGAGGCTTTAACGGTTTTTGTTCCTCTCCTATAATGCTGGGCATGGTGGGATTTCCCACAATCAATGGTGTTCCGGTGCTGTCTTTGACTCGATGCCAATTTTTACGGGTGAACCACAGGGATTGGATCGAAGGAGCAGTGAGAATGGTATGGTTTTCGATCAGAAACTTGTGGTTATCATCTAGCAGAGCAGCAAAGGGAACCAGAAATAGTTCTTGATGGGGAATAAAAATAATACGGTCTGATGGGTTTATTGGTAATACGTCAACAATGGGAGTAATCAGGAGTTGGTAGAGTTGTTGTAGGGGATTACTATTGTTAGGGTTTGGTGGTGAAGCAGGATTCTGATTACCTCGACCTCTGACACCAATCTGCTCACGACTGACTTTTACTAGTTTGGCCAGAGAAGTATCTTGGGGTAACTTATTACGACGGAAAGTAATCTCCCCAGTGGGAGCAATTACCCAAATATAAATCTGGTCATAAACAATGGAATATTCCACCAAAGTGGCTTGTTGTTGTTGAGCAATCTCTTGAATGTCTTTCAGAGTAAGAGTTTTGTTTTTTTGAGGAGTTTCAGATAACTGTGCCGCTAATAAATCAATCAGAGCACGGTTGCGACCCCGTTCGGAAATCTCTAAGGCTTGTTTTGCTTTTCCTTGAGCAATCAATACCTGTTGTAAAAGACGATAGCTACGAGCTTGTTCTTCAAAAATAGAAATCTTCCAATCATCTTTGTTACGGAGGAGATGGCGGATATCTTCCAGAATTTTAATGGCATCATACAGGTGAATCTCGGCTGGTTCTAGTTGATTTATTTTTAATAAGTTAACACCGAGATTATTCAGGGATCTAGCTTCACCATCACGGTTACCGATTTCCCTAGCAATAGCTAAAGATTGTTGGTGGTAATCAATGGCTTTTTTATAGTCTCCTATACTCAAGTATGCATTACCCAGATTAGTCAGGGAGTTAGCTTCACCCTCACGGTCTGAGATTTCCCTATAAATAGCTAAGGAGTTTTGGAGGTAATCAATCGCTTTTTTGTACTCTCCCAAATTAACGTATGCAAGACCGAGATTAGTCAGGGAGCAAGCTTCACCCTGGCGGTCTGAGATTTCCCTAGCAATATCTAAGGATTGTTGGTGGTAATCAATGGCTTTTTTATAGTTTCCCAGATGATCGTATGCAGCACCCATACCAATCAGGGAGCCAGCTTCACCTTTACGGTCTGAGATTTCCCTATCAATAGCTAAGGAGTTTTGGAGGTAATCAATCGCTTTTTTGTACTCTCCCAGATTCTTGTATGCAACACCCAGATTATACAGGGATTTAGCTTCACCCTTAAGGTCTGAGATTTCCCTATCAATAGCTAAGGAGTTTTGGAGGTAATCAATCGCTTTTTTATAGTCTCCGAGAGTACGGTATGCACTACCCAGATTATTCAGGGAGTTAGCTTCACCTTCGCGGTGTCCGATTTCCCTAGCAATAGCTAAAGATTGTTGGAGGTAATCAATGGCTTTTTTATAGTCTCCGAGAGTACGGTATGCACTACCCATACCAATCAGGGATTTAGCTTCACCTTTACGGTCTGAGATTTCCCTAGCAATAGCTAAGGAGTTTTGGAAGTAATCAATCGCTTTTTTGTACTCTCCCAGATAATAGTATGTACCACCCAGATTACCCAGGGAGGCAGCTTCACCTTCGCGGTGTCCGATTTCCCTAGCAATAGCTAAGGAGTTTTGGAGGTAATCAATCGCTTTTTTGTACTCTCCCAGATTCTTGTATGCACTACCGAGATTATTTAGGGAGCTAACTTCACCCTGGCGGTTTCCGATTTGTTTATAAATCACCAATGCTTGCTGCCAAGACTGTAATGCTTCTGGGAACTCACTGCGACGAAGGTGACTAAGTCCTTGATGAGAGTATGCATTACCGAGATTATTCAGGGAGCCAGCTTCACCCTTGCGGTCTGAGATTTCCCTAGCAATAGCTAAGGAGTTTTGGAGGTAATCAATCGCTTTTTTGTACTCTCCCAGATTCTTGTATGCACTACCGAGATTATTTAGGGAGCTAACTTCACCCTGGCGGTTTCCGATTTGTTTATAAATCACCAATGCTTGCTGCCAAGACTGTAATGCTTCTGGGAACTCACTGCGACCAAAGTGACTAATTCCTTGATCAAAGTATGCATTACCGAGATTATTCAGGAAAATAGCTTCAACCTTACGGTCTGAGATTTCCCTAGCAATAGCTAAGGGTTTTTGGTGGTAATCAATCGCTTTTTTATAGTCTCCCAGATGACGGTATGCAAGACCTAGATTATTCAGGGAGGCAGCTTCACCCAGGCGGTATCCGATTTCCCTAGCAATAGCTAAAGATTGTTGGTGATAATCAATCGCTTTTTTATAGTCTCCCAGATTAAAGTATGCACCACCCAGATTATCCAGGGAGGCACCTTCACCGTGGCGGTGTCCGATTTCCCTAGCAATAGCTATCGATTGTTGGTAGTAATCAATCGCTTTTTTGTACTCTCCCAGAGTACGGTATGCATTACCCAGATTATACAGGGAGTTAGCTTCACCTTTGCGGTTTCCAATTTCCCTTTGAAAAGCGATTGATTGTTGGTAGTAATCAATCGCTTTTTTGTACTCTCCCAGATGATGGTATGTAGTAGCCAGACCAATCAGGGAGGCACCTTCAACCTTGCGGTGTCCGATTTCCCTTTGAAAAGCGATTGATTGTTGGTAGTAATCAATCGCTTTTTTGTACTCTCCCAGAGTACGGTATGCATTACCCAGATTAGTCAGGGAGTTAGCTTCACCCTTGCGGTCTCCGATTTGTTTATAAATCACCAATGCTTGCTGCCAAGACTGTAATGCTTCTGAGAACTCACTGCGACGAACGTGACTAAGTCCCTGTAGAAAGAATTTGTCTGCCTCTGCTTTCTTACTGTCTACTTCAACTATGACATCACCAGGGGCTAAAGTCCCTTCTTGCTCTGGCCTAACCGGGTTTTGTTCCTGAGCCACTGGTGGTAAATTCAGGAATCTAGCCACAACAGGGAGTTCCCCAGGGGTGAGGCAGACAGTGAGAAGTCCCAAAAATAAGACGTGCTTAAGTTTCATATCGGATATTGAATTATTCTCTACTTCCCTATATCTGAGAGATTCCTGAACCTATGCAATGATTAAGGGAATCGGGAATCGGGAATCGGGAATCGGGAATCGGGAATCGGGAGTCGGGAGCAGGGAGAAAGCCCTTCACTTATATAGCACTACGCATTCAAGTTAGGACATTGATACAAGTTGAAAACCTTTTGTAGTCAACTTTTGCCTCTTGCCTCTTGCCTGTTGCCTTGCGCGTAGCGCTATACACTTCAAGCCCAGTTTTTTTGACAGAATGCATAGGTTCCGATAGTTACCAGATAGGTAAGAATGACATTTGGTTCTTTGTCCGGGGAGATTGCTATATATAGCATTTCCTAGTAAGCGTGAGATATATCTAAATTTTATTCCCGACTCCCGACTCCCGACTCCCGATTCCCGATTCCCGATTCCCGATTCCCTCATGAAGACCAGCTTAGCCAAATACTGGACACTCAATTATATTAATCGTTTGGGTCAACATCAAACTAAACCGATAGAAGAGGCTAAGGAATTTATCAGTGCCCAAGCTCTTACTTTGTCTACAGGTGAAGACACCATAGACCACGCCCTGATTAGCAGACTGTGGCAACGTTATCACACCCAAGACGACGACCTTGAGCTGGCTGAGGTTTGTCTACGTTGTTTAGTTTCTCACCAAATCAAGGAGGTTTGTTATCAGTTAGTAGAGCAATTTGGTCAGCAACATAATTTTACCATGGATGACCTACTGCCATTAGTCCTTGACCGTTATCCTGAGCCCGATCAAGGCCATAAACTAGGGGGAGATAATTTTATAATTACTTATAGTTTACAAACCTTTGACCCAGATAAAAGTAGCTTATTTTCCTGGACAAAGAGACTAGTGAAAACCCATAGGGAGGTAAAACAATTTTTACTCTACCATGGAATTGAGCAGGTAACGGATTGGTTATTACTGAAACAAACTACTCCTGGTAAACTAAACCGTATTCTATCGGAGTTTCATCAGCTAACTGATCAAGAAATTAACCACTATCGTGAGTTATTAGAAAGTTATCAAACGGTTTATGTACGTCAACTGCAAGCAGAGCGTAATCAAATTAACCAACAACGACAACAACAGGGCTTAGGTAAACTTACAACTCCTTACCCAATTCCTACCAAAGAGCAATTACAGCTGATAGGACAACTATCTCCAGAAGCAGTGCTTACTGATTTACAACGGTTAGCTCAGCTAATTCGAGACTATAAACGAAATCGTGGCAGGAATGTTCCCACTCAAGCTTTAGGAAAATTTGAGCATCAATTAGCAGCTGATGATACAAGTAACAATCAGGAGGAAGACGAGGTATTAGCTGCCTATGACCAATTACTACAGGATTGTTTAACTACTGCTATTCAAGAGGTTATTCAAAACCGAGTGACTTATCTAAGTCGTAAACAAAAGCCAAGACATCAGCAATTTTTAGAAGCACTAGATTTATTTCAATGTCAGCATGTTACTATGACTAAGATTGCTGCCCAAATCGGCTTAACTGCTCAATATCAAGTCAGTCGCTTGCTAGACCTGAAAGCCTTTCGGGCTGATATTGCTAGACGCACTTCCGTAAGATTACATCACCAACTCGTGGAGTTAGGCCAAGCCTACGCTTCTGCACAAGAGGTTAAGGAATTAGAGAAACGAATTAGTCAGTTTGTGGAAGAAGAAATTAACCGGATTATGACTGCCGCTAGGAAGGAAACCTTTGTTAAAAACAAATACAAACTGTCTAGTAATTTTTCTAGGACTTTATGTGAAATATTAAAAAAGGGAGTGGGGAATCGGGAATCGGGAATCGGGAGTGGGGAATCGGGAATCGGGAATCGGGAGTAGGGAGTGTGGGGAGTGTGGGAATTTTATTGGAATTTTGGCGTTGCTTATTCCCTGTTCATAGATCCCCCCTAACCCCCCTTAAAAAAGGGGGGAATTAGATTCAAAACGCCCCTTAAAAAACAAAGAGAGTAATTAGATTCAAAAGTCCCCTAAAAAAAGGGGGGAATTAGATTCAAAACGCCCCTTAAAAAAGGGAGTAATTAAATTCAAAAGTCCCCTTAAAAAACGAAGGGGGGAATTAGATTCAAAAGTCCCCTTAAAAAACGAAGGGAGGAATTAGATTCAAAAGTCCCCCTTATTAAGGGGGATTTAGGGGGATCTCAATCAGGGTCTACTCCCGACTCCCGATTCCCGATTCCCGATTCCCGATTCCCTGTTCCCTCAATATATTCTCAACTGAAAATGCTAAATACATCTACAGAAATGATTTCCTTTCCAGCATTAACCGAAACCCTAACGCGGGAATTAGAACAACAACAACAAGCTCTGGATATTGCCAACCAGATGGCGGAAACATCAGGAACATTAGCTATCTATCTCCAAGAGTTAGCCTTACTAGTCTTTGAAGATTGGCTGGAAAAACGAGAGCCAAGTTTACGGGTAGAACGGGCAGCTAATCGGTTAGGATACTCTGGATTATCTCAAGCTATTTCTAAAGCTATTAATGCTGTGTGTAATCTACAGGTAGGAGATTTCAATATTTGCATTATTCCTAGCTTTGGATTTAGCGACCCCTTCGTAACGCTGCCTGAAGCAATTGTTACTATTCCCCAATTCACTGCTCATTTTTATGTGGTGATTGCCATTGATGATGACTTAGGTATTGCTGGGATTAAAGGCGTCAATCGATACGACCAGTTAGTCAGAGATATTAGTAATCTAGTTGTTGGCTCTGATCAGACTTACGAGCTCCCTTTATCTAGGTTTACTATGAGTGGAGACGACTTACTACTGGATTTACAATGTCTATCTCCTGAGGAAATTCCTTTACCAGAAATACCACAGCCCAGTCAGGATTATATTAAAGACGTAATCGAAATCCTGAATCAACGGGCGATTGATGTGGGACAATGGTTATATAATAAAATTGATGACCTAGCTCAAGAATTATCTTGGCAGCTATTACCAGCACCTTCCCCAGCATTGCGGTTTAGTGGTAACCCAGCCCAAGAATTAGCTGAGATTCTAACTATTATTGATATCGAAATTCCTGCTGCCGCTGTCCGTAGTTATCGAGATTTTCAACTAGCTGGAATTCCACTGCGCCTCTATGCTGTAACTTGGCCATTACCTCAGTCTGAACCAGAGGGAGATTGGACTATATTGCTAATCCTAGGAGCTAGCCCAGGTAATACTCCACCTTCGGGAATAAAATTGCGTATTACTGATTTTACCATGGTCTTGGATCAACAGGAATTGAGCAGTAATGACGACTATTTATTTACTCAGTTTGTAGGAGCTAATCACGAAAAGTTTCTAGCTACAATTACCACTGCTGACGAAACAGCACACACCTCGATGTTGTTTGAATTTAAAGGGAGTAGGGAGTAGGGAGTAGGGAGTAGGGAATCGGGAATCGGGAATCGGGAATCGGGAATCGCGTAGGGTGCGTTAGGGGCGGGCTTGCCGTCATGTTCAACACCGAGCGCCAGTGTTGGGACAGCCCGCCCCGTAACGCACCACCCAAGGGCTCGCCCTGATTTTCCACCTCTGAGCGCCTGGTTGAGACAGCCCGTCGGAAATGAAACGGGCAAGATGCCCATTCCACCAAGATGCCCATTCCACCCACCGGCTCTGACCGCTGACCGCTGACCGCTGACCGCTGACCACTGACCGCTGACTACTATAAGTAACATGAAAAGTAAAATTTTCCACCTTAAAGTCATCAAAATAAAGTCAGGTTGTAACTTTGAGTTATCTTGGGAAAACGGTAAGACTATTGCTGCCATAGTAGATTATCCTCAAGACCTTGATCAAGGTTACCAAGACTGGAAACAGGCTTACATTAATTGTTACAAAAATTTGCGAGTAAAAGTCCCAAAAAGTGGTAGACTTACCGTTATGAAAGATCCCGCTGGCCTGTTGCGGGAAGCAGAAGCTAGGTTTTTATCAATATTTCATAGTTGGTTACGGGATGGAGAGTTATATGAGATTCGTGAGGAAATTGCTAAGGCAGCTACGGATTCGTCTAGTAATCGTCGGTATTGGGTTGATATTTTCCTCACCTGTAACTGTCCTGAATTAACTCGCTTACCTTGGGAAGCTTGGGAAATTAGTACTACTACTAGGACGAATTTATCGGGATTCGGAACTATCCGGATTGCTCGGGTTTCTAAAACTATCAATGCTGGAATTAGTCATAATAAAATTATGACTCGTATCCGTCGCCGAGCCAGAGTTTTGGCGATATTGGGTGATGAAAAAGGATTAGACTTTGAAGAAGACCGCAAGGCGTTAGCTCACCTGTCTAAGCTGGCTGAAATCAAATTTATTGGTTGGCAACCAGAAAAAGACTCTAGTACTCTTAAGCAAGAAATCGTTAAGGAAATTACTAATCCTAGGGGTTGGGATATTTTATTTTTTGCTGGACATAGTAATGAAACTGCCTTTACTGGTGGGGAATTACATATTGCTCCTGATGCTTCTCTAGGAATTAATGAGATTAAACAATCCCTCCAACAAGGGATAGCTAATGGCCTGAAGTTTGCTATTTTTAATTCTTGTGATGGTATCTCAATTGCGGAATCCCTAATTGCTTTAGGGTTACCTCAAGTGGCGGTAATGGCAGAACCTATTCACAATCAGGTTGCTCAAGTTTTTATTGTCCAGTTTCTCAACAGTTTGGCTGAGTATAAGGATGTTCATGAAGCCCTAAGGGATGCTTGTGCTTTTCTCAAAGACCAACAAAATCTTACCTATCCTTCTGCTTACCTAATCCCTACCTTATTTCGCCATCCCCAATCAGTACTGTTTCGTTTGGAACCATTTGGTTTAGGGCACAGTCTCAGAAATTGGTTACCTACTAAGAAAGAAGCCCTTTGGTTATCGGCATGGTTAACCGTTAGTTTAATCCCACCTGTTCAGGATTTACTGCTAGAATTTCGTCTGTTGTTACAAGCTGGTTACCGTCAGGTTACTCAGCAGGTGCAGTGGCAAGCTAATCCTTCTCCAGTTCAGTCTCCAGTTCGGTTAGTTCAAATTGATAACAAGTCTCTTGAACAGGACAACGTTAAATTGGTTGATGGCAGGTATATGGATTATGGTTACTTAGCAAGTATATTGGATAAATTAGTTACCAGTAATGCTCGGATAATTGGGTTTGATTATATTTTAGATCAAGACAAACAACAGCCCGATAATAGTAAACAGTTACGGCAATCAATTACTGAAGCGATTAACAGGAATACGTGGTTAGTTTGGGCAGCAATTGAAGCTGAGCATCCTGCTGATTATTATGGGGTGAGTGCTCAAATTGCTAACCTCAATCAAACCATGGAGGGAGATATTACAACCTATGATTGGTATGTAGAGTTACCTAGCAATAAGTGTGATCAAAGTTGTCCGTTTAGCTATTTACTAGTCCTTTCCTATTGTTTACGTGATCAAGATTCCGGCACTACTCAATTAGCGATGGGATTACCTGAGCTTCAAGACAGTAATCAGAAATTTAGGACTTCAGTGATTGATTTGGTTAATGGTTCCCATACACAAGCCGATACACAAACTAATACACAACTGGCTTGGTTGGGGAGGGTAAAACGTCCTGCGATCGCATATTTCTTACAATGGTTTCAACCGATTATTGACTATTCCCTCCCTCCAGAGCAAGTTTATCAAAGAATTTCTGCTTGTGAGTTATTAGGCTCCTGTTCTGGAGATGCTCTAGCTGATGGTCTCAGCCTTAACCAGACCATTGTGATTGTTGCTTCAGGAGGATATAAAGAAGCGGGAGTCGATCAAGAAGGGCAAGATAATAATCTGCTTCCCCTTCCGGTAGCGTTCTGGCGTGGTTCACAGGGTTGGCGAGACTGGTTCGATAGCAAATCATCATTTACTGGTGGTGAAGCCCATAGTTACATCGCCCACCATCTTTTTTCCCAGCATCTGGTGATACCAATTCCTAATGCCTTGATGATTTTGCTAACCGCTGTTTTAGGTAAAGGATTTAGGTTAATTAAACAGGATGATCCCGAGCAACAGCAATGGTGGTTTAGCAATCTAGGTAATGCTTGCTTGCTTTGTTGGTTAGTTTATTGCTTGGTTTCACTACAAGTTTATATCTCCTTGAAGGTGCTGCTACCTACTTTGATGCCTTTAGTAGTTTTTAGTATCTATAGCATTACGCAAAGGGAGTAGGGAGTAGGGAGTAGGGAGTAGGGAGTAGGGAGTAGGGAGTAGGGAGTAGGGAGTAGGGAGTAGGGAATCGAGAATCGAGAATCGGGAACATTATAGCAATTATTCTACTCATGATTACAAAGCTTATTCTGTTAAGGCAAAAGGCAATAGAAAAGAATGGTTTACTGGAATCAAGTTCCCCCCTGATTAAGGGAATGTTTGAATCGAATCAGCTCCCCCCCTGATTAAGGGAATGTTTGAATCGAATCAAGTTCCCCCCTTATTAAGGGGGGTTAGGGGGGATCCCTAGTCAAATATAGCAATTATCATAACTGCGATAAATGCTTTATTTAATCATTAACTTATCAGTCAGGAAGCATATTATGCCTAAAATAATTCAGAACAAATCCACACTATTACTAACAATGGTCGTGCTAGTCTGTTCTTCTGCACTGCCTATTAATGCAATAGTAAAAAGACCTCAGTCTGATCAGCAGTTATCCCAGTCTCAAGGCCAGCTAATTACGTTAAAATGGGGTGATATCTGGGAGAGATTGCGAAGGAAGAAAGGTAAAGGGGGCACAAGAGGTAACTCAACAGATGATAATCCTAGCGAGCAAACTCTCTGCATGCTCACCCCTGGTCAGCTATCAGATATTGACCCGAATTCTAATCATAAAGGAAGCTTAGAAATTTGGAGTGAGCAACCCCTATTCCTATGGCAAGGAGAAATGAAAGGTATTGAGGTGCGTAAAATGCGTAGTAATCAACAATGGTGGGAGCAACCCTTAGAGCCTACTACCACTAATATCCTTTATCAAGGCAAGCCCTTACAACCAGGTAAAGCTTACTTTTGGCGGAATACAATTCCTTTAGACGAACTTCCTACTAAGAAAAGTTTTCGTCTAATGGATGACGAAAAGCGTAATCAAGTCACCACTGAGTTAAATGAATTAGAAAGTAATCTGAAAGCTAAAGATGCAACTGCTGAAAAGATTGCTTTGGAACGAGTTAACTATTTCATCGACAAACAACTTTGGTCAGATGCATTACGGGAAATTTATCTGATGCCTAATCCTCCAGCTGAGGTAACTGATATTCTTGATAAGATTAACAATAAGGCTCATGATTTTTGTAAGCAGGAGCGGGAATAGGGAATAGGGAGTCGGGAGTCGGGAGTAGAGAAGAGGGAGGAGTGAGGTGTTGGGGTAAAGCTCCAAGACCTTGCTGCATTCCTTTGTCTATCAATCAAACTTTTCTCCTAATAACTTACGTTTTAAATCTTTAGATGAAATTCCTTTATCGTTACCGGAGCGATAATTTTACCAAGCTTCTTGACTTTGAACAATTTCTGTGATTGGAATGGTTTCTTCATCTCCTTCTACTTCTATCGCTTGATTAACTAAGACTTTTAATTCATCTAGTAATCGTAGTTGGTCAGAGAGACTAAGAGAATGAATTTGATTAAGTACCTGATTGTAATTTGTCATACTCATAACTTGTAGTGCTGCGCGCAAGGGTTATTAAATTTTAATATAACATAAAAAAAAATACAATTTTTGCTTTTTTGGATTGGAGATGTCTATTTTATATTAAAACTTCGTATGTCTCTGGCAAATTTTTCTAAGTTATGACCTATGCTATATCCCTGAGAACGTCGCCAAGCAATATAAAATCTTAACCTGTCCCAATAATAAGGTATAAAAGGATTCCAAATATCAAATGCCATCTTATTGTGAATTGCTCCAAATCGGTAAGCAATAGAAATCTGATTGCAGAAACTCAGGAAAACTTTTACTTTAATGTGCAATTCAGTATCTTCTTGTAGCTGAAGTAGGCGAGCGTTATCATCATCTGAAGAGTCTAACCAAGCATCCACATCAACCCTTGTTTCAATCATTGAGGGATCACTCAAGTGCTGCATATAAGACATGGTTCTACTGAGCTTGAATTGTCTTAAAGAAACTAGGAAGCCTATTGCAGCCAAAAAAGCTCCGACAATTGATCCAAAATCTACAAGAGTATCAAGCTTCATAATCAAACTAATAGTTAAGCTTATCTTAGTGAAACCTAACTTATATAACGGTTAGCATTTAAATCAATTATACTATAAAATTCCGTATCTTTTATATTGTTTACAAAAATTAATATTTACATAAAGTTGATTACTGGGAATAAAATAGCGCTACCAAAAGTAAAAAAAAATAGCCGTAGAAATACTATCCACGGCTATTTAAATGATCTATGTCAATGAGTTTTCAAACCCAACCTGATGTAATCCGATGTAATTGGCCAAAGGCCAAGCTATAGTAACAGACCGGAGCCTTTGCCAGGGGGGGGGAAACCCCCCCAGAAATTTAAAGTGTTATGGCAACAGCCAATACTTCATCATTTTAGTAATCACTTCCCCTGGAACCTCAGTCGCCTCAAGAGGAGTCCATTCCGCAATCGACCCATAGCCCAATTTATAAAGCATTTGCATACTATAGATTACTGCTTCACGAGAGCCTTTCAGAGTGTGCTCAACAGGTTGTTTCTTGAAGTTTGACTTAAAGTCTTTTGACATAGATCAAAATTTGAACTCGTTAGGTTTATATAAATAATAGTAATGATTATGATTGTATTTGTCAAGGGTTTTGAAAAGTTTTTTTTGGGGAGTTTTAGGGATAATAAAAAAAAGCGATCGCACAAGCGCGGAAGCTGAGGCCTAAGGCCACGCGGGGCGCGTTCGCTTCATCGCGTAGCGTGACCTTAGGTCAATCCCTTAGGGTCTCTGTCAGAGAATCCCGTAGGGTATCTTGCAGAGAATCGCATAATCATTGGTAAGCGATCGCTTTGGTAATTTGTAAGCATTCAGCCGTTAGCATTCAGCCGTCAGCCGTCAGCCGTCAGCTGACTTAACAAAGATTAAACGAATGCTTACTTGTTTTATTTAAAAGCTCAAAGCTGATAGCTGAGAGCTGATAGCTGAGAGCTGATAGCTGAATGCTTACGGTAATTTTAACTAGTAATTTTAAGGATAGGGCTGGGAGGAGGAAGTAGGGAATAAGGAACTTCATATCTCTTTCCTAATGTTGCCTTTTGCCTGTTACCTTTTGCCTTGTTGTCAGGGTGCATCTCCTCAAAGCTGTTTGATATCATGTCCGGATAATTAGTTATCAAAAAACATTCCCCTTGAAACCTTACTCCTTTACTTCAGCATAGCTGCCTTTTTTTACAAGAAGTGTGTTTACAACCCATATACAAACGCTGTAGATCGCAATCTGTATATGGGAGATGGGGGGCATTTCTTTGGGTCGCAGTCCATCTGCTCAGAATTAAAAAAATTAGGAAGTCTCGAAATCCAGGAGAATCAAGTGTTGGCTAGAAGCCATCACCATGTAATGCTGAATCTACCTGGACACGAGAAAAAATATCGGAATAGTTTAATCTAATTATATCCCATAATCAGGGATTTTGACTACAATCGGTTACCCGGAAATCACCTGAGGACATAATCATGGTACTGGTGTAGCGGTTCTGTTGCCCAAAGCCTATGCCTTTACCACTCAATCGCCCAAATCCCCAGATGGTAAGATTAGATGATAATCTTCTGCCTGATTACATTACTTTGGATCTAAAAGAACGTCTAATCACCCACCTCAGTCAGATAGTACGCGATCGCGATCCGTATATGGCATCTGGGGGACATTTCTATGTCCAGGAGTACATCCGCCAAGAATTAGAACAGTGGGGAAGCGTTGAAATTCACAAGTTTCAGGTGTCGGGCAAAACCCATCATAATCTGATTCTGAATCTACCGGCAAAAGAGGCGAGACCGCAACAGTTTGCTCCGATTTTAATTGGCTCTCACTATGATGCGGTACCTGGAAGCCCAGGAGCAGATGATAATGCTACCGGTGTAGCGGTGCTCTTGGAGTTAGCTAGAGCCTTTGCCACTCAAGCGCCTACACACCCAGTCCGACTAGTAGCATTTGATATGGAAGAGTATGGATTGCTCGGAAGTGCTGCCTATGCTGCCTATTTAAAAGAACAACAGCAACCCTTGCGGTTAATGCTGTCTTTGGAAATGTTAGGGTATTGCGATCGCACTCCCAATTCCCAATGGTACCCACCAGGACTAAAATACTTTTACCCCAATCAGGGGGACTTCATTGCTTTAGTGGGAAACTTGCCAACAATCCTTGACTTTAGGCATTTAGCTCGCTTTATCCGCCAAGCTGGGATCCCTTGTCAGTGCTTACCAGTACCATTACGAGGGGTAATCGTTCCTCAGACCAGACTCAGTGACCACGCTCCATTTTGGGACCAAGGTTATCGAGCTTTGATGGTAACCGATACAGCATTTCTGCGCAATCCCCATTACCATAAACCAAGCGATCGCATTGATACCCTAGACTTAGATTTCCTGACTGGTGTCTGTCGCGGCTTAATGGCTGGTCTTGGTAATCTTGTGTAGGGGAATCGGGAATCGGGAATCGGGAATCGGGAATCGGGAACTCGGAAACCCCGCCACACAAATCCCTCCACCAGGAAGCTATTTGACCCTAGCCAGCACTATCTCCAAAGCTGAGGCGGTTGTCAACCCCGATTTAGAATGCCTTAATTTCACCGGTGATTTCGGTTTGCACCATAAATCCATCAAGCTCTTGGGGGACTTTTTTTTGCACTTCGGCATTGAGGACATAAACAGTAATTACCTGATTGCCCTGAGGGTCTTGTCCAATGCCAACCCCTGTCACCCCATCTATCGCTAATAAGCGCTGCTCGTGGGATTGCTTAACCTTCTCGATTTCTGAATTAGCCACTTCTTGATCCTCTCCAATGTAATCCACCGCAGCCTCTTCAACCGGTGAGGCCTTGTCAGTAGGGGGGGAGCCGAAGTCTGAACCATTAGACATAGTGCAACTCATGACCGTTAAACTGGCCGTCAGTAATAGAACTAATACTTTTATTTTGTCAGATTTCTCTGTAATATTCATGTTCACTTCTCCATCGGACATAACTAAGAGGTGCTTAGGGGTACGGAGACATTTGTCGAGCCGACAAAAGCTAAAACCGATACCTAGTAATGCTTTGACTTGGATTGATCTAGTTGATTGCTATCGATATAGCAATCAGCGCTCTCGTATTTACAAATCACTGTGGAGTTTTAGCTGTTAGCTAAAATCCCCATCATAGTGTAAAGAGACGAGAGCGCAGCGCTATAGGTTTCAGAGATTTTTGGAGGATTGGAGTATATCCTTTGTCCTCCTTACTTCTGCCAAATGCCAAATGCCTTCTGTTTTGCTGTTAGGCATTAAAAATGCCTAACAGCTTAGAAGCCATGGTGGACAGAAGGTTAGCTGAGGCTCAGGTGAGGGCAGAGTCCCAGCCAAGCCCACTCAAGTGTTAGGTGTATAGATTAATATCTAATGCTGCCACAACTCGAGTTATCTTGTTGGCAAAGGTCAAACCACCGCCACCAGCAAAGAGTAAACCGACTGGATTACGGCGACTGTCGTAAGTCCAAATCAGAGAGCCAGAATCACCCCCTGCACTGAAGTTGCCGCTAGTGCCGCGAATGGTAATCTGATCGGCAAACAGCGCCACCCGGCCGCCGCCATAATTAACGCGGATAGTGGCGTTACAATCAGTAACTTGTCCACGGGTTAGTTGCGTGGTACGACCTGACTTACCAACTATCATCCCGCGACGGCAAGCAACAATCCGGCTGCTCACGCGGAAATAACGAGGACTGCCCCCGGACACATAGACAAGTTCTTTCCGCACACGAGATGGCCAGCACCAACCGGTAGCAGCGTCCACATAGTTCCTTCCACCTCGGAAGTTGATGGGGACAAAGCGCTCTAGAATCGCGATTTGATCCCGAGGGCTACGACCACCATCTAAGCGACCAGGTTGGATGATTGGATCTCGAAAGCTGGCATTGTTGGAGTTGGCAATCACATGGTTATTGCTGAGCATCAAAAGACGCCCGTTTCGAGGAGCACGACGGCCACGAGCCAGACAACCTAAAGTGCCAGCTGTTACCCGGGTGTGACCCACTGAAACTCCTCCTGGTGCAGGACGTATTTTGAAGCGATGGGGCTGAGCATCAATGATTCCGGTGACAATTACATTCACCGGTATATCGTCACTGCTAGCTGCTGAAATCCCCATTGAATCCACTAGGGCAGCCTTCGCTTCATCCACTGACACCGGTTCAGCAACATATAAATTCAGGCTGGCAGCGCCAGGAGCTAAGCTCTGGCTGGGATCTTCAGATATCCCTAAGCCAATACCCTGAATGTTTCCAGCACCTTCAAAGACATTTTCTGCCTGGACAGCGTCGCTAGTTTGCGCCACTGCCTGGGAAAGCTGGGTCTCAACATCAGCCTTGATTTGCAACAAGGTCTCATCGAACTCCATATACTCGCTTTCCTCAGCTTCTGTCGAGGCGCTCTCAAAGTCACCTAAGTTCTCAGGTTCCTCAAGATAATCAGCGGATTCTTCGTATTCATCCTCACTCATCCCAGAGTTTTCTAGTTCGGGAGGATTCTCAAATCCTTGCTCAAGTTCACTATTACTATTGCTCATGCTAGTATTGTTCTAAACTTAAACTAACGGAACAGGAACAATTTCTCAGGAGTAAAAATCCTTTGAGCCATTGCTCCGGCTTCGTTAATAACACTCTAAGAAATCCTCTTAGAGGATGACGGTACCCAAAAGGGTACTTTTTTTTAGTTGACTGACTTTACTGATTCAGGTGCATATTGGTTAGTCAGTACTTTGAACTCTCGGCGATCGCTCCGTCCTGTGGCTTGGGTGATGCCTTAGCTGGCTCAGGGTCGCGGTTGCTCATGAATCGAACTCCAGCGATCAGCTGCCAGGTATTTTTCTTGGGCAGCTGTGATCCATAAGTACCTCGACAAAAATCAACATTGCTGTATTAACTTGTGTAAAGTTGCGAAAAGTCCTTCTGTTTTCTGTTCTGGGATCCGAAGTTCCCTATTTCAATAAATGAACTGGTTACCATGGATAAGGTCTAAACTGGGTTGTTAATGACTGCTATATCGGTGCCTGTTTGATCGTAATCATCCACTAAAACCATTAGGAGCAACTTATGAGCGTTGTGGCTGCCAGAAAATACCCTGATAAACTAGTTTTTGCCTCCGACAGCATTCGGCTGTCAGGATACCTCAAGCAAACTCACCGGGTCACTGGGGATGAGTGGGGCAAGCTATTTGAAATCAATAACATGATTATTGGCGGCGTGGGATATACCATGGAACTGAGTTTCATGCAAATATTTGCCAGAAACCATTCTCCAGCAGCTCCTACCGTTGAGGCTGTTCTGGATTTTATTGTGGAATTTTATGCTTGGGCAAAGGATAAAGACGATACCTTTGGTCGCAGAAATGAATATTTGTTAGCAGTAGAAAGGGATATTTTTTGTATCAGTGATGGCTATCTCGTGGATAAAATTAATGAATTTGGTGCCATTGGTGCTGGACAAGATTATGCTCTGACCGCAATGTATTTAGATAAAACCCCTGAAGAAGCGGTAGCGATTGCTAATGAGCTTTGTGTGTATTGTTCTCCTCCGATTAATGTAATTACTAAGGAAATCAGCGACATCTGACTTGGGTATAGTGCTGAGTACTAAGCTTTTTTGTAAGCTATCAGCTATCAGCTATCAGCTAATGCGCTACGGGCACCCTACGCGAACAGCTTTTGAATGAAAGAGGTAAGCCTTCGTTTAATCTGAGTTAAGTCTGCTTACGGCTGACCGCTGTTCGCGTTCAGCCGTGACACGGCTGAACGCGCACGCGTGCGCTTCGCGCATATGCTTAAGCGTTTTTGACGGTTGACGGTTAGCTGTAAACCAGACCCTGTAAACCAGACTTAGTACCCAGCACTCAAGACTCAGCTTAATCCTGTTTGGATTTAGTAAGTCCATTTTCTTCACTATACCGTTCTATAAAACGAATGAAACGATCCCACTGCTCTCGAGATTTCATTATGTAAGTTGCTTCTATAGCCATTGGTTCACCATTAACAAATTTGCCATTAACCTTACTGGTAGAAATCTCACCTTCTTCGTCAACCATGTACATTCCGGTGATATCTTCCTTAAAGTCTTTATCGATAGCTTGAGGCTTGTTAAAATAAAAGGTTGCAGTGCCAGTCTGACCAGTTTTCGAGCGAGTTATACGTATATCGGGTACAACTTCTTCTTTGATGCCTCTAGAGAACTGAATTTCTGCCATGCTATAAGTCCGATTAAGAAAATATTAAGAATCTTTACACCACTATCTTCTCATCCAAGCTGCAATAAATGGCAAAAAATTTTAACTGATGGCTGAACTGATGGCTGGGTTCACGACCTAGCAATGGCGAAAATAATCCAAATTTAGCCTAAGCAGTGGGAAAATGGGATTACACTGATACCGTTTCGGCAAACCGATTTAAGCAATCACTAGATCATACATGGGTAAACAGCGCGTTCTATCTGGAGTTCAACCAACTGGCAATCTTCACCTGGGTAACTATCTTGGAGCTATCCGCAACTGGGTCGAAGGTCAAAGTGAGTATGATAATCTATTTTGTGTAGTTGATTTACATGCTATTACTGTACCCCATAACCCAGCAACTCTAGCAGAAGATACCTTAAGCATTGCTGCCCTCTACTTAGCCTGCGGGATTGATTTAGAATGCTCTACTATCTTCGTACAATCCCATATCCCTGCCCACAGTGAACTAGCTTGGCTGCTCAACTGCATTACTCCTCTTAACTGGCTAGAGCGAATGATCCAGTTCAAGGAAAAAGCGGTAAAACAAGGGGAAAATGTCAGTACTGGCTTACTGGACTACCCAGTGTTGATGGCAGCGGATATTTTACTTTATGATGCCGATAAAGTTCCAGTGGGAGAGGACCAAAAGCAACACATCGAACTGACTCGTAATATCGCTATCCGAGTTAATGACAAGTTTGGCAGTCAGGAGAAACTTGTGCTAAAGTTGCCAGAGCCTATGATCCGGCAAACGGGTGCTCGTGTCATGAGTCTCACTGATGGCAGGCGCAAAATGTCTAAGTCTGATCCATCCGAGTTGAGCAGGATTAACGTGCTTGACTCCCCTGAGGAGATTCAAAAGAAAATCAAGCGCTGTAAAACTGACCCAACTAGAGGCTTATGGTTTGATGACCCAGAACGCCCGGAATGTGATAATCTACTAACGTTGTATACCCTGCTTTCTGGGAAAACAAAGGAAGAGGTGGCTACAGAATGTCGGGATATGGGTTGGGGTAAATTCAAGCCCTTACTGACAGAAATAACAATTGAAGCGCTCAAGCCGATTCAACAGAAGTATCACGATGTTAGGTCAGAGCAGGGCTATCTTGAGGGCGTGTTGCGAGAGGGGCGACAAAAAGCGGAAGCGATCGCAAACCAGACCTTGTCCAGGGTGAAAACTGCATTAGGGTTCATTGCTGTAACCTAATTCCTGGAGATAAGTAAATACCATAACCAATGACTAACCCCACTAAGAATTCGTTTCGCACTGCCGTTGAGTCCGGTGAATTTTTGATTACTGCAGAAGTGGCACCACCCAAGGGGGGTAACCCAGCTCACATGGTCAAAATGGCTCAAACCCTCAAAGATAGAGTCCATGCTATCAATATCACTGATGGCTCTAGGGCAGTCATGCGGATGTCGTCTTGGGCAGCCTCGGTGATTTTACGCCAGCAGGGAATTGAACCAATTTGTCAGGTGGCTTGTCGCGATCGCAACCGCATCGCCTTGCAAGCTGACTTGATGGGTATTAACGCTTTAGGTATCAGTAATATTCTCGCCCTAACTGGTGATCCAGTCAAAGCAGGTGATCATCCTGATGCTAAAAGTGTATTTGATTTGGAATCAGTACGCCTATTGCAACTAATTACTAAGCTAAATCAAGGGGTTGATTTCAATGATAAGCCCCTTACTGATCAAGCAACTGATTTATTTACTGGTGCAGCAGTAGACCCCCAGCTCAAGAGTTGGTCAGGCTTACAAAGTCGGTTTGAAAAGAAACTGGAAGCGGGAGCAGAGTTTTTCCAAAGCCAGCTCATTTGCGATTTTGATCGCCTAGAGAAGTTTATGGATCAGATTGCGGCTGGTACTAATAAGCCAATTTTAGCAGGGATATTTTTGCTCAAATCCGCTAAAAATGCTAAGTTTATTAATAAAAAAGTTCCAGGGGTTAATATCCCTGACGAGATTATTGATCGGCTAGCAGCAGCAGATAATCAGTTACAAGAAGGGATAAAAATTGCCGCTGAGCAAGTTAAGCTCGCACAGCAACTGTGCCAGGGTGTTCACATGATGGCAGTCCGGCGAGAAGACTTGATTCCCCAGATTTTGGATTTGGCTGGAATTTCGCCATTGCAGAAATCCTCTGCTATTAATGACTTAGTTTGTAAGTAAATTTCAGGTCAATTGTTATAGCGCTGCGACCAGGGAATAGGGAATAGGCAATAGGGAATAGGGAATAGGGTAAATATACCTTCTTCTCTCCCCACCCTCCCCACACTTCCCAGACTTTCCACACTCTTCCCTCTCTCCTGTTGCCTTTTGCCCTTTCAAGTAAGTACCTGGAAATAAATAAACGGAACAGTATTAACTTTTATAAACCCACCAAAAGTTAATACTGTTCCCTGTTCCCTGTTCCCTGTTCCCTGTTCCCTATCTTGACAGTTAAACCTAATTTTGTCCGACTACTTAATACTAAGAATCACGGAACTAACTACAGGGGATAGGGTGAAAAAAGTTTGACTAATGTCGGTGAATGTCTCAATCAGTGAGCGCCTCTGGAGGGATTGTAAAACATTGATTAGTTTTGAATCCGAGCTAATGGTCATATCCTGCCGCAATTGTTCCCGGGAAACCGGTGTAGTGCTTGTACCTAGATACTTTATTACTTCTCTTTCTGACTTATCTAAGCGATTCAACTGTGCAATTAAAATTAACCTGATTGGCTCAGGAACAAAGACATCATTCAAGCTTAAAAATTTCGAGACACTGCCATTAAAGTATTTTTCAATTGTTGTCGCTACTAAATTTAAGGCTAAGGGATTGCCTCGATAACGGCTAATCAAGGTTTCCCATTCTTCCGTATTTCCAAACAAACCGTTATCTACTAAAATTTTTTCAGCTTCTTCTGTAGGTAAACCCTTCAGGGTTAATGAAGCAGTAGTGTTATTTTTTTGCTCCAGTAACTCTAGTTGTAAAAATTTTTCCCAACTGATCAGCAGCAAAGCACTTTGGTGTTTTTCCTGGGCTACTCGTCTCAATAGCTGACCATAATCCTCATAGTTGGCTTGATAGTATCCAGCTATAGCGCCAGGATTTAGAAGCTGCTCTGCGTCATCGAGTATGATCAGACACCGATGCTCTTGTAAACATTTTATCAAGCTAGAAATAAGAGCGTTTATGTCTTCTGGTAAATTGAATGATTGCTGGTGAGATAGGAATTGAATCAGCTCTACTAGCAGTTGTTTCAGGGGTGGAGCATGGCGCAGATTACGCCAAATAATATACTCAAATTCCCCCTGAAGGTTGTTTGCAAGTTTGACAGCCAGAGTGGTTTTACCAATCCCTCCTATACCGAGAATGGCTACTAGTGAGTATTGCTTTTTACTAATCCATTGCTGCAGTTGATTGAGTTGATTAGTGCGTCCATAGAAAGCAGAAATTTATGGTGCTTCCCCCCAATCGTGGTGGTAATGAGGCATTTTATATCCTGCAACTTCTAGCCAGTTAGGGACGTCTTTCCAGTTAGTGAGGCTATTTAATTCTCGATTAGTTAGTGCTTCGACATATCGATACAATCCCCTAGTCAAGGCAACAGCGATTGAGTTAGAGCTCCGATGGAGAGTCTCAGCTATTTTTTTTGGGGAGTAGCCACAAAGCAATCCTCTCAAGCACACTTTTTATACTGGTGTAAGTGTGGTTTTATTCTGGGTTTCCCTCTGTTTTTGTTCGCCTATATCTATATATAAATTGTCTAAATCCCAGAGCTTTACTGCTTCTAATAAAAGTTCATCTTCTTGATAAAACGCACCCTGCGCCATTTGCTTGCCTTCCTTGATATAAAACTTGTAAACCCTTACAGACTGTGGCTAAAGCATCAACGTTACAGTTGATCGTTGACAGTCAACCGTTGACTGTTCACCGTCAATCACATTGCAACCAATCAGCTAATGCCAAGTAAATGTGTATTAGCTTAGACCTGGTTTGATCAGCACCATGGAAAACTTACAAGGGCTGTAAATTTTATCAAAGACTCAACAGAGAATCCAGCAAATTCCATAATTTATTTACAAAAGTTTACAACTACACCATCCAAGTAAGTATCAGGTCAAGCTCAGGAAATTATGCAGATATTTACAAAAGTTTACATTTGGAAGTCAGCACTGACGCAACACTGGGCAGCAAAGGGGATCACAATCACTGCTAAGACTCAAGGCTAATCACTGGCTAATCCTGTTTAGTTGAGATTTCAGAAAAGCGATCGCTTTTCTGATTGCAGTCGTTAAGCCAAGGGTTGACAGCTCCGGGACCTGAAGGACGGGGATTCACAGAACATAAAGTTTTGTTGGTTGTGCCAAGCAACCTCTAGACACTCCGGTAAAACCATTGTGCTTACTTTTGCGACCAATATTCCATGCACCAATTACGGTCGGCATTAATTAAATGGCCATCTTTGGAGCGATACAACCCACGATTAATGGCGTTGCTTAATAATGGAATGATTTTAAGAGTGTTTAGGTGCGCTTTCCGCATCTAATTATTAAATTCGCGCTTTGGTGCGACCCAAGGGCGATTTACTCGCCCTTGGGTCGCACCTATCGGCAAAGCCGACGTGGGGCGCGTTCGGGCGCGCACCTGTGGAATAGGCATCTTGGTGGAACTGGCATCTTGCCAGTTTCATGCTTATTTTGGGGCGGGCAGGATGCCCACTCTACGAATATTCATTCAAAGACTGACGCAACGCCCGATTAATTCGTAAGCATTCAGCTATCAGCTATCAGCTTATGCGCTACTTGAGGTGCTACTTGAGGTAGTTATGGGCGAGCTACACCGAACAGCTTTTGAATAAAACGGAAAGTCCCAGGGTCGAAGCCTGTGCCACAAAGCACCTCAAGTAGCGTGAGCCTTTAGCTCACGGCTGACTACTGACAGCTGAATGCTTACATACCTGTTCTATAGCAAAGGGAACAGCAATCCCTAAAACCGAAAATGTATAGAGCCGGGTAATGGTCTGGTTTAATCAAAGACAAGCTTTTACTATATCTAATAAATTTTCTCTGATATTGCTATCAGTATCAGCGCTAGAATCACTTAGTAACTTTAACAAATTTTCCTTAACTTCCTCTTCTTCTGCTTCCAGCTGTTTTTTTTCTTCTAAGTCTTCTAATTTTTGACGCCATTCTCTACGACTTCTAAATGATTCCTTGCTAGCCTGTTTGAGCTTTTCGCTATAACCTTCCTCGGTGTCCAAATCAAACACAAACATAAAATAAGATATGTCTTTTGACATAATCTTATTGGCTATTGCTAAGGCTGATTCATCTGGAGCAACTTGCCAGACCTGTTCAAATACTCTACACAACTCATAAGCCATTTTATTACTATTTTTATAGGCTTCCTGTATTTCCTTGAGTTTTTCACTTTTACTGACAGTTGTCATGTTTATAACCCCTTCTTCTTATTTTAATATGACACTACGTTAGTCCAGCACCGGTGTATTATAAATCATTGGGGGCTGTGTGCCCAGGGTTGCCTCCGCACCTTGTAATCCCCGTGGAAACCCGATGAGCGGCTGCATCCAGACCTAAGCATACAGCTAGCTTGAAGTCTGGTGATAGGAATGAATCATACTAAATAATACCGTAAGGGCGTCTGATGAAAAGCTTTTAAAAAGCTCATGATCAGACGCCCTTGTTTTTCCCAGGATTTATCCAGGGGTAAGTTCAATCTTATTCTGGAAAATTTCCATTCAAGAGGTCTAAGTTGCTAGGATCAGCAGCCAAATCACTCTCCTCATCTAAGCTGTAAACACGGGCTGTGTTATCATCAAGCAGGTTGCCTTGCTGTAATTCAGCACTATCGGCGGGTTCACCATAGCCATAGACCATGCTACTCCCATGGTCGAATTCTGGTTCTGGACTACCAAGATTGCTCTCTTGGTAAGCATTGAAGCCAGTCCCTGCGGGAATCAGACGTCCAATGATGACATTCTCCTTCAGACCCCTGAGCCAGTCAGATTTACCTTCGATCGCTGCTTCTGTCAGCACACGAGTAGTTTCTTGGAAGCTGGCAGCAGAGATAAATGAATCGGTATTAAGGGATGCTTTGGTAATTCCCAGTAGTACAGGTGTATACTGAGCTGGGGCACCACCAGTGATCGCCATTGCTTCATTCACTGTCTCAATCTGCCGCAACTCCACGAGTTCTCCTGGTAGCATAGTGGTATCACCACCATCGTCTACCCTCACTTTAGAGGTCATCTGACGAACAATCACCTCAATATGCTTATCAGCAATATCAATGCCTTGAGACTGATACACCGACTGAACTTCATTGACCAAAAATGCCTGTGCCTGTTGCAATCCCTTTAAAGCCGCTTCGTAGACACCTCTCTTTTCGAGACAGTAGTTGAAGAAAATCTCTAAAATTTCATGGGGATTGGCTGGGCCATCGGTGATGGGTTCAGCGGTACCGACTTGCTGACCATCGGAAACAATAGCATTTTGCCCAGGGGAAATCGGGTAATCGGTCACGACTCCGTCTGACTCAATGACCTTGATATCAACGGTTTCGCCTTCTTCATAAATCACCTGGGCTTCTCCAGGACGTCTGGCCAAGATACAGGCTTCTTTGGGTTTGCGAGCTTCTAGTAGTTCTTCAATCCTGGGCAAACCTTGGATAATATCCCCTGTCTTGGCCCGTTCAAACACCAGTAGCACCAGGTTATCACCCCGCTGCACCAAATCTCCCTTGTCAATTTGCAAAATTGCCCCCGCAGAAACTCGGTATGGACGAGCCAGTCGCAGGATAACGGCATCATCCCTTACCTGAACCACCTGACCTGATTCTTGAGCAGGTGTCCCTTCAGCTAAGGTGTTGGTACCAACGACCAAATCCCCTACTTTAACTGTGGCAGGAGAGGTAATCGGCATTGTCACTCGGTCAGCATCCCTGACCACCAGTACTCGGCGAATGGCTTCCAATCCTTCTTGAATCCCCCGGATTTCACCAGCTTCCTTGCACTGAATTTCTGTTCGAGCCACTACCGCACCTGGAGGAATTTCGTCCCCATCTTTGACTAAAACCCGGGTTTTGGTATTGCCCCCTAACGGATCTGCATTGGTATCCCGGCGAAGCACCAACGACTCCAGGATCACCAGTTGTAATCGCATATCCTCAGAGGCTTCCTCCTCCTCAGTAGCAACTAACTCAATGTCAGCACTCAGCTGGGATGAACTACTAGTATGGTCACTGCTACCATCGGGGTTGCTCATTTCCAATACCAACTGGGTGCGGAGTAATTCCACCCCATCTACAGACTTGACCCGTTCTCCATCCTTATAGGGAATGCGTTGGATGGCTCGCAATTCAATCTGGGTTCCTTGGGTAGCTTCGTTGGAATCTTGGGTATTAATGGACGCCTGAGAGGGAACCGCTGGCTCATCTGGTACAGCAAACTCCGTCACTGGCCGCAGCAGCAGTCCCATACCATCAGGTGTATCCACTGCTTCTCCATAACAGAGGTTGTCTACCGTTATCCCTGGCAACTCCTCGGAGCCGGGATAGATCAGCTGACCCTCACTGGTCATGTTCTCTGGCAGGTTATCCACCAGATGAAATTCCCCAGGCTTAACCACAATTTCCCGGAGGATGTCATTTTTTTGGACAACTTCCACTACACCGGACGACTGACAGAAGATATCCTTAACCACTTCTGTGCCTGCTTCCACATATTGACCGTCTTCCACAAGCAGCAAGGAAATATCCTTGTTGACCTCATGGCATTCTTCCGGAATCCAGAGTAAGGTACCGCCTTTGGTAACTTCGTAACCTTGCTTGGCTTTACCCCGTTTAGCCACCTCTACACCAGCATATTTAATAATGCCACCGGTTTTAGTGTAGTATTGGTCATCAATCAGTTCCGCTACCACCTGGTGGTTGACTACCTTTGTGCCAGGGGTTGCCTTCAGGGAAAAGTGCTGATTATTGGCGGTGTGAATCACATATTGTTCCCGACCCCCCGTGCTTTCCATTCTCACCTGTGATTGATCCAAGCGGACGGAAGCGGTGATAATGTCAATTTCTCTTTTGCCTGGGGTCAGTCGCACCACACCACCGTTGAGTGTGACTAATTTAGTTTCCGCCAGCACTGTCCCAATCTCTACACTATCCCCATTTTTCACCACTGGTTCCGCACCAGGGGGTAGGTTATAGACGTCCCCAGATAAAATCCAGAGTAAACCGCTACGTTGGGCAATCCGAGTTGTATTACCCTGTCGATCTGTTTTTTCCTCAGGGACTAAGTCCGCAAATAGCACTTCCCCGGCTAAGTCCGATGCCACATCCTTAGCCGCTTTTTCTGTGGAAGGACGGCTTTTACTCAGGGCTACTTCTGCTAAGAGATCACCCTTGCTGACTGTTTGCCCATCACTGACTAAGACCAAGGAGCCCGCTGTTAAAGGAAAGGTTTTGCCAGAGCCATTGGTGGGTTGCAAAATCAGATCCCCAGCTAGTTCCACTTGTTGACGGTCGTCACCGTGGCGAGTCCTAACTTGGCGGGTACGTAGGTTTTTACCAAAGCTTACTACACCCTTCATGGGAGCAGAGAGCTGGCGTGCCACTTCCCCGGTAAACACACCCCCCGTGTGGAAGGTTCGCATAGTCAACTGAGTTCCTGGTTCCCCAATAGACTGGGCAGCAATAATCCCCACCGCTTCGCCCAAATCCACCATGTGCCCATGAGCTAAGCTCCAACCATAGCATCTCTGGCAAACTGACCGCTGGGCTTCACAGGTTAGAGGCGATCGCACCATTACCTCTTTAATACCAGACGATTCAATCTCTTTGGCTAGTTCATCAGATACATCTTGGTTTTGTTTAGCAATTACTTTCCCGGTTTTTGGATGAACCAATTCCTCTGCTACAATTCGACCTAAGAGCTTATCCGCTAGGGAAATTAAAACGCGATCGCCATCGGTCATCGGTGTGATTTTGATGCCCCGAGTGGTGCCACAATCAAGGTCTCGTACAATCACGTCCTGGGAAACATCTACCAGACGACGGGTGAGGTAACCAGAGTCAGCTGTTCTCAGGGCAGTATCCACCAAGCCTTTGCGGGCTCCGTAGGATGAGATAATGTATTCCGTTACCGTTAAGCCTTCCCGGAAGTTAGTCTTAATCGGTAGGTCAATAATTTCACCTTGGGGATTAGCCATCAGACCCCGCATACCTACCAATTGCCGCACCTGAGACAAGTTACCCCGTGCTCCGGAAAAAGCCATCATGTACACTGAATTTAGGGGGTTTGTGTCTTTGAAGTTACGGACGACCTCATCTTTGAGAGCCTCAGAGGTTCCGTTCCAGGTATCGATAACTTTTTGAAACCGTTCAACTTCAGTAATTTCACCCCTAGTGAACCGGCCTTCTGTGGCACGAATCATAGCTTCCGCCTCATCTAACATCTGGCGTTTAGCTGGTGGCACTTGCAGGTCATCTACACTGATAGAAACCCCCGCCTGGGTAGCATAGCGGAACCCCAGATCTTTGAGTTTGTCTGCCATTTGGGCTGTCCGGGCACTGCCGTATTTGGTATAGGCCCAAGATATCAGCTTTTTTAACCGGCCTTTATCAACAATCCGGTTATAAAAAATTAATTCTTTTTGAGCTTTTTTATCTGCCATGATGCTTTTAAAGGGGATGACTAATTAATAATTTAGAATGGGTTAATTTAGAATTTAGAATGGATTAATTTAGAATTTAGAATGGGTTAATTTAGAATCTGGGGGGGGGTACATGCAAGCTTAAAACCTTACTGGGTAATAATTTAATCCCATCAGTTATCAAAAGATACATGCTGTTTTGGGCGCGACCTTGGATGCAGTTATCAGGGTTTGAGCTTCCATAAAATGAAAAGAGGGTCAATTGACGACTGTATATTCCCTGATATCATTGGCATCAAAGCCTTATATAGTAAGCTTTTATGGGCTCATGTCACCCCCTCAGCTTGAACATCTTACATTCTAAATTATACATTCTAAATTATACATTCTCTTGAATTTCCTAATTCTAAATTCGCGCATTCTAAATTCGCGCATTCTAAATGCTTACCGATACTTTTTAGCTACCAAAATCTACCTTCGAGACCTAAACCTAACCCGATTAATTTGGCCAGTATTTTTATACTTCTTCTTGGCTTCCCTGACAGCCGTGCAAGCATCCTTAATCGCTATGGATTTAATTTGATAAGGTACTGTCTTGCACCACTCGGGAAGGTTGTTTAGTATTTCAGTTTTAATGGCAAACCAGTTAGCTTTGTTTTCGCCATTTTCTAGTATTTTTACAGTTTTATTAAAAACATAACGGGACACTCCAAACCAGTGGCGGATAATTGCACGCTGTTCAGAGTTTAGGAACACTCTTATCTTCTTTGATTTTTGTCCCGTACTTTCTGAGTCCGTGGACTCTACAGGAGAAGACGTGAATGATGGAGAGAAGATCTGCCGTGAGTTCAGCCTCGGGGCAACTTTCAGGTTGGTCGAGAACCAGGATTTTTCCACCGTTGAGACTGACCAAGTACTCAATGAGTTCAAATCCAAATCTGGTAAGTCTGTCTCGACAGGCAACAGCAATCGTGAGCTGATCTCCTCGCACAAGCCGTTCCAGTATGGTTCTAAGACCTTTGCGTTTATAGTTGAGACCTGATCCGATGTCTTTGATGATTTCCGCTTCCGGGAAGAGGGAGTGCATGTAGGCAATTTGCCTGGCGAGGTCGTCAAATTGTTTGCTACTGCTGACTCGGCAGTAACAGATGGTAGCTGGCTGTCTTGGTTGTCTTCGCCCCAGACTGAGCAGGCTTTCTGTGTCAAAAAACCTTGTTCCTCCTGGAGTTTTTTCGCATTTGATCGTTCCATCGTCCGCATATTTCCTCAGAGTGTTCCTAGATAGTCCCGTAAGTTCGACCGCCTTACGAAGTGGTACGAGTGCCATCCTTATAATCTACCAAATAGTGGAATATTTTGGTAAATTAGTGGACACTTTGGTTAACTGTCACAATCCTTTTACCTAGCCCCATAGGGCTTCTTGAATAGTTTTGTTGTAGATGATCCGACCTGCGGTGGTGCGGATGTACTGGGAAATAAGTTCACCATCGGCTGTTTCCCTCACTCGCCGGTTTTTGTAGACTTTGCTCACCATACCATCGGGTGAAGATTCTTCAGAAATCATCTCCTTGTCTGGTTCGTCTGTGTCAACTATGCCGTCATAGCGCACCCAAATATAGGCATGGAGGTGTACTTGCTTTTGTTCGTAGGCTTTGATTGCATCCTCGAGGTTAGCAAAGTAACGACCTGCTCCCTTGGTTGCATTGGGATTTTTGGCGGTTAGATAATAGCATCCCAAGACCATATCTTGACTCGGTGCTATAATGGGGCGACCTGTTGCTGGTGAGAGAATATTGTTCGATGCCAGCATTAACAACCTAGCCTCTGCTTGGGATTCTAGGGATAGAGGCACATGTACTGCCATCTGGTCGCCATCAAAGTCCGCATTAAACGCTGGACAGACTAAGGGGTGCAGTTGAATGGCACGACCTTCTACCAAAATAGGTTCAAAGGCTTGAATTCCTAGTCGGTGTAGAGTTGGGGCTCGATTTAGCATCACCGGGTGACCTGCAATCACTTCTTCGAGTACGTCCCACACAGTGGGATCTCCCCGTTGAATCAATTTTTTAGCTGCTTTGATGTTATTCACCAAACCCTGACGAATCAGGCGGTGAATCACAAAAGGTTGAAACAGCTCAATCGCCATCTCTCTGGGCAAACCACACTGGTGGATATGCAGGTTTGGGCCGACTACAATCACTGAGCGTCCGGAGTAATCCACCCGTTTTCCTAGCAGGTTTTGCCGGAAGCGACCCTGTTTACCTTCGATAATGTCAGAGAGGGACTTCAGGGGTCGATTGTTTGCCCCTACGACTGTCCGTCCTCGCCTGCCATTGTCAATCAGGGCATCCACAGCTTCCTGAAGCATCCGCTTTTCATTGCGGACAATGATTTCAGGTGCCAGAATTTCCTGCAACCGGGCTAGTCGATTGTTGCGGTTGATGACTCGTCGATAGAGGTCATTCAAGTCAGAGGTAGCAAAGCGACCCCCATCCAGTTGCACCATCGGTCGCAGGTCGGGGGGAATGACAGGGATGACACTCAGCACCATCCAATCTGGCTGAGCCCCGGTGCCAATAAAGTTGTCAATCACTCGCAACCGTTTGATGAGCTTAGCTCGCTTTTGACCTTTAGAAGCCGCAATTTCTTCTCGCAGCTTTTCTGCGATCGCGTCTAAATCCAAATCCTGTAGGAGTCGTTGCAGAGCCTCAGCCCCAATCCCCACGTCTACCCCAGATAGATCTGAGTCTTCGCTATAGAGCTGCTCCTCGATTTCCAGCCATTGGTCTTCGGTGAGCAGCTGTTTATAGCTGAGGTTTTCCGCATTACCTGGGTTTAGTACTACGTAGGCGTTGAAGTAGACAATCTGTTCTACATCCCGCAGGGGCATATCAAGCAAAATACTGAGGTAGCTAGGAATACCTTTGAGATACCAGACGTGAGCCACGGGTGCGGCTAGTTTAATGTATCCCATACGGTGACGCCTTACCCGGGACTCGGTCACTTCCACACCACAGCGTTCACAGACAATACCTCGGTGGCGCACCCGCTTGTACTTACCACAATGGCATTCCCAGTCTTTAGCTGGACCAAAGATGCGCTCACAGAACAGCCCATCCATCTCCGGTTTGAGGGTGCGATAGTTAATGGTTTCTGGCTTAGTCACTTCACCGACCATTTGACCGTTCGGCAGAGTCCTTTCTCCCCATTGACGAATTCTCTCAGGAGAGGCAATACCAATTTTTACGTAGTCAAACCGCTGTTCTATTTGGCTTTTCATAATTTTGTCATTTCCCTATTCACAGACACTCCTATAGAGCCACCTTTTAGGCTTGTTCTTCTTCCAACTCTTCCTGGTTGAGGGATTCATAAGTTGGTGAGCGTGGTGTGCGATGGCGTTCTGAATCGGTCATTAAATCCACTTCCATATCATTGCTACTACCATCTTCTGTGGTTTCCACTTTGTGAACAGCTATGTCGAGTCCTAAGGATTGGAGTTCTCGCATCAGTACCTTGAAGGATTCGGGAGTACCAGGTCTGGGAATAGCTTTTCCTTTCACAATGGCATTGAGAGCTTCATTGCGCCCTTGCATATCGTCTGATTTGACAGTGAGCAATTCTTGGAGGGTGTAAGATGCTCCAAATGCTTCTAATGCCCAGACTTCCATTTCCCCAAACCGCTGACCACCTTGTTGGGCTTTACCCCCCAAGGGTTGCTGGGTGACTAGGGAGTACGGTCCGGTGGAGCGAGCGTGAATTTTATCGTCTACCAAGTGGACGAGCTTGAGCATATAGGCTTGCCCCACTGTGACTGGTTGGTCAAAGGCTTCTCCGGTACGACCATCGTATACAGTAATTTTTCCAGCATGGTCGGGATTAAATACCCACTCTTTACCAGGTTGATCACTGGCTTCTTTAAGCTTGTTATGGACTGTGAGGCGGGATGCTTCTGCGCCGTACATTTCGTCGAAGGGAGTAAGCTTAAATCGGGCATTCAGGTGTTCCCCAGCCCATCCTAATAGACATTCAAATACCTGACCCACATTCATCCGACTGGGTACTCCCAGGGGGTTGAGTACAATATCTACAGGTGTACCATCCGGCAGGTAGGGCATATCTTCGATGGGCAAAATCCGGGAAATAATTCCTTTATTGCCGTGACGACCTGCCATTTTGTCACCAACCTGGATTTTCCGTTTCTGAGCCACATATACACGCACTACCATGTTGGCTCCCGGTGGCAGTTCATCCCCTTGCTCTCTGGTAAATACCCGCACATCTACCACACGCCCTTTTTCACCATTGGGGACTCGCAGAGAATTGTCCCGTACATCCCTAGCTTTTTCCCCAAATATAGCTCGCAAGAGTTTTTCTTCTGGTGGCTGGTCTGATTCCCCCTTGGGAGTAACTTTCCCCACCAAGATATCCCCAGCTTCTACCCAGGCTCCAATCCGAATGATCCCGGTTTCATCTAACTGGCGCAGGGCATCTTCCCCCACATTGGGAATTTCTCGGGTTATTTCCTCCGGACCTAGTTTAGTCTGTCGCGCTTCTATTTCATACTTTTCAACGTGAATACTTGTGTAGACATCATCGTAAACTAGCCGTTCACTAACTAGGATGGCATCTTCGTAGTTATAGCCTTCCCAAGGCATATAAGCTACTAGAATATTTTGTCCCAGGGCGATTTCACCGCCTTCTGTAGCAGAACCATCTGCCAGTACCTGACCCGCCACAACTTCATCTCCTACATACACCAAGGGTCGTTGATTCAAGCAGGTATCTTGGTTAGAGCGCTGGTACTTTTGGAGAGAGTATTCAATAATTGCTGGGGTTTCTTTTGGTTGAACAGGGCGAGGGTATTCTAACTCATTCTCATTGCCCGGTTCCCCTGGCAGGGCTGGGGTATCTGTGATGGTTTGATAAGGCTGTAACCGAATTGTGTTGGCATCGACATACACCACCTCACCATCACTGGCAGCCACCACGACCATACCCGAGTCCCGAGCGGCCTGGGCTTCCAATCCTGTTCCCACTAAGGGGCGCTCAGGTCGAAGCAATGGCACAGCTTGCCGCTGCATATTTGAGCCCATCAGAGCTCGGTTGGCATCATCATGTTCTAAGAAGGGAATTAGAGAGGTGGCAACGGAGATAATTTGCACTGGTGATACCGCCACATAGTCCACTTGGTCAGGGGTGGTGGTGGTGAATTCTTGTCGATATCGAACTGGTACAGACTCTCCCAGGATGTAACCTTCCTCATCTAAGGCAATATCTCCTGGTGCTACCCTCAGGTCATCTTCTTCATCTGCGGTCATGTACAAGGGCGGTCGGTCTTTTAGGACTCGCCCATTTTCTACAGGGTAAGAAGGAGTTTCAATAAAACCATAATTATTCACCCGAGCGTGGGTTGCCAAGGAGCCAATCAGACCCGCATTGGGACCTTCTGGAGTTTCAATGGGGCAAATTCTGCCATAGTGAGATGGATGAATATCCCGCACTGCAAAACCTGCCCGTTCGCGAGTTAACCCCCCAGGACCTAGGGCAGACAGACGCCGTTTATGGGTCAATTCAGCTAATGGATTGGTTTGATCCATAAACTGGGAAAGCTGAGAGGACCCAAAAAATTCCTTAATCGCTGCTACTAGGGGTTTGGGGTTGACCAATGAGGCTGGGGTAAGGGTATCGGATTCTGAAACGGTCATCCGTTCCCGAATAATCCGCTCTAGGCGATTTAGTCCCACCCGCACTTGGTTTTGCAACAGTTCACCAACAGAGCGCACTCGGCGATTTCCTAGGTGGTCAATATCATCTGTGCTACCAATGTCAAATTCCAGGTTGATTAGGTAATCAATTGCCCCGAGTATGTCTTGGGGGGTCAATACCCTTACGGTGTCAGGAATATTCAGTCGTAGTTTTTTATTGATTTTGTAGCGACCGACCCGACCTAGGTCATAACGCTTCTGGTCAAAGAAACGGGATTCCAATAACTGCTGACCACCACTAACAGTAGGAGGTTCCCCAGGACGCAGCTTTCGGTACAGCTCAAGCAGGGCTTCTTCTTCACTGGGGTTCCCTTCTTTGTCAAGGGTTTTTTGATAGTAGTCTGGATGGCGCAGAGCATCTATAATCTCACTATCACCAAGCCCCAAGGCTTTTAAAAGCACCTGTGCAGAAAGTTTACGGGTTTTGTCGATGCGCACCCACACTAAGTTATTTTTATCGGTTTCAAACTTCAACCAAGCACCCCGGTTGGGAATCAAGGATGCTGAGTAGGTACGACGTCCGTTTTTATCAGTTTCAGACTTGTAGTAAACTCCAGGAGAGCGAACAATTTGGTTAACAATGACTCGCTCAGCACCGTTAATGATAAATGTGCCTCGGTCTGTCATCAGAGGCAAATCACCGATGAAGACTTCTTGTTCCTTGATCTCCCCAGTTTCTTTATTAATCAGGCGGGTATGAACGTACATTTGTACGGCATAGGTACTGTCTCGCCGCTTGGCTTCATCCACATCATATTTAGGAGACTTAAGCCTGTAGTTTTTACCCAAGAAGTGCAGCTCCATTTTGCCAGTGTAGTCGGTAATCGGCGAGAAGCTATTGAGTTCTTCAATTAGCCCCTCCTCCAAGAACCAGCGAAAGCTAGCACGCTGAATTTCAACTAAGTCTGGCAACATATAGGTAGCTGTTGTGTAAGTCTGATTAGTCATGGGGTCTGTTCTTCACTCTTTTTAAGTCAGCGCCGATTTTGATTCCCTTCCCAAGGCAGTACTTGTACTTGAACAATTGCTTAAAACTTGGGTTCGAGCTAATAGATACTAGATCAACTGTTAGAATTGACACTCCCACAGATAAAGTAAACGTGGAATTCTTAAGCTGAACACCTGCGACCTCAGGTAACCCTACTCTAGGTATAGGATGTTCATAGTTTTGAATCAAATGGCTTAGAGTGCCTTTAATCTTCAACTTCTCGCGCATCCATCTGTGGGATTTTAAACCATGTCTATTACTAGATTGACAGAAACTCAGGCATCAGGAAAACAACAAAAACACTATACTGGACTATACTGGACTTGGAGTAATTGCTCCCAGTGCTAGTTGTGGTTTTTACACTTGTCACCGTCGATGTGCCCTGCCCTACACATGGGTTGTGCTTAGGGTGTGCTTAGCTGGAGACTAAAACCGTTGTGGGGCTTATCGTTGGGTTAGTTGTCTTCAGAATACCTAGGGTAGCATCTGATTCCACTTTTGTCAACCATCCCTCGGTAAGCCTCTTCCAAAAGTACTATTCAAAGAGTCGGAGAGTCGGATTATTTCCTGTTATTTCCTCTTATAGGTGTTCACCGCAAGCCTAGGAGTCTCCGCATTATTCTCTTTCTACTGAACCATAGCAGAGTAAGGGATTTGAGATTATCAAGAACCTACCTTTAGGTTTTCCCCTTTCAGGTCTGGTTGAGATTTACCCAATCCCTATTTTTCCAGCAGTTGCTGTTGATAGGCTAAGACCAAAAAGCTGACAGGCATTTTGGGTGGTCTGAGCAGCCAACTCTTCTAGAGATATCCCTCGTAATTGGGCAACGCACTCGCCTACATAGCGGACATAGGCTGGTTCATTTCGTTTTCCTCGCTTGGGGACTGGTGCAAGGAACGGACAATCCGTTTCGATGAGTAGGCGATCGCTAGGTACCATGGTGGCTGATTCTTTTACCTGAGTGGCATTCTTAAAGGTCACAATGCCACTGAAGCTTATGTAAAATCCCAAATCCAAAAACCACTGTGTCTGTTGAGGATTACCTCCCCAACAGTGCATCACGCCTCTTATTGATCCGGTACTTTGCCAAAATTCTTGCAGTATGCCCCTCATTTCTGCAGCAGCGTCACGGCAGTGGATAATCAGTGGCAAGCCGAGTTGGTGGGCAATCCCTAGTTGGGCTTTGAACACTTCTATTTGGTGTTGTTGGTTCTTTGCTTTATAGAAATCCAAACCCGTTTCTCCAATAGCTACGACCCTAGAATCAGAGCGCGCTAGGGTCAAAATCTGATTTTCCGTTTCGGAAGTCCATTTTTCGGTATCTAAGGGGTGCAAGCCTACCGCAAAGGAGAGTTCGGGAAATCGCTCTGCTAGAGCTTGGATGCCTGTAAACTCAGACGGTTCTACGCAAGAGTGAACTAGACGAACCACACCAGCTTCTAGCCATCGGTGCCGTAATTGCTCTAACTCCGACTCAAAGACATCGAAGTTGATATGGACGTGGGTATCAATCAACTGCATCAATACAGTTTTTAATCTATTTATCTAGTTTTAGTTTAATTTACAGCGGTTTTTGCTCAACTAATCACCACTTAGCGCTCCGCCAGGTGAGGCCTGGCAATCTGATCATACAGCAGGTGATTCGGTCACACTAGCGTTAAGTTGAGCCTCTATAGCTTTGAGCTTTTTGGCAAGACTTGCTTTTTTCCGAGCGCCATTATTGCGATGGAGCACCTTACGCTTGACAGCCTTGTCAATTTTGCTGTATGCTTCTGACATTCGACGTTTGACTTCTTCCAAGGCTTCCGGACTTGGTTGGCGTTCGTACTCTTCTAAGGCAGCACAATAGTTCTTGGTCAGCGTTTTCACCGCTGATTTGTAGGCTTTGTTCCGAATTCGGTTCCGTTCGGCGATTTTTATGCGTTTGAGGGCAGAATTGTTATTAGCCACAGCAGTGTTTACTTAACTTATATTTAGTTTGGGAGTTACATCCCATATAAAATGGTATGATACCAGAAATAACATCATACCATATATAATACTAAACTAGTATCAACACCCATAGCGTAACCCAAGCATCACCCTCTTTAAGCTATATTCTTAAAGTAAGTCCAGGAAACATAGACACCTTTGATCAGGATAAGTGTATAAACCTGGTCTAGGACGAGCAACACTAGCGTGATGGGCACTCCGACTCCATGCTGCGAATCATAACTGAGCAGGCTGAGGCACAAACTGAACTGCGACGTATCCGCGATCGCACGGCTTCTGACCAAATGCTGAACAAAGAGGCAACTGTAAGGGAAGTTTTACAGGCAGTGAAGCGCCAAGGAGACGTAGCGCTCCTGCACTACACTGAGGAATTTGATCAGCTGAAATTGAGTCGAGAACAACTGCGAGTCAGCGGTTCGGAACTAGATGCGGCTTACCAACAGGTCTCCAAGGAATTACTGGATGCGATTCAATTAGCCGCCAGACAAATCGAGGCATTTCATCGACAACGAGTTCCCAAATCCTGGGTGCAATTTGGTGAAGATGATGTGGTTTTAGGGAAGCGCTACACTCCTGTAGATAAGGCTGGACTATATGTTCCTGGAGGTAGGGCGTCCTATCCCAGTACTGTGTTAATGAATGCTATTCCAGCCAAGGTAGCTCAGGTTAAAAAAATTGTAATGGTCACCCCACCAAGACCTGATCAAAGCATTAATCCGGCTGTGCTTGTGGCTGCTCAGGAAGCTGGTATTGATGAGATTTACCGGGTAGGTGGTGCCCAAGCAATAGCAGCCTTAGCCTTTGGGACCGAAACCATTCCCAATGTGGATGTGATTAGCGGTCCGGGGAACATTTACGTAACCCTAGCCAAGAAACTGGTTTACGGTATTGTAGGGATTGACTCCCTGGCTGGTCCTTCTGAGGTATTAATTATTGCAGATCAGGGAGCTAATCCAGTTCATGTGGCTGTCGATCTATTGGCTCAGGCAGAACATGACCCAATGGCAGCAGCAATTCTCCTGACCACTGATGCTCAATTAGCCAAACAAGTGCAGGTGCAAGTGCAGCAGCAACTAAAAGACCATCCACGACGCCTGTTGACAGAAAAAGCGATCGCTCACTATGGTCTAATCGTTGTTGTTGATTCTTTAGAAGTGGCAGCACAACTGTCTGATGAGTTTGCTCCAGAGCACTTAGAACTAGAAATTACCCAACCTTGGGACTTACTAGACTATATCCACCACGCTGGGGCAATTTTCTTGGGTAAGTCAACCCCTGAAGCAGTAGGTGATTACTTAGCTGGACCAAATCACACCCTACCAACTTCAGGTGCTGCTCGTTATGCTTCTGCCTTAGGTGTGGAAACCTTTATGAAGCACTCCAGTTTGATTCAGTATTCCGACCGAGCCCTCCATAAAGTGGCTGGTGCTATTGAGACTCTTGCTGAAGCAGAAGGTCTACCATCTCACGCTGACTCTGTGCGCTTACGAACTCAGCTTAATGCTGGGGAGTCAAAGGGAGTAGAAAAATAATATAACAATCATCTAGTTAAAGCTATGTCAGTACTCAGGTAGTTACTGATTGCCCAGAATTTAGAATTTAGAATTTAGAATTAGTTGATTTTTCATTCTTAATTCTTAATTCTTAATTCTTCATCCTTAATTCTGTATTGTTACTGTTTAGCACGGAAAATCCCAAAAACTGAGGTGAAGCCGTGCAAAAACGTACTACTGCCTACTGGTCCAATTTCCCCGTTACAGAAGAAGCCCGCTAGCTGAATATCCTTGATGTAACGGTGGAACATTTGGGAATCAAAATTAGGTTTACCGTAAAGCCCTTCTCCTCGCCCCAGACAGGAAAACATCAAAGCACCAGCAGCTTGAGTGGTGTTAGTTTGCTTTTGATAGTCCTCAAGAAGAAGTGCCAAGTCTTCCTCTGAAGTTTGAGCATCTCTGAGGTGGAACTGAATACGTTGACCGGGTCGAATCCGATCAGCAATAGCGATCGCACCAATCCTCGGATCTACACCTAACAGATTGCGGATCAGAAAGTCTCCGGGATCCAACTGTTGTTTAAACTCATCTCGGGCAACTCCCACAAAGAGTGAATGTTGTGCCAGCTTACGGTCTGCCTCATCCATACTTTGGATTAACTCGCGCAACACCATTAATGGGGGATGGGATGCTGGCTCAGCGGTGGTGATCTTGCCTGGCTCAAGGGCTGTCAATTCCAGCAGGATATTCTGGTCTGCTTTAGTCACCTGATAGGTTTGACCGATAGGACGACAGCCTTGAGCAACAATGGTTTCTAATAGAATATTGCCGCTTAGAGCAACCCCCACAGTTCCTTCATGGTAAAGAGACTTTGCCACTTGGGTCTGGTCTTTCAGGCAAAACAAGCCATTCTTAACCATCATAGAGCTACCACTAGCCACTCCTCCTACCTTGACTGACCCTGGATAAGCATAATCCAACCCTTGGAGCAAATCATTAATTTTAGATGACGAGGGGTCAGAGAATAAAATAAACTGGGGCTGCTCTTGGGGGGAAATGCCAATCAAGTCCACCCAAGCATCAGGAGGACTATCCAAATCTGGCAAGGCATCTCCAGAGATATGAAAGCTCTGGACACTAACATCAGGCAAACAGGCTAGGCTGAGGCTTAGGGCTGGTACTCCCTCAACTTCCACAGGTAACCCATTGGTGTTCATCCCAATGATGCCACTCCCACCACAACCAATCAGCACGGGTAAAGACAATCGTTCCTGGAGCAGGGGGATGAGGCGAGGATACTCACTGGCATAGGCAGATGAGATGAACACCAGACCCAAATCTGCTTTTGAAGGCAAGGACTTTTCAAGGCAGTCTGCCACTTCGGCCACTGCCGCTTCTAATGATGCACGGGTTGATAGAGCATTTGCCCACTTGATCACATTAGCCATCTATTCTACCTATTTCACTCCCGATACCATTCCCTATTGAGGGGATTGGCCACTCCTCAAGGTTTTATGATAACGGTGAATTACCACAGACTTCCACTAAGCCTTACCTGATAATGACCAGAGGATTTGTTGTGGGACACTAAAATTAATATAACGTAATCTAAGTTAGTGTTTATCCAAAGAAGCGCGTTAGCGCGGTTAGAAACTGTTTTTCTTAAGGCGCGCGGCTCCTTAAGAAATCTCCCTAGATCTGCCTAACTATCAATCGTTGCCATATTAGCCATCCCCTCTACTGCAATTTAAGGGTAACAATTCCTAATATAGAGGGATAAATCAGACAGGATCCCTTAAATTCGCAGTTCCTCTAACTCGAAGTCCTTCCTCAAGTCAGCCATGGTAAGAAGGGTAATGGCTAAAGGTGACTTCCACCCCAACCACCCTATTAAGTTAGCCCGGTGCGCTTGACCCATTAAGAATTAAATTCCCATGATTGTCGCACCGCTATGTCAAGATCTGTCGATTAAAAGGGGAATGGGTTAAGAGTTATATAAGTGGTGTAAGCGATTAGGGGGTAAGGGAAAATTGGGAGAACCTTAAAAAATAAAGAACAAATTTGTGTTATAGCATGTCTTTTGCTTTAACCTAAGAAATTAGAGTAGCTAATTGTAGCGCTCTTAGTTAATTCCCTGGTAATTTCTGGTTAATCCAGAATTTCCTAGCTAAGATGCAGGTAATGGACATTAGTCCGCTGGTTGTAATGGTCACGACACCTACGAATCACCGCCAGTTCGTAGCCCTGTCCCTAGTAGTTAATGTCCCTAGTAGTTAAGGTGAGGGAAACATGTGCTGCTAGCCCAACCACCCTTTACAACATTGTCTTGATGCAGTCGCTCATGGGGGAAACCCCCGCAGGTCGGCGCTGCATCGCTGCCGTTCCCGGAAGCGGGACGAAGTCCGGCAAACCTTACCCCTGATAGGAGTTGCACAAAACCTAAGCAACTAAGTCGGCTTGTCAACGAAATTACTAGTTATTAAGCCTCCTATCGTTAACAATTTTGCTAAGCGCGGTTGGTGACTACTACCCATCCTATCAGCAAAATAAAAATAGACATAATCAAGTTATAAAAGCGAAAGACAGATGAGCGAATTACAAGAGAAAATAGACCAAGAGCGTGAACAAGCTAGAGCCGTTTGTGATACTGAAGGGGCGTCTTCAGCAGAATGTGCAGTAGCTTGGGATAACGTAGAAGAACTACAAGCAGAGGCTTCCCATCAGCGGCAAAATACCGAGCCCAAAAACTCCCTTGAGCAGTACTGTGATGATAATCCTGACGCAGCTGAGTGCCGGGTATATGACGACTAGACTCTAGGATTGTTCTGCCAAATACTCTGCATAAGGGTAGCAGGAGGGAATCCCCCGGTGCGCTTTTCGTTGGCGAATTTAATTCGCCACGGGTGTCACCGCTATTATGGTTTCCTCCTGCTACCCTTTTTGGTGGCGTTACTGGCCTGATGCTTTCCTTGGCTTTGTTTCTAGATTTCCAGTATGGGCATTGGTGAAATAACATAGATCAAGGTCATTTCGGCAACAAGCAATGCAAGATGAAATTATTCAATTACTGGTTTGGATGGACTACCGTTTGGCAGTTCTGTTCACAGTATTTATCCCCTTGATGCTGCTAATTTGGGCATTTTTCCAGAAAGCAGATGCGATGGTACGGCTGTTGATTATCTATTGGCGTGTTTCCAGTCTCCTAGCGATTACAGTTTACTTGTTGATTGTCGGTTGGCCGATTGCTTATGTGTCTGCTTTGAGCTCCCGTATTCTAATCCCGATCTCCCTGTGGTTTTGGATTGACTTGAATGAGGAGATTGATGATAGACCAGCTACTCCCTTGAAGCTAGCACTGACATCTTGGCGTTGGGCAATGACTATTTACTGTACTCTGGGGACAATTGCCAGTATTCCATTTCTACGTTGTGCCTTTGTCCCAGGAGCAATCACATCTGGATTTTGTCAGGTGTTGAGGCAGCCGCCTTTGTTATTCAAACAGTATTTCCATGCTGGTTATACCCCTGGATTTTTGGGTTTTATGGGAATGGTGGGATTATTCTTTTATGTCCTTTACTTAAGCTATTTCGTTCTGTTTCGACTCGGCAAACAAGGACGATCAGCTATTGAACCATGAAATGGGTTATGGCTTTGGATTTTGTAGGGCAGTAGCATCTTCTTTGAGACTCCCCACGGCGCTTATGCCGGGGGAGTCTTGGTTCAAAGGAGGTAAGCCTATGGGCGCTCGCGCACGCTGCGCGAACAGCACTCAGGGGTCAGCCGTCAGCCGTCAGCCATTCCCGTAGCGTGCCGGTAGCGCATAGCCTGATAGCTGAATACTTACCAAAATAAAGATTGATTAACGGATTCGGAATTCTACTTAACCTACAGGTAAATCGCGCTAATCAGATTTTATGGTCACCACCAGTACGATAAAGCTAAACCGTTTATCATATCCTGCTAATAGGCAACGCCACAACTAAAAACTAACAACTGACAACTCACAGATGATGGATTCCATTGGTAGGCGTCTAGAACAATACACCATCAAACGCCCAAAAGAAGTATTGATCGTTACCGCACAGATCGCTGGTGAACAGGATCAAATTGCTATTTTTAAAGGTTTTTCCAGTTCTTTAATGCGCCCGACATCCTTTGACCCAGATGTAGCGGTCTTACCACCACAGGCAAAGATCATTAGCATAGATCGAGTGGCTGCTCCCTATAATCCACAGTCTCCTCGTTATCTTCACCAAGGACTGAGTTTGGAAACTATGGAAAAGTTGTTGGAGAATGCTGGTGTTTAATTCAGGATCATTGCCAGGTGGTGGCTGCTAAGTTCCAAGGGAAGAAGGTAAATTTTGGTAAAGTTTTGCCCGAAGGCCCTTGGGAGCTAAGTGTATTTGGATTTAGTTAGTTAATTTTGATAAAGTCTTGCCAGAAGCCTAACAGGGGTAAATCTAGTTTGATCTAGTTAGTCAATGGTTGAGTAAATCTTTGATAAACTCTGGCCAAAGCGCTCACAGGGCTATATGTACTTGGATCATAATCTGAATGTACTTGGATCATAATCTGATCACAAGCATGTATGGGATCACAACTATGGGTTGGATGTATTGATGAATATCTACCAAAGCAAAATAAAGTGTTATTCTCCACAGTGAGTGTGTAATGTGAGGAAATTGAAATTATGGTTACATCCCCTGTCCGTATCCAGGGATGGAATAGTGCTGAGTTCTCATCCAAGAATCAGCCAATGAACTGCCCCAATGTCAGGTTACCTTGGCAACCCCTAACTCTACCGACAACCCCATTATTCGGTACCGATGGCATTCGGGGACGAGCAGGAACATTGCTCAGTGAAGATTTGGCTTTACAAGTGGGTTTCTGGGCTGGTCTGGTGTTACAGGAATACTCAGCTGTACCAGGACCGGTGATTTTGGGGCAGGATTCGCGCAACTCTAGTGATATGTTGGCAACAGCCTTAGCTAAGGGGCTGACTACAGCAGGTCTAGAGGTTTGGCACCTGGGATTATGTCCCACTCCCGGTGTTGCCTACCTGTGCAGTGCTACAAGTGCCATCGGGGGTGTGATGATTTCCGCTAGTCATAATCCTCCAGAAGACAATGGGATTAAGTTTTTTAGCGGGAAAGGCACTAAGCTATCTCAGGAGCTGCAAAAGCATATAGAAGCTGGATTGAGGGGTTTTACTGATCAGGGTGTAGTGAGTAAAACCCAAGGGAAGTATCACTATCGCCCAGGGTTGGTCACCGATTATGCCGCAGCACTTCATTGTCCTCTGAAAGGAGTGACGAATTTACAAGGGATGAAGATTGTGCTGGATTTGGCTTGGGGGGCAGCAGTGCGACTCTCAGGACAAGTATTTGAGCAGTTGGGGGCACAAGTCATTTGCTTACATGACCAGGCAGATGGCGATCGCATTAATGTCAATTGTGGCTCGACTCACCTCGAACCCCTCAAAGCTGCGGTAAAAGAATACCAAGCAGATCTTGGGTTTGCGTTTGATGGTGATGCAGACCGATTGATGGCAGTAGATGCCCACGGTCGGGAGATCAATGGAGATTATATCCTCTATTTTTGGGGTCAAACCTTACGTGCTGCCCAAAAGCTACCAGAAGACCTAATGGTCGCAACGGTAATGGCAAATTTAGGATTTGAACGAGCCTGGAAGCAGTTGGGGGGTAAATTCCTACGGACAGCGGTCGGAGATCAGCATGTCCAAGCTAAAATGCTCCAAACTGGAGCTATGCTAGGGGGTGAGCAATCGGGACATATCATCTGTCACCATTATGGTCTGACTGGGGATGGCATGTTAACTGCTTTACATATAGCTTCTTTGGTGCATGAATCTGGGATGACCTTAGGGCAGTTAGTAGACCAAAGTTTCCAGACTTATCCCCAACTGCTGCGTAATGTCAGGGTAGAAGACCGAGAACGCCGACGTGGATGGCAAGAGTGTGAGGCGATCACGAATGCGATCGCAAAAGGGGAAGCAGCCATGGGAGACCAAGGTCGAATTCTGGTTCGTGCTTCTGGTACTGAACCCGTGATCCGGGTGATGGTCGAAGCGGCCAATTCTAAACTTGCTCACCACTGGACATCAGAGTTAGTTAATGTCGTTGAGCGATATTTAGCTAACTGATTGATCAAAATGTTTCCAGCAACTATTCTGAGCAGTTGCATAGTTAACTTGTATCTTTGTTAACTTAGATCGGTTCAGTGATCGGGTTGTGTTGACGGTTGACGGTTGACGGTTGACGGTTTATGGTTGACGGTAAATCATCAACCCTGATCTGAGTCTCTCTTGAGGAGAACTCCTTGCCCATCTACGGTCAAAAACCAGATCGGTGGAAAGGGTCAGGAAAAAGGGTTAAAAACCCTGAACTTAATACTTAATAGGGGTGCATAGGAAACTATTGGCAGTATTTTGGTTAGCTTATAGCTGACGAAATGCTTGATTCTTTGCAAGGTTCCAATAACGCCATGGCAACCTCACCCTAACATTAAAACTCCTGTTACTTTGGCTCAATTAGTCAAATTAATGGGAGTTTTTTACCTTGTTTTTCTATCAAGATAGGTTAATCATGCTAGTTTTCGTAATTCCACTCAAGAGTCGAAATGTTTCCAAGTCTTGGGAACATGTATCTAAATTATTTGAACGGTGTATAAAATCAGTATGTAATCAAACATCATCGGAATTTAGAGTAATTGTTGTTTGTAATGAAAAGCCAGAGATTACATTCAGTCATCCCCATATCATTTATCTTGAGGTTGATTATCCTACTCCCAAAGAGAAAAACCCCATAGCTATAGGATTGACAGACAAAGGACGTAAGGTTTTGACAGGATTAACCTATGCTCGTCGATTTGACCCAACTCATGCTATGAATGTCGATGCCGATGATTGTGTTAGCAAACAGTTAGCGGAATTTGTTAGGCAAAATCCTCAGGGAAATGGCTGGTTTATTAATAGAGGTTATAAGTATCGAGATGGAGAAGATTGTTTGTATTTAAAACGAAAACAATTCTATCGAATGTCGGGTACAGCGAATATTATTAGATGGGATTTATTAGAGTTACCTGAGAAACCTGAATACAATCGCGGTTATGGATACTACAAGTTTTATATTGATCATGAGAAAGTAAAAAATATTCTTGCCAACAAGGGAACCCCTCTAAAACCATTACCCTTTTCTGGTAGTGTTTATATCCTTGGTACTGGTGAGAATATATCAGCAAATGAAGACAGATTATCCTTTAACATCTTCAATCGAAAGGCGTTGAGCAAATCAATTTGTGATGAATTTGGCTTGTACAAGCTGGCTTGATCATCGCGCAAACACCAATTTCAACTTGAACATGCCAAATTAATAAATAATAACATCGATAGACAATGGGATGGTTCTGCCATGGTCAAAGGTCGGTCAAAATCTAAGTCATCAAAGAAAGGGAAAACGCCATCTGAGACCACAACCTTAAATCTGAAGCAACAGTTAGCTCAAAAACGCCGAGCGCAACGGGCGCGTAAAGAAGTCATCCAAATCATCACTATGACAGCAGCTTTTGGAGCGATTATCGGGGTGTTGCTGGCTCTGGTGGTTGATCCTAAAGCTGGTGCAGCTGCAGTAGCTGGTCTGCCTTGTCTGGTTCTGTCCTATAAATATCCTCGCAAAGCACTTTGGGCATTCCTGATCTATATGCCTTTTAGTGGCACAATCATTTACTCCATTGGCAATAGTCCACTGCTTCAGCTGGCTAAAGATGGTATCTATATCCCTGCTTTGATTGGTCTATTACAGCAGTGTAAGCAGGAAAGAAAACCGATCATCGTAGCCAAATCCCTAATGCTACCCTTAGGCATTGTGTGCGCATCAAGTTTGCTGACACTTTTGTTTGCTAATGGCTCCCAGCAACTACTTCCCCCTTGTTCAGATCTACCAGGGATGCGTAGAGGTATAACCTGCGAAGATGGACAGCCGATACTGATGGGAATTTTGGGTTTGAAAGTTTTTTTGGGATACATTCCCTTAATCTTTTGTGCCTACTACCTGATACGTAGCAAGAAAGAATTACTATTCCTCTCAAGGATGTTCACAGTTCTGGCTATTATTTGCTGTAGCCTTGCCTTTATTCAGTACATGATGCTCAAAACTGGTAGATGCGCTGGAACCCAATTCAGACACGGGGCTGCCTTATTCAAAGCTTCCCTAGATGCTAGATGTTTTGTGGGTGGGTCTTTATTGTATAGTCCTCAAGTGGGACAAATCCGCTTACCGGGAACCTTTGTTGCCCCTTGGCAGTGGGGCTGGTTCCTGATTTCTAATGCCTTTTTTAGCTTTGCTACTGCTTTCAGCGACCCCTCAGCTCGTTGGCGAAGTGTTGGTTTAGGTGCCATGGCATCGGTTTTTGTTCTGGCAGTAGTCTCTGGTCAGCGGATTGCTCTGGCTTTGGTGCCAACCGTAACTTTAATCTTGCTGGTTTTAACGGGTCAAGTCACTAACCTTAAACGATTTTTACCTATTTTGGGGGGATTAGGACTTTTATTGGGAATTGCTGCAACTGCTTTTCCTGAAGTAGTTCAGGAACGGATAGATAGTTTGATCGGTCGTTGGGAAGCTGCACCAGCGGATGATTTTATCCTTAATCAATTTGCTTTTACCTGGCATAGACTCAGAGGCTCATTAATTGGTCTGGGATTAGGACGAGCGACTAACTCTGCTCGTGTTTTCGGTAAAACCAGTTTGGTAGAAACTTGGTTTCCCAAAGTGATGCATGAAGTTGGTCCGCTGGGGCTGCTGGCTTTTCTAGTATTTGTAACTGCTATTACTGTACTTACCTTCAAGGCTTACCGCTCAGTGAAAAACAAGGATTTGCGGAGTATCGGTGCCAGCTATTGGGTACTTATTTTGTTTATTAGCTACCAAACCTATTACTATCCCTTGGATGTAGATCCAGTGGCAGTCTATTATTGGTTGATTACTGGTGTTGTGCTCAAGTTGCCCGAAATCAATCGCCAAGAACAAGAGGAACTAGAGAAACTAGAGGCAGCACAGGCAAACGAGCCTCAACCTAAAAAGAAACGAGGTATGAAGGCATCGAAAAAGGGAAAAGGAAAACGGCAAAAGGGCAAAAGGCAGGGTAAGCGCCAGAAAAATGTAAAAATGTGATATAGCGCCAGGAGCATGACCATATTAAGCCTTGATTCCTAGCACTATTGCACTTTTTTCAGCCAAGTCCAACTAGGCCAAAACTGGACATTAATGGATTAATTTGAATTCGCTGATTTTTTCCGATTCATCAACATTCCTAAACCAAACAAACTAAGCCCTAAAATCGTTCCTGGTTCTGGAACAGTGCTAAAAACAATATTCCCTTTTTCTACTAAAATATTTATACCAGACGTTGGGTCAACAGCAAAAGTTTCAAAAGTTGTGCCTAAAGCTTGAGCAACAATAGGAACTCCAAAAGTACTACTTCTAGTGTTAATTGTATCGGTGAAGCTGGTTAATATACCATCCGTAAACGTTAGAAATGGACTTGGGGGAACGACATCGCTTTCATCAATGACAACACTATCAGTTACTAATCCTAAACCTGGTATGTCAAGAGAAATTTCAGCCGACGCTTTTAGATCTAAATCGACACCAACTAACTGATTCATCTGGATAGTTTCCACTCCAACCCCAGTGATAGGGGCACTCTCATAGCGAAGGATACCAAAGCCAAGATTATCATTGAGAGTCTCAAGTGTACTAATAAACTCAAATTTCATAGCAGCAGCTTGAGCCAGATTAGGGACAAGAGCAAAAAGACCTAAAATTGCGCCAGTAGTAGTTGTAACTGCTAATGTTTTATAAAGGTTAGGTTTCATGATTTTTGATTCCTATTGAATTGATTTGTGGCATTGACAGGATGAAATAGCGTGGTCAAGCTCCTGATTGACTGACGAAAAATTAGTTTCAGTCGGCGTTCTTGGGAGTTCCCCCCTGAGCAACTGGCTTTCCACTGGGCTTACAGGGGTTCCGCACACAGACACTCCCCATGAGCGACTGCATCAAGACAGATTGGTTTGATGAGCTATTTTGAAATGTTAGATATCAAGTGCTGACCTTAGGCTTGGTTTCTTTTCTTTTACTGCTTTAGGTTGACAGCTATGAAACCAATGAACTCGTTAATGTTGATGCCTGATTCCTTTCCTAAAAATATTATTATAGAGAATCGGTACTAATTTAGCTATTTGAATTCAAATTTATAAAATCTTTAAATAAATAAAGTTAATATTTACATATATGAAGTTTTTATAAAAAATACTTTGATGAGAAATAATTCAGAGCAACGGATGAGTAATGGATTTAAGGGACTTTCGTCCTGGGTTAATGGGAGTAGGTAGTAGGGAGTGGGGAGTAGGGGTAAGCAATCTGATGGGCAGCCAAGGCATCGGTCTCAAGCACTGCCCACCCTACATGAACTACTGTAGCGATTGGCCGTAGGCCACGCTACGCGATCGCATAATCACCACTAAGCCGAAATCTCAAAACCAGATGACGAAGCAGTTAAGTCAGGGAATGCGATGTTCCTTTGGAACCGCTTCGCGATCGCATAATCACCACTAAGCCGAAATCCCAAAACCAGATGACGAAGCAGTTAAGTCAGGGAATGCGATGTTCCTTTGGAACCGCTTCGCGAACGCATTAAACCTTCACAACCTTGATTAGTTTATTAACTAAATAATTAATTAACCCCTAGCAAAAGGCAAAAGGCAAACGACAAAGGGTTTTTTCAACAGGTCTGCACGGATCACTGTTCCCTGTACTAAGCTGGTATTGGTTTTACCTATTAGCTTGAGAATTGTCAAACTTTCCATAAAACCACGGATGTCTAAGGATAGCATGTCACTTAAACTGTTATCGATTGTCGGCATTATCAGCAGTTAAATGCTTAAGGACAAAGTACTAAAAACAACGACAATGATTTCTGTAATTATCCCTACTTACGGACGGGAAGACCCTTTGCGGGATACCTTGGAAGATGTCCTGAAGCAAGACTACCCTGCTTTTGAAGTACTGGTTGTCGATCAAACTCGAACCCACAAACCAGAGATTCAATCCTATTTAGAGCAGCTGGCTAATGCTGGTAAGATTCGCTGGTTCCGGGTTGATTGGGCGAGTTTACCTGGGGCAAGAAATTATGGGGTAAGGCGGGCATCCGGGGACATTATTGTGTTTATCGATGATGATATCAAGATGCCACCGGGGTATTTAACTGCTCATGCTCGTAACTATGAACAATCCCCAGAGATTGGGGCAGTGGCAGGACGAGTATTTGACCGGATGAAGCTAGCGGAGAAAGGAGCAGCAGCAGATTCCCCCACTCCCTCTTACACTATTGAGGACTTGCCTAAGGAGGCGATGGACCCTGGGATTGCATGGTATTACATAGACTTAGTCCATACCGTTAAGCCCCAACGGGTTATCTCAGCCCGAGGCTGCAATATGTCTTTCCGCCGGGAGATTTTTACGAAGTATGGGCTGCACTTTGATGAACAGTTCCGGGGGAGTGCGGTTCGTGAGGAGTCGGATTTTTGTTTGCGATTTCGCCGTACTGGTTATCAAATTTGGTATGACCCAGATGCTTATTTAGTCCATTTAGGGGAAGAAACTGGGGGGTGTCATGATATTAGTACGCGATCGCTTGAGTATCAGTTGACCTTTTATCACAACCATTTCTTGATGGGGATGAAAAATCTTACCCTTAGTGAACAGCTACGGCTGTTTGGTCGTCTATTTGATTGCCACGTCTTAGGAAATCCTCCTTGTAATAAAAGTGGTTCCCCGATCAAAATTATTAGCCGTGCTGGTTTCTACATGTTGGGTTTTTTAAAAGCACTTGGTACACGCATCAAATCTATCTGGGATGATGGTCAAATTTATACTCGGCTAGACCCTTAGAAGGTTGAAGGTTAAAAGGTTGAAGGTTAAAAGGTTGAAGGTTATAGGATTATACGGTTGAAGGTTAGACGGTTGAATCCAGTTTTTAAAACTTAAAACTACGATTAAATAAACCTAATCAGCTCTTGCCTTTTTAATGAAAAGCTTTAAAATTTAGGAGTCATACGTCAGGATATTAAATTCCTAATAATTTCAAGTGAATGGTGTTGTAATAACCAAAATTATTATAAGTATATTTGAAGCCAAAAACTAACTAAAAATACCTATTTTTTCCAGGGTTACCATTCCCTATTTACTAGTATTAAGTAGTTTGGTAATGCTTCCATAGCTAAGTTTAACTGAGATCTCGCACCATTGTGAGTAATCCTACATCAACCAAGCTGATTGATACTACGGGAACGCCAAGGGCGAACAACCTGCAACCTTCAACCTTCAACATCCAACCTTCAACATCCAACCTTCAACATCCAACCTTCAACATCCAACATCCAACCTCCAACCTTGGCCAAAGGCCACGCTACGCGAACAACCTTGGCCAAAGGCCACGCTACGCGAACAACCTTGGCCAAAGGCCACGCTACGCGAACAACCTTGGCCAAAGGCCACGCTACGCGAACAACCTTGGCCTTTCGGTCACGCTACGCGAACAACCTTGGCCAAAGGCCACGCTACGCGAACAACCTTGGCCAAAGGCCACGCTACGCGAACAACCTTGGCCAAAGGCCACGCTACGCGAACAACCTGCCACCATTAACTGTCAAAAAATTACCTATGAAAATATTAGTTGCTAGCCACTCCTATATTGTTGACCTTAACTGCGAGAAGTTACGAACACTCGCTCACTTAGAACCTAACATTGAGGTAACTGTGGTGGTTCCCCGGCGCTGGCGTCCTGGTGGTGTCCAAAATCGCATCATTGAAACCCAACCCCGTGAGGAAGGTTCATTTCGGGTGGTACCAGTGTCTAACTTTAGTGAAAATAATCAGGGGCTGCTGACATTTGGGCTAGATATTATCCCTTTATTGAAACAGTTTCGCCCCAATATTATTCAAGTGGAACAGGGAGCTAAGGCATTAGGTTATGCTCAATTTATTACCCTGAATAAGCTATTGGGACTGAAGGCGAAAAACCTATTTTTTACTTGGTGGAATCTGCCCTACCAGGTAAAATTTCCGGTGTCTGTGTTGGAAGGGTATAATCTGCGCCATACCGATGGATTGATTTGTGGGAATCAGGATGGGGTAGAAATCCTGCGACAACATGGTTATAACGGACCAGCTAAAGTAATGCCCCAATTGGGGGTAGATGAAAGCCTGTTTCGTCCCCAACCTCAGCCAGAGTTAAAACAGCAGTTGGGAATTCAACCCAATGACTTTGTGGTGGGATTTGTGGGACGGTTTGTAGAGGAGAAGGGATTACTGACTTTAGGTAAAGCCCTAGCTGGGTTATCTGGGATGCAGTGGAAGTGGCTGCTGCTAGGGCGTGGTCCCCTCAAGCCGATATTGATGGAAAAGGCGGCAGAGTGGGGAATTAAAGACCAACTGATTTGGCTTGAGAGTGTTCCCCATGACGAGGTACCTCGTTATATTAATGTGATGAATACTCTGGTGCTACCATCAGAGACTAATTATAAGTTTAAAACCTTAACTAGTGTAGGTTGGAAGGAACAGTTTGGTCATGTGCTGATTGAGGCGATGGCATCTAAAGTACCAGTAATTGGTTCGGATTCTGGAGAAATTCCCTATGTGATTGGGGATGCTGGGTTGGTGTTTCCTGAAAAGGATGAGTCGGAGTTACGACATTGTTTACAGCAGCTAATCAAGCAACCAGATTTGGCTGAGAAATTAGGAGATTTGGGTTATGCACGGGCAATGGAGCAGTATACGAATAAGGCGTTAGCTAAACAGCTGTTGAATTTTTATGAGGAATTAAGAATTAAGAATTAAGAATTAAGAATTAAGAATTAAGAATTGGGAATTCACCATTTTAGTATTAATAATTATCCATTCTCTATTATCTATTCTCCATTCTCCATTCTCCATTCTCCATTCTCCATTCTCCATTCTTCATTCTTCATTCTTCATTCTCCATTCTTCGCTACCACCTCTATGGACTGTTTTCACCCATTTCAACCGTTTAGGACGCACAGACATCCGAGCGGTTGTAGCGGCCATCACCACCATCCAGTGCAATAGATAAAGATTTCCCCTCAAGGTCTGCAATAGAGGAACCAACAGGTTAGAAACACCTAATCGTCGATTTTGATTGGTGCGGCGCAGCCCAACAAACATCCCAATCACTGATACGGTGACAGTTAGCCCAGTAATGGGGCTAAAAATAGGTAGACGGTTACGGGCAATAGCCATCAAACAGTCTGGTACAGCAGCAGTGGGCAAAAAGTACTGGATGATCAAGTAGGTAAATAAATCTAGAGTTTTCCGCAAACCTAGGCGGTTACTTACAATTAAACGCCAGTAATCTAGATAGCGCTGGTACCCTCCTTCTGCCCAACGGTTCCGTTGATGCCAGAGTGCGATCGCACTGGTGACTCCTTCTTCTTCTACTGGCGGGTAATTGAGAAAGCCAATATCCCACTGATCCAGGTGTAGGCGAATGGTTAAATCTAAGTCGTCGGTGATGGTTTCTTCATTCCAGGCACCGCAACGCTGTAGTGCGCAACGTCGGACAAACTGACCATTGCCCCGCAATTCAGCAATCCCACCCACTGCTATACGTTGCTGTTGGAAATAGCTGTCGAGAGCCATTTCTGCCATTTGCCCTCGTGTCCAGAAATTCAGTGCTGCATTTGCGATCGCTTTTCTGACCTGCACTGCTCCCACTCGCGGGTTATTAAATAAGGGCAACACCCGCCTTAGCATATCTTTGGGAACTTTAGCATCTGCATCAAATACTGCTACAATCTCGCCTTTCGTTAAACCAAGTACCTGATTGAGTGCTCCTGATTTCCCTCCCCCGGCATTAGCACTCCGGTGCAGTACCTTCAACTGGTCGTATGTTGCTGCTAACTTATCTAAGATTTCTGGTGTTTGGTCAGTACTGTGATCGTCAATTACCCACAGTTCATACTGATTTTTCGGGTAGTCTAATTGACATAGAGACTTAACTAAATTACTGATGACACTTTCTTCATTTTTTGCTGCTACTACCAGAGACACAAAGGGAAAATCGTCTTTCTCCTCATCTAAAAAGGGTTGAGGGGTTTTTAACGGTCGAGCCAGCAAGAACCGTAGGCAATGAATTCCTAATATCGTTGTTAAGCCCAAGCTCACCCAGATCCCCCAAGACACCAAATGCAGTGCTATGGTTATGCACCACACTATGGTTAACACTAAAGCTGCTTTGCGTCGGCGTCCTTCTAGTCCATGAAAAAATAAGCTAGTTTCAAACTCTTCCTCTGACAAGTTAGACAGCATAGAGCCAAGTTGGTTCAGCTCTTGGCTTGGCGCTTTTTCTGACCACGAATTCTCCGACATAAGCTATTTACTGCAACTACCAACGAAGGCCACTGATGCCTTATTCTATCCGAAATTGTTACAAAATTGTTAAATTCTCTCAAGGAAAGTATACTTTAGGACATAATATATCATCTCCGGTGTCAAGGGAACAGGCAACATAAACATCTGTTAACCTTTACTTCGACTGCTATAATTCTCATTCCACCTGAAGCGAGTCTGTTCAGGAAGTTTTGAGGCTTAGGGCAAGGTGTTATCTTAATGGTTAAGGGTGCCTAAAGCCAATAGCCTAATCCCCATCATTTATAACAGCCAGAGTTCCCGCTAGAAAACTCTGGCGACAGGCATGACGCTGAATCTTACCACTAGAGGTCTTGGGAATAGTACCTGGTTTGAGCAACAGAGCAGTATGAACCTGCAAATCGTGATGTTGTAAGACTGCTCGTCTGATTAACCGGATTAACTCCTTGGTATCAAGGGCATGGCCTTTCGCTCCATTGCCAGGATCAGAAGCGGCTAGCCGAGTAGATTTCCAATAGCTACGTTCTACCTCAGCAATCACCACTAACTGTTCCTCACCAGCAATATTCACGGAAAATCCTGCCGAACACGTGGGTCTGAGCAAGGAGTGGGTGTTTTCTACGGTCCATTCAATATCTTGGGGATAGTGGTTACGACCATTGATAATGATCAGATCCTTCAGACGACCAGTAATAAATAATTCACCATCGAGCATGAATCCCAAGTCACCGGTGCGTAGAAATGGCTTTTCCCCCATCGGTGCTAGGGTTACGCCAAAGTTGTGTTTTGTTGTTGCCGGTTGATTCCAGTAACCTTGGGCAATGCTTGGTCCTGATACCCAAATTTCTCCCACTTGTCCTGGTTCACATGGGGTCAAGGTTTCAGGATGGACAATTACAATCTGCTGGTCTGGCAGGCTTTGACCACAGCCTACCAGAGTAAGGGTACCTTCTTGATCAACACTAGCTGGGACAACCTGATTTTGCTCCAGTGCTGCCCCCTCAACTGTTTTTAAGACAATTGGGGCACTTTTGAGACCACCAGAAACCATTAAGGTGGCTTCAGCCATGCCATAGCAAGGGTAGAATGCTTCTCGGCGGAAGCCACAGGACTCAAACTTTGTGGCAAACCGCTCTAAAATGGCCGAGTTAATGGGCTCAGCTCCGTTAAAGGCAATGTCCCAACTACTCAAATCCAAGTTTGTTAGTTGTTCCGGCTTGATTTTGCGATCGCATAAGTCGTAACCAAAGTTTGGTCCTCCACTGCTGGTGGCTCGATAGTTGGAAATTGCTTTTAACCAGCGGATCGGACTTTGCAAAAACATCAAGGGGGACATGAGAGTAGCTGGAAAACCGCCGTATAGAGGTTGGAGTATGCCACCAATCAGACCCATGTCATGGTACATCGGCAACCAACTCACCACACTGCTCTGGTCGGTGTGCTCAAAATACTGATAGATAGCACCTGAATTATGGACTAGATTGCTGTGGCTAATCATCACTCCCTTCGGGGCAGCGGTTGAACCAGAGGTGTATTGGAGAAAAGCTAGGGTGCTACCATCTATAGCTGGTTGCTGCCATGATTGAGCTAAGTTGCCGTTGATGTTTTCTGTGGCTAGCCAGTGCAGTGTCTTCAGTTCTGGAGCTTGAGTAAACCGTCGCTCTAAATTAGACAGGATTGCTTGGGTAGTTAGGGCTACCCTTGCCAGGGAATCCTTGACAATTGCCTGAACACGGACAAGGGAGCGGTTTGGTCTAGGAGGATAAGCGGGGACAGCTACAACCCCAGCGTACAGACACCCGAAAAATGCACAAATATAGTCTAGACCAGGAGGATACAGTAGTAGGGCAGTTTCTCCTGGGGAATATATTGATTGCAGGTGGAACGCGATCGCTTGGGCTTTTTGCTCCAACTCTTGGTAAGTCAGACTGACCTGTTCGGTTTCTCCATCCACCAAAAAGGTATATGCGATCGCATCTGGCTGGTTAACTGCTCTGTAGCGCAGGATATCAACTAATGTGGCTGCTTGGAGAATAGTTTGTGACACCTTTTACCCCTGCACTCAACAACTTACACAAAACCACTTACACAAAACATTTAAAATCATTACTTTAGCCTAATTCCGACATAACCAACTATGCTCCAATTTAGGATTTTTAGGTTAGGAGCTTCGAGTAACAATAATTTATTTTACTGGAATTAATTTTTAACATACATTTGGTAAATAATACATCAATTATTAACAATCATTCCCATTCCCACACTTCCGACATTCTTACCGAAATTACCTATTTCATAGTTAGACTAATTTGCTGCACCGATGCCATCCAAACAACTGTAGTTTGTTAAATAAATTGGGGAACAAAGCAAAGAGGAGACGTATTTGAATATTTTCAAGCTAAAAGGCTCATCATAAGTTCCCACCCATTCTTGGTTTTTCTCAATCCAGCTGGCGATTGTCTTAGCCACTTTTTCAGCAGGAGGAGCAGAATTGACTCGGTTAGCTCGGATTTTATAACCTTTTTCATTGAGACGGTTCACTGGTGCCCAAGCCAAGGGACCGCTGATCACACCAGGACGGTAAAGCCTCATGGGAATTTGATGATTGCTGGCGTGGTAAACGATTGGTCCAACACCTGACCAGTAATAGTGCAAAGGGATTTTACCAGAATGATAGAGTGGACCAAAACAAGAAGGGCTACCATCTGCGATGGAACCAATAGCAACAACATCTAGGGGTCGCTCGCGCTTTAGCTTGGCTGCTTCGAGGGCTACCAATGCTGGCCAACTGTAGTTAACACGGTTCATCGATTCTACTATCTCAACCAGTGGCACTCCTCCATCCCCTACCTCAGTTTCGATTTGTCCTGCATTCAGGATAATCACATCGGGGTCATACTCAAGCAACTTTTGGGCATCTTCAAGGGTTTGTTGTTGAGACACACACAATGTATTGAAATAGTTACCTTCGAGGGTTTCTTGACGGGTTACACCAACTACTTGCCAACCACGATTGATGTACTCTTGACCTAACGCACTGCCGAGGGTGCCGGAAATTCCTGTGATTACAACAGTTTTCATGCTAACAAGTCTCGTTAATATAATCTGCCACTCGCAGTGCATTAGCTACTATGGTTAAAGCAGGACTAACCCCCAAAGAGGTTGGCATAAATCCACCATCCACAACAAATACATTGTCATGATCGTGCAAACGGCAGTATGGGTCAAGCACTGATGTTTTGGAATCGGTACCAAAACGTGTGGTGCCCACTTGATGGGCTGTGTGACGATCATCTTTATCCCCGGTGGCACCAAACATGAATACTACCCCAGCATGGCCCATCACTTTCTTGAGCTGGCCCATATAGTAACGGGAGCGGTAAATATCGTAAGGATGAAATTTGTGGAATAGATGGATCGCTCCTGTGTTGCTAACCTCTACCCTATTTTCCGGTTGGGGCAAGTCTTCGACAAATCCTGTCATCGCCAGCTTCCGTTTGAGTAGGAATTTTGCGATCGCATCTGGAATTGGTACCGGTAAATTTTCTTGTATGCTCAGATGCCCAGGGATTGGCACGGTTTGGGAATACCCGAGCTTATGGGGAAAATCCCCTGAACCAAAATAAAGATCCGTGAACCCTAACTGCTTGATGAAGGTATCTGCGCCACCGGTAGGTTTGCTAAACAACCCAGCCGCCAAAGCACCGAAATGGTACATATAATTTCTGCCAACCTGACCACTACGACATAAGATTTAGGATATCAAAGGTAAGAGGGGAAAAAACCTGTGTACCTCGTAGGGAGCAGGAAAGAAAGAAAAGGTAACAAAGAAAAGGTAAAAAATTATTTTTACCTCTGCAGTCTTGATTCAGGAAGTACGATAAAAGCGATGCATCGCTATTCCCTATTCCCTATTCCCTATTCCCTATTCCCTATTTCTTCAAGAGCCAGCAAACACCTTATCTAAGCGTTTTTCCCATTTTTTCTGATTAGCCATAGCATCTTGAACGTAGGGTGACCAAGCAATTAGTTTAATAAATAATAGATTAATCCATGAAGCAGGAAAACGGAGGGGTCTAACAATATCTAGAAATAAAACCACCCGGATTCCATCGGTTTCATTCCATACCTCATGGGGGAAGGTATCATCAAATATCATCGCTTTTCCTTCTTCCCAATAGCGAATGTCGTTACCAACACGAATCCGACAATTTTCCTTTGGTTCAGGAACACGTAATCCTAGAAGACATCTGATTACCCCTTTATAAGGTCCCCTGTGTTCAGGGATATGCTTCCCAGGTAATAGGATTGAAAAAAATGCCGTTTTCATACCTGGAATTTTTTCGATAATACGAGTGGTTTCCGGACAGTTTTTACAATTTTGTTTAGATTTAATTCCATAGCCATAAAAGCCATAGGTTTTCCAGCGATTATCTGTGCTGAGATAATCTCCCTGGTCTGGGGAAATATCTTGGAAGGTGGGTAGACTATCTCTATATTTCAAGACTTGATCGAGCTCTTGGCGAATCCTCATCGATTGAGATTCTAACTCTTCCACCCAATTAAATTGGTCAGGCTCAAAGAAGGTTGAATTACCAATTAATGAATAATTAGTAATTAGCTTTTCCAACTTGTAGATAAGTGTTTTCCCAATACCATAGATCAGGAAATTTCTGGCTTTTTCCCTAAGAGCCTCTAAATAACGTTTCATAGTTAATTAAATTAGCTGCGCTTAGAGGTATATTTTACCATACATAATTATTTTTTTGACTGGTTGCTAAAAAAATTCATAAATTGCTAGTGATGGTCGCAATTAGTAACTGGTAATTAGTAATCTTTAACACATTTAATAGCAAAGGGAATAGGGAACAGCGGATCTGGGAATAGGGAGCAGCGGATCTGGGAGTAGGTAATATGGCATCAAAAATTATGACAATTCCTAGACGGATCCCTAAATCATCCCAATAATAACGTTAGGATTCTGAGCCACCAACATTCAACTGACTCAACAGATCGGTAATACTACGGGGCTGTTGTTGACTCTGTCGCCATTCACCTACTGCTTCTAAAGTTCCATCAAGAAATCGCAGCCGACATTCCCGACGTTTAATCTTCCCACTAGAGGTCTTGGGAATACTTCCGGTTTTGAGCAGCACAATCCCATAAACATCAGCAATATGCTCTTGGGCTACTGCTTGACGAATGGCTGCCACTACTTCATCAACCACTAAGTGTCTAAGGTAATTCCGCTTTATCTCTTGAGCAATAACTAATCGTTCTTCCCCTTCTAAATCTACGGAAAACGCTGCACTAGCATTGGGTCGCAGAGCTGGATGACTCTTCTCAACAGTTGCTTCAATATGCTGGGGATAGCGGTTGTTTCCCCAGAGGATCATCAATTCTTTGAGGCGACCGGTGATAAACAGTTCCCCATCTTGTAGGAATCCTAAGTCTCCAGTACGCAGAAATGGTCCAGTGCCGGTGTCTTTTATATAGGCACCAAATGTCCGTTCTGTTTCCTCTGGTTGATTCCAATAGCCCTTGCCGACACCATTACCAGATACCCAAATTTCGCCGACTTTATTCTCTGGACACTCTATTAGGGTTTCCGGGTCAACAATTACCACGTGATCATCTAACCAGGGCTGACCACAGCCGACAATCCTTTGTGTTCCCTGTTGGTCTTTCGTAGCAGCTACCACCTGATTTTCTCCTAGGGCACCTTGCTCAACATACTTAATCACCGGAGGGTTAGCTTTCAATCCCCCGGAAATAAATAATGTGGTTTCAGCCATACCGTAGCAGGGGTAAAATGCTTCTGGTCTAAACCCACAAGGTGCAAAGGTCTCGGCAAACCGTTCTAGGGTTTCGGCTCGAATCGGTTCAGCACCGGAAAACGCTACTTCCCAACTGCTGAGGTCTAGAGTTTCCATCTGTTCCGGAGTGACCTGGCGACACAATAGGTCATAGGCAAAATTGGGACCACCACTGGTGGTGGCTTTATAGCGGGAAATGGCTTGGAGCCAGCAAACGGGTTTCTGTATCAAGGCTACTGGTGACATGAGTGTAAGGGGAAATCTCCCATAGATGGGCTGGATCACGCCACCAATCAAGCCCATATCATGAAACAAGGGTAACCAGATCACTCCTTGACTGTTAAGGGTATGCTCGAAGCACTGATAGATCAAGGCTGAGTTGTACAGAATATTACCATGGGTCACCATTACCCCTTTTGGCTTACCGGTAGACCCTGAGGTGTACTGTAGAAAGGCTAAGCTATCCTGATCTGGGCGCTCGGTTTCAATCCAGTCTGATGCTAGAGACGGGGAAATTTCGTTGGTTTCTATCCAGGACAGTTCAGTTAAGGTTGGGGCTAATTCTGGATTCGAGGCACACTGCTGCTGGATTCTTTTCCAGAGGTCTGTGGTAGTAAGGGCTACTGTGGCTTGGGAAGAAATGACCCGCTGCTGTAATTGGGCAATAGCCTGTTTCGACCGGGGGGGATTAGCGGTCACTGCTACAACTGAGGCATACAGACACCCAAAGAAAGCGGCAATGAACTCTAAACCAGCGGTATAGGGGTAGACTAATAAGGCACGGGAGCCCCTGGCAACTAGAGACTGTAGCTGAGCAGCAATGGCTCTGGCTTGTTGATCTAACTGTTGATAGGTCAGATGACCAGATTCTGTTTCCCCGTCTGCTAGGAAAGTGTAAGCAATTTGGTTAGGTTGGTTTAGCGCTCTATCGACCACGAGATCGACTAAGTTGGAGTATTTAGCTTTATGGTTTGCCATTATGCGATCGCGAATTATCCCTGCTTTGTTTCCCCTCATACCAAGCCTAGAGGCGAAGTTACCAGACCCAATCAACAAAATCTGCATCTTACGAAACAGATTTTTAGATGAAAAATAGCTTACCTGTCAAACGCTATCGGCGCAAGAGGGTAGACTTGACTTGATTGATATAATTTTTCACAAGTTTTAGTAGTTCGTGGCAAAATAACCATCAAGTCAACCCCAAAAATAGCAATTCATTGGCTTCAAGAGTGACAACTAGACCGAAATAGAGGCATAATCTCTGTTTAGAACATTGTTAGCTGTTGAAGGTTCACAACTAGACTCAATGATCGAAAAGTCATGGAGGGGTAAGGGCAGACGATCACCCAGTGCCAGTAACTGGAGTTGGGTGATCTAATCTTTTAGTGTGGTGAAGGAGTGCAACATGGAATTGTTGAACCAGGTCTGGAACGGGAAAGAAAGCTCACCGACCACTATGGTTACGAGTGATCACAAATCTACCGTCAGTTCCCCAAAATTATCTAAAGCAGCATCAAGCATTGCGACTTGGTTAGTGTCCAAGCTAGCAGAAGTACTTGAGCTGGATGCCCAAGAAATAGATATTCATCGGGATTTTACCGATTATGGTTTGAATTCGATTGAAGCTGTAAACCTATCCGGAGAGCTGGAGAATTTCCTTGGACATCGGCTTTCCCCAACCCTTTTATGGGATCACGACAATATTGAGGCATTGGCTGAGTATTTGGCGGAATACGTTGCTAAACAACCAACAGGAAACTCACAAGCTCACCTAGAAACCTCGTCAAGGAGGTCAATACCGGAAACGAATGGTCATATATTATCGGCCAAAAACGGTCTAATCCCAAATCAAGATGCAGAAAAGCTAGACAATCAAGATATCCCACCGGAATACCATAATTTCCACCTATACCCAGAATACCGCAAACTGCAATTGCAACAGGAGGAAATCAAAGCGCTGGGGGTCAACAATCCTTTCTTTACCCCCCAAGAACGGGTGGTAAACAATACCACACAGATTGGTGGCCGAGAACTGATTAATTATGCCACTTATAATTATCTGGGGATGTGTGGTGACCCAGTTGTTTCTCAAGCAGCAAAGGATGCCATTGATCGTTATGGTACCTCCGCCTGTGCTAGCCGTCTGTTGTCAGGGGAAAAACCGTTACATCGAGAGCTCGAAAAAGAAATTGCTGAGTTTATTGGTACTGAGGATAGTATCGTCTATGTGGGCGGTCATGCTACTAACGTAACTACTATTAGTCACTTATTTGGCAAAAACGACCTAATCTTACATGATTCTCTGAGCCACAACAGTATTCTACAGGGATGCATCCTGTCGGGAGCGAGCATTATTGCTTTTCCTCATAATGACTGTCAGGCATTGGAGAAAATACTCCAGGAGCGTCGTCACCACTATCAACGGGTACTGATTGTGATCGAAGGGGTTTACAGTACTGATGGTGACATTCCCGACTTGCCTCAGTTCATTGCAGTCAAGAAACGCCACAAAGCTTTCCTGATGGTAGATGAAGCTCACTCCATCGGGGTACTGGGCAAACACGGTCGAGGGGTTGGTGAGTTCTGTGGGGTTGATCCCGCTGATGTAGATTTGTGGATGGGTACCCTCAGCAAGTCGTTTGCTAGCTGCGGTGGCTATATTGCTGGTTGCGCTGCTGTGGTAGAATACCTCAAGTATACCTCGCCCGGATTTGTCTATAGTGTTGGCATAGCCCCCCCTAATGCAGCCTCGGTCTTGGCTTCCATAAGGCTACTGAAGGCAGAACCAGAGCGAGTTGCACTGTTGCACCAGCGAGCTAAACTTTTCCTGGAATTAGCCCAGAAACAGGGACTCAACACAGGGACGAGTAAAGATTCTCCGGTGATTCCAATTATTGTGGGAGATGCCTTGAAGTCGGTGCAACTCTCTCAGAATCTGTTTAAGCGTGGTATCAATGTCCCGTTTATGTTCTATCCATCGGTGCCGCAAAATGCTGCCCGCCTGCGCTTCTTTATCACCTGTAACCATACGGAGGAGCAAATTCGCTTTACGGTGAACACCCTGGCTCAAGAAGTAGCAAAGCTCCAGCAGGACGATAGTACCCAGATATCACCCTTAGAGTAACTAAGAGTAACTATCTGATAGTAACTATACTGCACACGGTCATAACCTGAGCTTATTGATGATCCCTTAACAAGGGGTAAATCTCAGTTTAGGCCGGTGCTAAGTATAACTACTGACAGGTAAATCTAAGGGAAAACTGGCAACTTACAGATTACAAACCCCGTTGGCGGATTGAGTGGAAATTAACTCGGGGATCAGACTATATATATTAGCAAACCTTAGTAACTAACTGGGGAATAGTCTCCCACCCCGTTACCTACCTAATATTTACCTAACCTAATAGTTAGTGGCTGACAGGTAATCCGCCAACGACATCTTTCCAACTCTGGTTAAGTTAAGCCAGCTTTGATCAATTGATAAATTCGGATAAATCAATTCCGGAAAACCTAACTATCGTTTCAGGTGCTACTTATGCGAGTTTTACTGCTATATCCTCTGTTTCCCAAAAGTTTCTGGTCAATGGAGAGAACCATTGAGTTGGTGAATCACAAGGCACTGATGCCACCCCTAGGTTTGGTGACAGTAGCGGCGATATTACCTCAGACATGGTCCTTTAAACTGCTTGACCGCAATGTATCTGAGGTAACGGAGGCAGAATGGGATTGGGCTGAGATAGTGATTATCTCAGGTATGATCGTCCAGAAAAAAGATTTCCTTGAGCAAATTCAGGAAGCTAAGCGCCGTGGGAAAAAGGTAGCCGTGGGTGGTCCTTACCCGACTACCTCACCCCACGAACCGGAAGCGGCTGGGGCAGATTACTTGATTTTGGATGAAGGGGAAATTACCCTACCGATGTTTGTGTCAGCGATTGAACGGGGCGAGACTAAAGGGGTGTTCCGTGCTAATGGTGAGAAGCCGGATGTTACGGAGAGCCCAATCCCCCGTTTTGATCTTCTCGACCTGGAAGCCTATGACACCATGGCAATCCAGTTCTCTCGGGGCTGTCCATTTCAGTGCGAATTCTGCGATATTATTGTCCTCTACGGTCGCAAACCCCGCACCAAAACTCCCGAGCAGTTGTTAGCTGAACTAGAACGCCTCTTAGAACTGAATTTCCAAGGGGGGATTTTTCTAGTAGATGACAACTTTATTGGCAATAAGCGCAATGTCAAGATTCTGCTGAAAGCCATGAAAGTCTGGATGGCTGAACACGAGTATCCTTTTAGCTTCACCACAGAAGCTTCAGTGGATTTGGCTCAAGACCAAGAACTGATGGACCTGATGGTCGATTGTAATTTTAAAGAGGTCTTTTTAGGCATTGAAACTCCTGATGAAGACAGCCTTACCCTGACAAAAAAGTTCCAAAATACTCGAGATTCTCTGAGTGAATCCGTGGATGCAATTACCCAGGCAGGTATCAGGGTGATGGCAGGGTTTATCATGGGCTTTGATGGGGAAAAACCTGGCGCAGGCGATCGCATTGTCCAGTTTATTGAGAAAACCTCGATTCCTATTGCCTTGTTTAGTATGTTGCAGGCATTGCCTAATACTGCTCTGTGGCATCGCCTTGAAAAAGAAGGACGACTTCTCGATGGTGGGGCTAATATTAACCAAACCACTTTGATCAATTTTGTGCCAACTCGGCCAGTGGAAGAAATTGCTCGTGAATATGTGGAGGCGTTTTGGACTCTGTATGACCCAGAGCGATTTTTAAACCGCATCTACAACTACTTTATGAAGCTGGGTCTACCAAGGCATGGTGTATCTCGTCCGATCGATTGGGTGATTATCCGGGCGCTACTGACCATATGCTGGCGACAAGGGGTTCTTCGTAAGACCCGCTGGACTTTCTGGAATAGTCTGTTTAAGCTGATTCAGCAGAAACCGAAAGTTGTGGGCTCTTTCTTTGTGGTTTGTGCCTACGCAGAACACTTCCTGGAATATCGCCAAATTGTTCGTGACCAAATTGAGGCTCAGCTGGCTGAATTTATGACTAATAAACCAGCACCTTTACCAGCTAAGAATGAGGAAGTGGCGGTAAGCGAATCCGCGATCGCATAATTCATTTTTAGTTTAGGGAATAGGGAGTAGGGAGTAGGGAGTAGGGGGCGTTGCTTAATAATGGAATGATTTTAAGAGTCAGGTAGAATGGGCATCTGTGGAATGGGCATCTGTGGAATGGGCATCTGTGGAATGGGCATCTGTGGAATGGGCATCTTGCCCGTGACCGGAATGGGCATCTTGCCCGTTATCAATATTTTCGCGCGGGCAGGATGCCCACTCTACTCCTATTCATTCCAAGACTGACCCAACGCCCCCGATTCCCGATTCCCGATTCCCGATTCCCGACTCCCGATTCCCGACTCCCGACTCCCTGTTCCCTATAGATTCAACCATGACCTTCAATCAACAGCACGCTATTATCACAGGGGGTTCCAGTGGGATTGGCAAAGCTACTGCCAAATTATTAGCCCAGAAGGGAGCTAATCTGACCTTGATTGCTAGGGATACAGCTAAGCTAGAGCAGGCTAAAGTCGAGATTGAAGGGATGCGAAGGCATCCGCAAGCAAAAATTATCACTATTTCTGCTGATGTTTCCCAGCAGATACAGGTAGAAGCAGCTATTGAGCAAGCAATTGATCAAATCGGTCCGGCTGACCTATTAATCACTAGCGCTGGTATTGCTCATCCCGGTTACTTCCAAGAGCTGCCCATAGAGGTATTTGAACAAACCATGGCAGTTAACTATTTTGGTTCCCTCTATGCAATTAAAGCAGTACTACCCAGCATGGTAGAGCAACAAAAGGGTCATATTGTACTGCTATCTTCCGGTGCTGGACTGATTGGTATTTATGGCTATACCCCTTACTGTCCCAGTAAATTTGCCTTGCGGGGTTTAGCGGAATCCTTGCGCGGTGAGTTAAAGCCCCAAGGTATTCATGTTTCTATTGTCTATCCTCCCGATACCGATACCCCACAACTAGAAGCAGAAAATAAAACCAAGCCCCTGGAAACTAAGATGATTACTGGCAGTGCCCAGATGTGGAGTGCAACTGCTGTAGCGAATCAGATTGTACGAGGTATTGAGAAAAAGCAGTTTGGGATCATGCCAGGATTCGAGATGAGATTACTAGGCCGGTTCCATAGCTTGCTCGCTCCGGTATTGAATTGGTATTTTGATCGGATTGTTGCAGGGAATAGGGAATAGGGAATAGGGAATAGGGAATAGGGAATAGGGGGAAGACTAGTTTGAAGGATTAGACAGTCGGGAGTCGGAACCCACCCCTAACCCCTCCCAGGAGGGGAACGGGAGTCGGGAGTCGGATAATTACCCTTAATAAAAATCTCCCCATCTCCCCATCTCCCCATCTCCCCATCTCCCCATCTCCCCATCTCCCCATCTCCCCATCTCCCCAGCCTCTCTATCAACTACAAGGCATCAGCTGAGTTAAGCGCAGAACGATCTGATCAATTCCCTTTTCTAAGACTTTGCCTGACTGGGATGGTTGATTAACCATGATGCTAAACACAATAGTTCCGTAATCGGGATGTTCTAGATATCCAGACAGAGCTTTCACTCCTCTGAGGGTGCCGGTTTTGGCTTGAACTTTGGTTTGTGTAGAGGGATGACGCAGCCGATTTTTGAGAGTACCGCTCACTCCCGCAACTGGTAAAGAAGCGAAGAAAACTTCATTATTATTAGCATCACTCATCCCTTTGAGAGTGGTTACAAATACCTCCGGAGTCGCTAAATTTTTCCGGGATAAGCCAGACCCATCTACCAATCGATAACTATTAGGGTTAACTCCTAATTCCGCCAAAGCATCCTGCACTACTTCTGACCCGCCAATATAGCGCAATAAGGTATCAGCATAACTATTGTTGCTTTTTAGATTCGTTATCTTCACCCATTCTTCCATTGACTTAGAGCGAATCGGAGTATTGGGATGAAGCTTGTTTAATGCTGCCGCTGTAGTTAATAGTTTGATGTTAGAAGCAGGGATAAAGTATTGATTAGCATTGTGGCTGTAGAAAATCTTTTCTTCTGATAATGATTCAACCAAAATCCCCCATTTCCCTCTCGCCAAGGAAGGATGATCGATAATCGAGTCAATTACTGGTGGCAGAAACTCCGGACAAATGCCATTCTTGTTCGTTTCCGGAGGAGGAACAGGGATTTTAATGGAATCGGGAGGAGCTATTTCTGGAGGAACCACAGAAATTTCCAGAGATTTTTCCTGTTGCCTTAAGTCCGCAACTGTTCTAGCGCTAGCTTTCCTGGAAGTAATAGGAGTTACCGTAGTCAGCACAGCTACAGTTAGCATTCCTAAGGATTTCAACCAATAATTCAATTGGGTCATAGTGAGGTAGTCGTGTTGCTACAGTTCAACAAGCACTAACAGATCAAAAAAAGCCTTGGTAGTTTAGGGTTTTATCCCAAACTACATCCTACAATACCTTTGACAAAACTGAAGAATTTTTCGTTGCTTAATTAAAAATAATCATAACGAAAATACCGACATTATAATACTACCGAGAGAGACTATAACTAGTCTTTCAATATTCCTTAATTTTATTCAAAAATAGATTAAATTTCTATGAATATTAGATGAATTTATCCATTTTTTTTTAAGGTTGTTCGCCCAAGGGGTTTGAGTCGGGTGGGTTGAAGGTTACAGGTTGTTCGCGTAGCGTGGCCATTCGCGTAGCGTGGCCCAAAGGCCAAGGCCAAGGTTGTTCGCGTAGCGTGGCCATTCGCGTAGCGTGGCCCAAAGGCCAAGGCCAAGGTTACAGGTTGTTCGCGTAGCGTGGCCATTCGCGTAGCGTGGCCCAAAGGCCAAGGCCAAGGTTACAGGTTGTTCGCGTAGCGTGGCCGAAAGGCCAATCGCATTCAGGATTAGACCTCGCACAGTCAAACAGCAAAAATCATCTGCACCGGTTAGGGACGGGCTCGCACTCATTTTCTCGGTAGCCAGTTTTGGGACAGCCCGCCCGAAAATTGTCACAGGCAAGATGCCCGTTCCACAACAAGATGCCCATGGCACCCACCGGGTCCGCTGCCAAAAAGGAACGGGCAAGATGCCCATTCCACAGATGCCCATCAAGGCTACGGGCAAGATGCCCATTCCACAGATGTCCATTCCACCAGATGCCCATCAAGGCTACGGGCAAGATGCCCATTCCACAGATGCCCATTCCACAGAGATAATTGTGATTTTTTGGTGCCATTATGGAAGTAGCTCCTATTTAGGTGGGAGAAAAGCCGCGCTGGGGATGATTAACGGGCATATCCAGCGCGGTTATTAGTTTCAGTCTGTACTTTCTATAGTATACATAACTCCTCGAAAAAATGCAAGGGGTAATTAATTTTTTTTACATTTATTTACGATTAACAGTTTGGGCAACTTGTGGACTCAATTATGTGTAATTAATTGTTAGTTTTTTGGTTAGCTTAGCAGTTAACTATTACCTGATAATTTGCTCTTTATTTAATTTCATAGTTAGGTAGGGTGGGCAGTGCTTGAAACCGATAATAACAGATAGCGTTCGCGTAGCGTGGCCGAAAGGCCAATCGCATTACCAGGCACTGCCCACCCTACGATTATCAATTTTGTACTGCTGTCATAACAATAGAATTTAAATTAAAACCAGCTTAGGCTGACTGCTGATCGCTGATCGCTGAATGCTTAGGTGACATCTTCATACAAAGCCTCAATACTGGTACGAAAATCAACACTTTCTAGGTTAATTTCAGTACCTGGATCATAAAATTGTAATGTCCAAATTCCCTGGGCATTACGGCGAAAGCAGTCTAGGCGCTGATGGTCTTGGCTAATTAAGACATATTCAACCAATGTGTATAATTTTTGATAGTTATAAAATTTGTTACCCCGGTCAAATGCTTCGGTTTTGGGAGATAAAACTTCGACAATTAAACAAGGATATTTTTTATAATTGGTCAATTCTCTATCTCTGGCATCGCAAGTCACCATAACATCAGGATAGTAATAACTATTGGCGGCTTCAATATACGCTTTCATATCTGCCATATAAACCCGACAACCAGTGCCTCTTACATGATTTATTAACAGTGCAAATAAGTTTCCGGCAATAGTAACATGGGCATCACTGGCTCCAGCCATAGCATAGATTTCTCCATCACTATACTCGTGTTTGATGGCACTATCTTCTTCTTGGGAGAGATAGTCTTCTTTTGAAATGTAATTTGGTATTTTATCAGCAATCATGGTAGTTTAAAGATAGTGAATCTCTTAGTTTAGAATAAAGGGAATAGGGAATAGGGAATAGGGAATAGGGAATAGGGAATAGGGAATAGGGAATAGGGAATAGAGAGTAGGGAGTAGGGAGTAGGTAACAAAAAGCATCACAATCCCTACACGGATTTATAGAAATAATTGGAAACTGTTTTAAGTGTATTGATGTCTAAAGAAAAGCGATCGCAAAGCACTTATAAAGGAACATTGCGCTTTGTACTTATTCCCTAATATCATGTCCGGATAATTACCCTTAATCAAAATCTCCCCCATCTCCCCATCTCCCCATCTCCCCACCCTACTGTTAATTATGGGTATTCAACCGGACTTGATATTATTTCTTCTTACCCTTACCCTGGGATTTATTCTTGCCCTTAGCATCGGACTGTTCGGGATAAATATAGAAGGGCTCTTTGCCGTAATTCTCGATATAAAGCTTGGTGCCACCATCAGTAGTTTCACCTTCTAGGATCAGCTTGGATGAGCGGGTGTCAGGATCTGGTTCGCCCCCGGCCTGATAAACGGCTTGGTTGTCCCGGTCATAGAAGATTAATTGACCGTCTTCTTGCATATGCAATTGACCAGGCAACTTGGCAGAGCTGGGATCCTCAAGGAACACGAAAGGCTCTTCTAAGCTAGTGCCAGTTAAGACTGGACCCTGTCCGGGCTCGTTGGTCAAAATGGCAGTGCCATCAAGAGCCATAATTGTCTCTCCCGGCGCTAAGAAGCCTTCTCCTCTGGCATCGAGAACGTTGACATCCATAATCTCGCCCACGAGATTAGTCATCATCAGTTCTTTAATCTTGTATTGATCCCAGTTATAGTATTTAGCTAACAGCTTTAAGTAGGTAAGCTTGGTGGCAGCGGCAATTGGGGTCATATCATAGGCCCCAACTGCTCCTACCTGACTGAGCCAGGAACCTGCTGCGTAGGTCTGGGAATTGACAATCCCGCTGAGAACTTGTGTACAGTCAACAATCACGGTACCATTGTTATCAGCTTCGTCGAGAACTTTGTAAATCGCCCCATTCTCAGGAGTGTCTGGATTGCCAGACGGGAAATTCCCTGCCCCATAAGACTCCAGAATTAAACCATCGACTCCCTGATTAATACAGGCCGCCAGCATATCCCCAAGTACGCTGGTATTGGGGTCAGCAGAGACATCATAATAGGCGGGGAAAGCCGAAAAGGGAAGAATGGTAATGCTGTTAATATTATCGTTAATGTAGGTCAGTTGAGCTGATAAAGCGTCATAAGCAGGCTCGCCCTTGACAGAGAGTGCAAGAGAGGGGTCTGTGGGCAAGGGGCGCACGACTTTGTTGTCCACGTCAAAGTCTAAGCCATATTCCCCAATATTGGGATAGTTGGGAGTGGAGAAGGCTTTGAACTCACTGGCGTTGGTCTTGACCGTGCGATTGCCCCTCATTAAGGTGGAATCAAAGTACAGACAAACTTCCGGTACACCTTCACAACAGGAGGTTACGGCACCACAGACGTTTTGGAGTGCATCGGTGTTGAAGCGTACAGTATAGGAGGAGTCGGCTTTCTCTACAAATAGTGGCAGTTGGGAGCCAGTCACAACCAACGGCTTGCTCAACAAAGCGTTATAGTTGCCATCGCTATCTAACCCCGTCATCAAAAACGACAGTATGGAAGCGGTCCAAGCCATGGTGTCCGTGCCATGGAGCACAATAAAAGACTCATAGCTATCGTAGGCTTCCAGGATTGCGATCGCAATAGTACACCAGTCTTGGGGCTGCAAGTTGGTACTGTCGAGAGTGCTGTTATTGGGACCAAACCCGATATCAATATAGCCAATGGTACAATCGGGATATTGACTTTGAATTATCGGCAAAATATTCTCATCAAACGCCTTTTGGAAACCAACAGTATCTAGTGGATACAGCCCATCGGGTCCCTGCACAGAACCAATGGTGCCCCCTGTGTATAAAATCCCTATGTTCATAAAACAATCATAAAATTTGTTTGCTACTAAATTATACAGAATTGATGGGAAAAGGGAATAGGTAACAGGGAATAGGGAACAGGTAACCTTAGGAAGGAGTGCCAAATATTTTTTGATTTTATAGCGTTTATCGCAGTTATGATTTACAGTCTTATTTAACGTTGATTCCCTGTCTTGATGCAGCGATCGCTATTCCCGATTCCCGATTCCCGATTCCCGATTCCCGATTCCCGATTCCCGATTCCCTGTTCTCTAAATAAATAACATTAGTATCTAAAATCATGAAACCATACACATCCTATGAAACTGACTACTATCAATGGATACAGGAAACCGTAGAAAATCTCCGAAATCGTAATTTTAGTGAGGTGGACTGGGAGAATTTAATTGAAGAAATTGAAAGCATGGGTAAAAGTGAAAAGCGAGCATTATTGAGTCTTTTAACCCGTCTTTTAGAACACCTGCTGAAACTGGCTTATTGGAAATCTGAACAAGAACGAAATAGGAATCATTGGGCGGCTGAAGTTGTTAACTTTCGCACCCAAATTAAAACTATTATTGAGGATAGCCCTAGCCTTCGTACTCAACTGGAAACTTTCTACGACAAAGCCTATACCAGTGCTGTAAAATCCGTTTCTAAACTGTTTACACTTCCCCCAGAAGCAGAAATTTATCTCACACAAGCTTTGGATGACGATTGGTTTCCATAACGGTTGGCGAGTTGTTTAAGTACATAGTTATGGTTGTTTAGGGAACAGGGAACAGGGAACAGGGAACAAGGAATAGGGAACAGGGAACAGTCAATAGAGCAATTGGCCTCCAAAATAAGTTATTTTTATAATTTTAAATTAGGTTTTTTGCGCAATTTTAATAATTAAAATATCTGCAAATTGCTATATTATTTCCGGTATAATGAGGTACACATTATTTTTATCCGATTCCCGATTCCCGATTCCCGATTCCCGATTCTATATTTACTGTTCCCTGTTCCCTAAAACCGAGAACTCTGTACCTCACAAAATTAAGAACCGCTATATCCTAGGTTGACATCTCAAGAAAGGGTAGAATAAATTCAGAATAATTGATTCTGGGTGAAAATCATGAAAACTAAGAAACTCACTCCCCTTCAAGCTGCTCCTGTTCAGCGTGAAACTGTGGGGAATGCTTCAACAGCAGATGCTAATGCGATCGCACCGGCTGGTGCAGGCGGCGGCAGGGGGTTACCGAGGGGTGTTCCTTTTGCGGGCGGCGATGCTGAGTAGTTGCGTGACGGGCTAGCCCTGATTTTCTGACAATTGGAACGGGCAAGATGCCTGTTCCACGTTCGATGCTGAGAATTGTAACCGGCAAGATGCCTGTTCCACGTTCGATGCTGAGAATTGTAACCGGCAAGATGCCGGTTCCACATTGGATGCTGAGAATTGTAACCGGCAAGATGCCGGTTCCACATTCGATTCCCATTCCACATTGGATGCCCGTTCCATGGCATTTGGAAACAGGCAAGATGCCGGTTCCACATTCGATTCCCATTCTACCCACTGGGTCAAACAGCTTTAATCAGATGCATCCTGAAGATGGAAGCGATCGCATCTGAAGCATGCTTTACGATAATAGAGTAAAAACAATACTTCCGCCTCTGGTGGGCAGTGGCTGATCAGCTCTTCACCAACCTTGCCAATTTCGCGATTCTTGCCACTGCCCACCCTACCATTCTTGAGTAGAAGCGATCGCATTTGCCAATCCTTGACAGATAGACTAAAAAAAATACTTCCGCCTCTGGTGGGCAGTGGCTGATCAGCTCTTCACCAACCTTGCCGATTTCGCGATTCTTGCCACTGCCCACCCTACGATTAATCTCCCGATTCCCGATTCCCGATTCCCGACTCCCTACGTTACTGGTTAAAATAAACGTTATGAATACTGAGTTAGCCTTATGGAAAGTCGTTATTAGTCTGCCTGAACATCTCAAGAGGGAACTATTGCATTATGCAGACTATTTACGAGAAAACTATCCAAATAATACACAATCTGATCACGAAAAGATAGGAACCACTCACGGTTATGGTAGTTGGGCAGGTCAAATCATTATGTCAGATGATTTTGATGAACCATTAGAAGATTTGGTAGAATATATGTAATATCATGTCCGGTTGAATACTTATACTAGGCGCAAAAGCAAGGCAGAAGGCAGAAGTAAAAGAATAAGGTTTCAAGGTATAAAGTTTTTTCTAACTAATTCTCCGGACCTGATATTACTCGATAGTCCCAGGGATTGGTAATGGCAATATTACAGTTTTTAAAATCATCAACATTACGAGTCGCAAGGGTAGCATTATGGCTTAAACAAATAGCTGCAATTTGAGCATCGGCTTGAGAAATTGGTTGTCCTATTTTTATTCTTTTGGATGCAATTAAGGCAAAACTTACAGCCGCTTTTTGGTCAAAAGAAAGAATACGCCCTGAGAAGTCTTCTGTAAACATTAAGTTAGCCGCTTTTTGCAGTTCATCTTGTCTTTTACCTTGGGGTAAAATAGCAATACCATACAGAATTTCGGCTTGAGTAATGGTAGTAGTATATAAGTTGGTTATAAGTTGTTGAGATGTCCAGTTAGAGATACTTACTGAACAGTTATTACCTTTCATTAACTCGGAAATGACATTAGTATCTAAAATGATCATTGATAAAATTGAGGAGGAGTACGCATTTTATCTCTGGTAATTTCTGGAATTTCTACATCTGCTAAATGAGCAAAACGTTGTTTGATTCTCTCGGCAAGATTTAAAGATTTTGTGGGAGTTTCAGCTTGTCGATAATCTTGGGTCAAATTAGTTTGTTGAGCAACTAACTTAAAAGTCTCAACAATTTCTGTAATGATAGCAATCTGTTTTGGACTTAGACCACTGACATCGATTACTTTGTTTTCCATCACAAGTTTACTCGTTCGTTTACGTAATGGTATGCCTGATTATAGGTAAGCTATCAGCTAATGCGCTACGCGCACGCTACTTGAGGTGCTATCAGATTATGCCCATAGCCCACACTACACATTCTAATCAAACTCCCCATCACCCCATCACCCCATCTCTAAAAAAAGTAGTTCCGGCTGGTGGGCAGTGGCTGATCATATATTCACCGCTGTTTACCAATTCCGTTGCTAGCCACTGCCCACCCTACGATTCTCCCCATTACCCCATCTCCCCATCTCTAAAAAAAGTAGTTCCTGGTTGGTGGGCAGTGGCTGATGATATATTCACGGCTCTGGCTAATTCCGTTGCTAGCCACTGCCCACCCTACGATTATCCCTATCTCCCCATCTCCCTATCTCCCTATCTCCCTATCTCCCTATCTCCCCATCTCCCCATCTCCCCACTCCCCACTCCCCACGTAACAAAACGTAAGAAAAAACCTATTGACACAGGCACAGCCAACTCAATAAGCTAAACCACAGAAAGTTTAATTCTATGGAGATGAAACCATGCCCAAGAAAAAACTCCTACCCAAACAGACTGCTCCTGTTTCTCGAAACGGGGTAGCAAGGCAAAATGAGGAGTCAGTCTCCGAGTCCCTCTCCCAGTACTGTGGAGCGTCAGAAGTAAATCCAATGAAAGGACGTCCTTTTGCGGGCGACGACGCCGAGTAGTGCCCTTAATTTACCACTATCCGATCAAAATGTCAAAACCCCTTTTTGGTCTCGGATGGCGCACGATTCGCCTGGATAAATTGGCGAGCTACCTGTGCAACTAACTCGTTTTCGGTTACCTGGCACGGGCGTGCTTGGCGGGCATTAGTCGCAGAAGGTAGAGTCGCACTCGAAACTGAGGGCTGACTTGAGAGAAGCTTGCTACCCCAGTGGCATTGTGGAGCAGGCTTCTTCTTGGGTTTATAGCGTTGGCAGAAGCCTTGATATGAGAGGCGGCATGAATAGGAGTGGGGTGGGCATCCTGCCTGCCTGGGAATATTGATAACCGGCAAGATGCCGGTTCCAAGGCAGGAAACAGGCAAGATGCCTGTTCCACAACAAGATGTCCATTCCACCCACCGGGTAAAAGAGTAATAATTTAGATGCATCATGAAGATGGAAGCGATCGCATTTGCTGGCTGCATGACACAGAGAGTAAAAAAAGTTCCTGTCTGGTGGGCAGTGGCTGATCATAGCTTCACGGCTGCTGGCCAATTTCAGGCAACAGCCACTGCCCACCCTACGATTCCTCCCCATCTCCCCATCTGAAAATGGAAGCGATCGCATTTGCTGGCTGCATGACAGATAGAGTTAAAAAAAGTTCCTGTCTGGTGGGCAGTGGCTGATGATAGCTTCACGGCTGCTAGCCAATTTCAGGCAACAGCCACTGCCCACCCTACGATTCTACGATTCCTCCCCATCTCCCCATCTGAAAATGGAAGCGATCGCATTTGCTGGCTGCATGACAGATAGAGTTAAAAAAAGTTCCTGTCTGGTGGGCAGTGGCTGATCATAGCTTCACGGCTGCTAGCCAATTTCAGGCAACAGCCACTGCCCACCCTACGATTAATTTCCCGATTCCCGATTCCCGATTCCCGATTCCCTTCCCCCCTTATTAAGGGGGGTTAGGGGGGATTCCGATTCCCGATTCCCGATTCCCGATTCCCAATTCCCCAAAGCCAGTGACTACCACCTACTCCCCCCAAATTACCTATCAGTGGCTCGAAAACTTTGATGCTGCTGCCTCCTTAGAATACGATGACTACACCTGCCCCAGCATTGCTAGCCACTGGCAAGGTGCCAGCCCTCTCGGGGAACTGCTGGGTTTAGCAGCAGTAGAAAATGATGAAATGGTGGGCTTGCTGGTGGCGGAACTGCGCAAAGACCCCAAAACCGACACCACTAGTGGGGTCATTCTTTCCCTGTTCGTCCACCCAGAAAACCGCAGACAGGGGGTTGCCAGCGGGTTAATCACCCATCTGGAAGGCCACGTCCGGGAACTGGGTTGTAGCCAAATGGAGCTATCCTACCAAGCCACAGAACTCACCACCGTTGCCTTAGAACCCTTGCTGGAAAGATTGGGATGGGAAACTCCTAAAATTTCCCTAATTTTGGCAAAATCTGATAGCGAACATATTGCCCAAGCCCCCTGGATCCACCACTATCGTTTCCCGAAAGATTTCACCCTGTTTCCTTGGGCAGAGCTAACCCCAGCCCAGGAGGAACGGATTCACCAACGGCAAAAGCAAAAGGTTTGGTATCCTGAATCCTTGTCTCCGTTTCTGGAACCCTCAAAACTAGAACCCCTCAACAGTTTGGGTTTGCTCTATCAAGGAGAGGTTGTGGGTTGGATGGTGAACCACCGGGTTGGCCCAGATACTATCCGCTATACCTCGATGTTTGTGGTGCGACGGTTCCAACGGCGTGGCCGTGGTGCCATGCTGGTTGCAGAGTCTATCATGGCTCAACTCGATAGCGATATTCCTTACTATACCTGTGCGGTGGGGGAGAGTAACCAACCGATGCTTCAATTCGTGGATCGTCGCCTTAAACCTTATTTGACGTCATTGACTGAAGCGTATCGGAGTCTTAAGAAATTAGGGAGTAGGGAGTAGGGAGTAGGGAGTGTGGGGAGATGGGGAGATGGGGTGATGGGGAGATGGGGAGATGGGGTGATGGGGTGATGGGGTGATGGGGTGATGGGGAGAGAACAGGAGCAGGGAACAAGAATTCTTACAATTGATTTAGGATTGCTATTATCCAAGAAAGTAAGTAGGGTGTGTTAGCCGATAGGCGTAACGCACCGGGCTTTTGTGTTAGCCGATAGGCGTAACGCACCGGGCTTTTGTGTTAGCCGATAGGCGTAACGCACCGGGCTTTTGTGTTAGCCGATAGGCGTAACGCACCGGGCTTTTGTGTTAGCCGATAGGCGTAACGCACCGGGCTTTTGTGTTAGCCGATAGGGGTAACGCACCGGGCTTTGCACGTGAACACAATATAGCGTTGATTGCATGTATGAGGTACAATTATCAACCTCAAAGTCCCCCTTTTTAAGGGGGACCAACGGGGGATCCCTTTGTACCTCATGGGAAACAGAATTGCTATATTATCCAAAAAAGTAAGTAGGGTGTGTTAGCTGATAGCACCTCAAGTAGCGTGCGCGTAGCGCATTAGCACCTCAAGTAGCGTGCGCGTAGCGCATTAGCTGAATGCTTACACGGACTTTACAGGTGAAGTATGATGGTACAACTGACCCATAAATTTCAAAGCTTTGACGAGTATTTATTATACAATGATAACTCAGAAAAATTATATGAGTTATTTAATGGAGAGTTAATTGAAATGCCTCCAGAGTCGGGATTTAATGTTGAAATTGCTACGTTTTTATTGATTCAGTTTGCTTTACTGGTAGGTCATCGTAGAGTCCGGGGTCAAGGATTAGAATTAGAAGTTAGAGGTGAACCGAAAAACCGTTATCCTGATTTGACTATAATTCGAGAAGAGCATATTCAACAATTATCAAAGCGTAATACCATTCGCCTCTCTATGTCACCGCCTTTATTAGTGGTTGAAGTGGTTAGCCCGGGAGAATTACAACGAGAGCGAGACTATATTGCTAAAAGAATCCAATATCAGGATTGTGGCATTCCTGAATACTGGATTGTGGACCCGGAAAGTCAAAGTATATTGGTATTAGAACTTAAGGAAAATACTTATACAGAAGTGGGTAGCTTTTCCGGTGATGATTTAGTGTTATCTCCTGGATTTAAAGATATTAATTTGAAAGTGTCTGGAGTGTTTGATATAGAAAAGTAAGTGAGGTTTTTAGTGACAATTGATTATGAGTAGTATAAATAGTAGCTTAAATTTAAAAAATCTCTACGAAATTGATGATGCCCAATGGCTAGAAGAAACTATTAAGCTCCTGAAAAACCAAGAATTTAATCAACTAGATTGGGATAACTTAATTGAGGAGTTAGAGGATTTGGGCAGAGAAAAGAAAAATGCTGTAGCTAGCCTTTTAGAACAAGTAATCCGTCATTTATTATTCCTGCACTATTGGACAAGTGAATCTGACTATAATGCAGTTCACTGGCAAGGTGAAATCTATAATTTCCGAATTCAGCTCAAACGAAAACTGACGACTAATCTCCGTAATTACCTAGATGATGAACTGAGTTCTATTTATAACGATGCCCTAGGATTTGTGAAGATAAAAACTCAGAATTCCGTAACTTTTCCTTCAGAATGTCCCTACTGTCTTGAGCAATTACTGGATATCGAATGGTTGCCGAAGGAATAAATCAGTTTTCAATAGTTGGGAATTGGGAATCGGGAGTCGGGAGTCGGGAATCGGGAATCGGGAGTCGGGAGTCGGGAATCGGGAATCGGGAATCGGGAATCGGCATTCTAGTTAAGCTACAGGCAAAACGCTATAATTGGGAATTAATAAGAGTTTGATCAGCAATAAAATTCTGCATTCTCCCCATCTCCCCATCTCCCCATCTCCCCATTCCCAGATCCGCTGTTCCCTGTTCCCTATTCCCTGTTAAATAACAAATAAAGTAGAGCCGAAAAAAATGACATCAACTGCCACAATTACTCGGGACCCGACTATTCCTCCTTTAGAAAATGGGGATCAACTAACCCTTGCGGAATTTGAGCTGCGCTATTCCGCTATGGGTGATTTGAAAAAAGCCGAATTAATTGAAGGAATTGTTTACATGGCATCTCCCCTGAGAATTACACAACATGGTGAACCCCATGCTCAGATTATGTTGTGGTTAGGCTTCTACCAAACCTATACTCCTAACCTGCAATTAGGAGATAATTGTACTGTTAGGCTTGATCTTGAGAATGAAGCTCAACCCGATGCACTGCTTAGACTGAAAGTAGGAGGACAATCTACAATTAGTCAGGATGGCTATGTGGAAGGTGCGCCGGAGTTAATCGTTGAAATTGCGGCTAGCACTGTTTCTATTGATTTACACAAAAAATTAAACGTTTATCGCCGTAATGCAGTACAAGAGTATTTGGTATGGCGAGTTGATGATGGTGAATTTGATTGGTTTCGGTTAACTGAAGGGGAATATACTCAACTGGAAGCCAATCCTGAGGGCATACTTTGTTCAGAAATTTTTCCGGGATTATGGTTAGATAAAGCTGCATTATTAGCCGGAAACTTAGCCAAAGTTTTAGAAATATTGCAGCAGGGGTTACAGAGTCAGGAGTAGGGAATCGGGAATCGGGAGTCGGGAGTCGGGAATCGGGAATCGGGAGTCGGGAATCGGGAGTCGGGAGTCGGGAATCGGGAGTCGGGATTCTACTTAAGCTACAAGCAAAACGCTATCATCTCCCCATCTCCCCATCTCCCCATCTCCCCATCTCCCCATCTCCCCATCTCCCCATCTCCCCATCTCCCCATCTCCCCACTCTTTCCCTGTTCCCTGTTCCCTGTTCCCTGTTCCCTAAACACTAAGTAAGTATTTCTTTTTTAGTCAAACACATCGCTATTCCTTTTTCATAGTAGGCAACTTCATTAATAAATACTGGCCAAACCGTGGCTTCTTCTTCATAGTAAATTGTGGTGCCATCGAAGGTAAGAAATATGGGGTCACCAGGATTGAGTTCTTGATAATCTCTGCCCTGGAGCTCAGGATGAATCATACCTTCTAGTTCACCAGCTTTGTTTCTGGGATAGTCAACTACTTTTAAATAGTGATAAATAGTTAGAGGATAAGTGTTTGATAATATTTTCCCGTTATTATAATCTTCAATATAATCTAACGTGGCGTGAATTAAGGCTTCAGTTTTCTGAAAAATAGCGCCCTTGAGACTAGCTGGTGCAATGGGACCGACTTCAATAGAACAGCCGAAGTTACATAGAGAGTTTAGAAAGGTATTTTCTTTACCTGGTTCAATGGAACTTAAAACTCTAACTAAGGGGTCAAGGGAACTCAGATAAGCAGCAAGTTGCCAATTAAAGGGGTCGTTGTTGACGAGAATTATAGTAAACCCCATATTAGCACTGCTACTGTGCAAATCTAGAATAAAATCTACCTGGGAATTGCCTTTTGGTCCTAGGGTTGTAGCCATCTCTTTGGCTCGGGTTTGTTCTAGGAAAGAAAGCTCAGGATTTTCCAGGTCACTTTTAGCAAAGCAGCGGTTTAAGTCTGTATCAATATATCTCCTAGCCGCTTGAAAGGCTTGGGGATTACCTATTTTTGTCAAGGTTTCAAAACTAGGTCTAGTGATTAATTCTGGAAACTTCTCAAACTTTTTGACTAGGTATACACCGGTAAATTCATTGCCGTGGGTTCCTCCTACAATAGCGACTTTGTTAATAGTTTTACGGTTGTTTGCTTGAGAATTACTCATGGGTGGTTGGTATAGCAAAGGGAACAGGGAACAGCGGATCTGGGAATAGGGGGTGGGGCGCGGGGAGATGGGGAGATGGTACATTCAATTGTCTTACCCCGACTCCCGACTCCCGACTCCCGACTCCCTTCCCCCCTTATTAAGGGGGGTTAGGGGGGATTCCGACTCCCGACTCCCGACTCCCTATTCCCTACTGAGAGTAATATTGGCATTCTATCCTAGGAAAACGCAAACCTCTTATTGTTATTGGAAAAGTCCCATTACTAAATTTATGCTTTCAACTACTACCCATGCCCTCAAAGAATGGGCTGTTGCGGTTGATGCCTTAGAAGCGGGCAAAACGATTATGCTGTTACGCAAAGGCGGTATTCGTGAACAGGGCAACTGCTTCAGTGTGGCTCACCACAAGGTTTTACTCTACCCTACCTATGAGCATCAAAAGCCTAATTTGCTTAAACCTGACTATGGGGGAGTTGTGAAACCTGTGCCCTCAGGTTGGCATCCGGAAACTGTTCGGATTGGTAGCTGGGCGTCTATTACTGATATTTTGCCAGTAACGGAGCAATCCACTGTTGCTGCGCTGCTACCCTATCATATTTGGAATGAACAATTTGTGAGTGAGCGTTGGAAGTGGAAGCCACGTCAACCTTTATATGTACTGCTTTTGCGTACTTATCAGTTACCTGAGCCTGTGATCACTCCCTACCACCAAGAGTACGGAGGCTGTCGCTCATGGATTGATTTAGTTGAACCGATTTCTTACGAAGGAGTTGTACCAGTTTGGAATGATGGGCAGTATATCGAACAAGTTAGAGAAATTCGTAGTCTGATCGAAGATTGACTGGGGAAAAGCAGGCTAATTGCTCTGGTGGGCAGTGCACCAGACAGATAATGAAGCTTGCAAACCGCGTTGGTAGGCACTGCCCACCCTACGATTCATGACTTGCTCTGCGCATTCCCCCCAGTGCGTGCAAGGCCATAAGTGGATAACCTCGATAACAACTTAATAGCTCTGTCCGATCTGATACCCTTCTAAGTAAACTGGACTGTCGCTAGCTTCGGCTTGTCTTTGGAGACCGGCTAGGAGTCCTTGATTAAATAAAACGTATTCGATTGTGTCTGGGCTATAGCAATTGTATTGATAAACTAGGGTGGATACAGAGTATGCTAGATGATCGAAATTCCTAGACATAATGGATTTGCCTCCAATGGATAGATTAATGGATAGATTGATAGAGCTGCGCTTTTAGGGGTGATAAGATTGTAAGTTGCAGCTATGCTTATACAGTAATACGGGGAATAGACCGGAGACATTACCCACGTGGGTGATTTTATTGTGGCTAAGGAATTGGCAAGGTATAGCAGAAGTCAGAAGTCAGAAGTCAGAAGTCAGAAGTCAGTGGTCAGCGGTCAGCAGTCAGCGCTCAGCCGTTGGCCAATAGCCACTCAAGTAGCCTGCGCGTAGCACATAAGCTGTTAGCGTAGCGTGCGCGTAGCGCATAAACTAAAAACTAAAAGCTGATAGCTGATAGCTGATACCTGATACCTGATACGCGATGTTCCTTTGGAAGCGCTTCGCGATCGCACGCAAAAATCCCAAGGACGGGAACCAAAGGAGCTGAAGAAGTCTGGCTATTGATCATAATTGGCTCAATACTCTATAAAATAATCTCTGTGCCGTTTGTGCCCAGAGTGATATGCCCACTAATTCCTCTACCTCCTTTTCCCCAGAAGAGATTGCTGCTGAAGGGTTAACCCCTTCTGAATATGAAGAAATTGTCCAGCGCCTAGGGCGTCATCCCAATAAAGCTGAGCTGGGAATGTTCGGTGTGATGTGGTCGGAACATTGCTGCTACAAGAACTCCCGTCCTCTACTGAAGCAATTTCCCACAGAAGGCAAACGTATTCTAGTCGGTCCTGGGGAAAATGCTGGTGTTGTAGACTTAGGTGATGGGCTACAACTGGCCTTTAAAATCGAATCCCACAATCACCCCTCAGCAGTAGAACCGTTTCAAGGAGCTGCTACCGGAGTAGGGGGGATTCTACGGGATATTTTTACCATGGGAGCTCGCCCGATTGCGGTCTTAAACTCTCTGCGCTTTGGGACTTTGGATAATGCCAACACTAGACGATTGTTTAATGGGGTAGTAGCAGGAATCAGTCACTATGGCAATTGCGTGGGTGTCCCTACTGTAGGGGGTGAAGTTTACTTTGACCGGGCATACACTGGTAATCCCTTGGTGAATGTGATGGCTCTGGGACTGATGGAAACTCCAGAAATTGTTACCTCTGGAGCCTCTGGAGTTGGAAATCCTGTGCTCTATGTTGGGTCCACTACCGGTAGAGATGGCATGGGAGGGGCAAGTTTTGCTAGTGCGGAACTTACGGATCAATCCCTAGATGACCGCCCAGCGGTGCAAGTGGGGGACCCGTTCCTAGAAAAGTCTTTGATTGAAGCGTGTCTTGAGGCATTTCAAACCGGTGCGGTAGTAGCTGCTCAAGATATGGGAGCCGCTGGGATAACCTGTTCGACTTCAGAAATGGCAGCTAAAGGGGGCTTGGGTATTGAGTTCGATTTAGACCTGGTGCCAGTGCGAGAAACCGGTATGGTGCCTTATGAATACTTGCTGTCGGAATCCCAAGAACGAATGCTGTTTGTTGCCCACAAGGGTCGAGAACAGGAACTGATAGATATTTTCCACCGTTGGGGACTCCATGCTGTGGTAGCAGGTAAGGTAATCGAAGAACCTTTGGTCAGGATTTTGTTCCAAGGAGAGGTAGCAGCAGAAATCCCAGCTACTGCTCTAGCCGATAATACTCCAATTTATCAGCGGGAGCTATTGACAGAACCACCAGACTATGCTTTACAGGCTTGGGAATGGCATGGGGATTCCCTCCCTCCCTGTAATGTTAAAGGTATTGACATTAACGGCAAACATTACAGTTGGAATGACATCCTAGGTCAACTCCTAGATACTCCAACTATTGCGTCGAAACGTTGGGTTTATCGCCAGTACGACCACCAAGTCCAGAACAATACCTTAATTTTGCCAGGAAACGCTGATGCTGCGGTGATTCGGTTACGCCCACAAGGGTTGAATGTTGAAAGGTTGAATGTTGAAAGGTTGAATGTTGACAGGTTGAATGTTGTTCGCGAAGCGTGGCCGAAAGGCCAAGGTTCAACTGAAACTAACCTTAAACCTGCTAACCTTAAACCTGCTAACCTTAAACCTGCTAACCTGCAACCTGAAACTAACCTTCAACCTGCTAACCTTCAACCTACTAACCTTCAACCTGAAACCAACCTTCAACCTGTAACCTCGTCTGGTGGTGTGGCGGCAACGGTGGATTGTAATTCCCGTTATGTTTATCTTGACCCCTATGAAGGGGCAAAGGCTGTGGTAGCAGAAGCAGCAAGGAATCTCAGCTGTGTGGGTGCAGAACCTTTGGCAGTAACCGATAATCTGAATTTTGGTTCTCCTGAAAAGCCTGTGGGTTACTGGCAACTGGCCTCTGCTTGTGCAGGAATAGCAGAGGCTTGCCGGGAAATGAGCACTCCTGTGACTGGGGGGAATGTTTCCTTGTATAACGAAACCATTGATAGTGACGGCAATCCTCAGTCGATTTACCCGACGCCAGTGGTAGGGATGGTGGGATTAGTTGCTGATATTACTAAAACCTGTGGTCAAGGTTGGCAAGCTGAAGGGGATTTAATCTATTTATTAGGATTGGGGACTAAATACTGGGAAAATAGTCAATCCCAAACTAAATCCCAAATTACATTAGGTGCGTCCGAGTATCTGGCAACTATTCATGGCATGGTTGCGGGCAAGCCACCAGTAGTGGATTTTGATTTAGAGCGTCGTATCCAAACGGTAACGCGAGAGGGTATCAGTCAAGGTTGGGTAAATTCTGCTCATGACTGTGCTGAAGGGGGATTAGTGGTGGCTTTGGCTGAATCCTGTATCGCAGGTAAGTTGGGGGCAGACATTACTCTAGGCTATAGCTCCGAGTCGTTAGACCTGCGCTGGGATCAGGTGCTATTTGGTGAGGGGGGGAGTCGGATTCTGGTTTCTGTGAGTCCTCAACAGGAAACAAGTTGGGAATCTTATCTACAGCAACAGTTGGGGGATGAAGGATATTGGCAACAACTGGGTGTTGTTCAAGGGGAAAATGCTGGTTTACGAGTACTGGTAGGAAATGGTCAGTGTGTGATTGAGATGACAGTTCAGGAGATGTGTGATTGTTGGGAAAATGGGATTGAAAGGCGTTTGAGGGTTTAGGAGGGAATCGGGAATCGGGAATCGGGAATCGGGAATCGGGAATCGGGAATCGGGAAACAATCTTGTGTACCTTATTATTATGAGAACCGGTTTAGGGATGTTCCTTTTGAACCGTTTTGCGAAGTTCGTTTGGAACCGCTTTGCGATCGCGTCTGCAACGTTTTTTAAAAATGTTAAACAGGAATTGGCTGACAAGGGCTTTGCTAAGATAGCATAATTCAGCTTGATCATACTCAATGACCAATCCAAGAGCCGATTACGATAATCCCTGGAAAGAAGCGCTTTCCATCTATTTTGAATCCTTCATGGCATTCTTTTTTCCCGAGATTGACCGTAACATTGACTGGGAAAGAGGCTATGAATTTCTTGATACAGAATTCCAACAGGTGGCTCGAGATGCAGAAATTGGCAGCAGGGAAGCCGATAAACTGGTCAAAGTTTGGCGACAAGACGGTGAAGAAACGTGGGTACTGATTCATGTGGAAGTACAGAGTCAGGCTCAGTCAGTCTTTGCGGAAAGGATGTACGTCTACAACTATCGCATCTTTGATATGTATCGACGGAAGGTAGTCAGTTTAGCTGTTCTCGCTGATGATGAAGAGTCTTGGCGACCAACTGAATACAATTACGAGATTTGGGGTTGTCGAGTTTTATTGCAGTTTCCAGTAGCTAAGCTGTTAGATTATCAGCTGTCTAAACTAGAACAAAGCACTAATCCTTTTGCTGTGATTGTGGCTGCACATCGCACCACTCAGCAAACTGTTCAAAATCCCGAGGGACGGTATCAGGGCAAATTAAGCATTGCCAAGAGTCTTTATCAACGAGGGTATAGTAGACAAGATATCCTAGAATTATTCCGGCTCATCGACTGGATGATGACATTACCGGATAGCTTTCAGATTGGGTTTAAACAGCAAGTCAGACGTTTTGAGGAGGAAAGCACAATGCCTTATGTTACTAGTATAGAGCGCCTTGCTCGTAAAGAGGGGATGGAAGAAGGCATTCTCCAAACTAGTCGAGAGACTCTTTTGGAAGTGCTTCAGGTACGATTTGAGGATGTGCCAAGGGAGTTGGTTGAGACAATTAACCAGATTGACTCGGTCTCTGTCTTGAAAACCTTGCTTCGACAAGGAATTACTATTGCTTCTGTTGAAGAGTTTCAGGGTTGGCTTGACCAATTGCTGTCTCTTGAGCAAGAACAGCAGTTTTGAGGAAGAAAGCACAATGCCCTATGTTACCAGTATAGAGCGCCTTGCTCGTAAAGAGGGGATGGAAGAAGGCATTCTCCAAACTAGTCGAGAGACTCTTTTGGAAGTGCTTCAGGTACGATTTGAGGATTTGCCAAGGGAGTTGGTTGAGACAATTAACCAGATTAAGTCGGTCTCTGTCTTGAAAACTTTGCTTCGACAAGGAATTACTATTGCTTCTGTAGAAGAGTTTCAGGGTTGGCTTGACCAATTGTTATCTGTTGAAGAGAACAGGAAGCTTCATTAGTGGTGTAAGCATTCAGCATACAGCTGAATGCTAGGGAGTCTTTATTTAGTATAATTATATCAACTAATTTTTTGGTTATATTGGCCTAAATTCTTCTCCCCGATTCCCGATTCCCGATTCCCTTAATTTTATGGATAATGATATCGTTTTGTTTCTAGCTACTGTTGGTCTACTCATCCTGTATCTAGTATTTTCTGCTCTAACTGAGATGGGTACCAAGTTTCCTTGGAAGAAATAATAGTTGATGGGTTTTTCCAAAACCTTTAACACTCAACCGTCAACCGTCAAGAATCTGAACACTATAACAGAGGTCAAGCAATGGTTGCACCCCTATCTTCTCCGACTAAACTAGACGTCATCTACCCCGAACGTGATGGAAAACCGATGTCAGACAATACTAAACAGTTTCGCTGGATTGTCACAATTCAAGGCGGTTTAGATGCCCTGTTTCAGGATGACCCTAATGTCTTGGTGGTAGGAGACTTACTGTGGTATCCCGTAGAAGGCAATAATAAAATTTGTACTGCTCCTGATGGGATGGTGATCTTTGGTAGACCCAAAGGTGATCGTAGTTCCTATCTACAGTGGAAAGAAGATAATATCCCCCCACAAGTGGTGTTTGAGATACTCTCTCCAGGAAACACCCTCACCGAAATGGCCAAAAAACTGGCATTTTATGACCGCTATGGGGTTGAAGAGTATTATCTCTATGACCCAGATAAAGTGGACTTGAGTGGCTGGCTGCGTAATCAGGGTAAGTTAGAGGTGATTGACTCGATCAGCGATTGGGTGAGTCCGAGATTGGGGATTCGGTTTGATATGAGTGGTACACAACTCCAGATCTATCGACCGGATGGCAAGCCTTTTGCTACCTATCTTGAGTTAGCCCAAGGGAAGCAAGAAGCTGAATCGAGAGCAGAGCAAGCTGAAGCCTTGTTGGCTCAGGAACGACAACAGATGCAAGCCCTTTTAGCCAAATTGCAGGAAAAAGGGATCGAGCTGGAATAGCTTGAATTCACCTGGATAATTCACCAGTTCCTAAAGCTCCTCGCTTGTTCTGTTCCCGCTCGATGGCTTCAAACAAAGCACGAAAATTCCCTTCTCCAAAGCCCTTGGCCTGAAAGCGGCGCTCAATGATTTCAAAAAAGAACGTAGGCTTGCCAAAAATGGGCTGGGTGAAGGTTTGAAGTAACAAAGCTTGGGGAAACTCTTGCTGCCAATCTACTAAAATTTGTCTGGTAGCAATTTCTTCCCATTCTGCTGTTGGTAAAGGTAAATTAGAGCCCCCTGGTCTTTGCCGCAACTCCCTATAGTAGCTGGAAGGAACTTCAATAAACGGCAAACCTCGACCACGGAGTTGAGCGATCGCTTCTACTATATTGCTAGTTCTAAGAGCAATATGCTGAATTCCTGGTCCACCATTGAAATCTAGAAATTCCTGAATCTGGGAATTAGCAGACGTTGGTTCATTGATGGGCAACTGCACCTCACCAGTGGAATCAACCATGACCTGAGAGTATAAACCAGACTGTTGTGTCTTAATAGAAAATATTTGTTGTGGGCAAAATCCCAGCACGTGTTGATACCAATTTACTGCCCGTTCTAACTCACCAGCAGCTACGTTAAGTACCACATGATCAATGGTGGTGAACATGGTCTGAGGATTGTTATTGACCTGGTTTGCCTCTCTACTAAGGGAGGGTACCTTACCATCAGCAGTATTCGTGATCCAGTTCAACTGAGCCGGGAAAAAGGATTCCTCACAGATGCCATCCCGCTCAACTAGGGTATGAACCAGAGAACCCCAGGAGGGGATTTTACTCCACTTTAGCCGTCCCTGTCTTTGCAATTGCTCCTGAGGTAATTTTACCACTTGGTTTCCTTGAGCGATCGCATTCTCAATCACTGCTTCCAGGTCTTCTACTAGAAAAGCGATGTCAGCCACCCCAGGAGGATGTAGACGCAAAAACTCAGCAATAGGACTTGTTGATGTCAGAGGTGAAGAGATAACAAAAGTGATTGAGCCACTTTTGACAACTTCTGTGTAGGTATGGTGACTACTGCCACTAGCGACCCGTTGAAAGCCAAGAATGTTGACTAACCAATCAGAAAAAACTGTAGCATCTCTAACATAGAAATGAACATGATCAATTTTCATGATTGACATCTAGTTAAAGAGCTTGTACTGTTTTTAATTTTGCTATTTTTAGAAAATTATACCAAGTTGCCGTCAAATCTATAGCATTTTCCAGGGAGTAGGGAGTAGGGAGTAGGGAGTAGGGAGTAGGGTGTAGGGAGTAGGGTGTAGGGTGTAGGGTGTAGGGTGTAAGGTAGGCAGTGCCTACCAAACCGATTGGCCAGCTTGGTAAATCCATCTGATATCATCATGTCAGGATAATTACCCTTAATCAAAACCTACCCCTGTGAGATCTCCCCATCTCCCCACACTCCCCACACTCCCCATCTCCCCATCTCCCCATCTCCCCATCTCCCCACACTCCCCACACTCCCCATCTCCCCACACTCCCCACACCTCCCACACTCCCCTCTCTTTCCCGATTCCCGATTCCCGATTCCCGATTCCCGATTCCCTAAAATCCCGAAATTGTAGACCTCATAGCTATGATAATTGCTATATTTATCCCTCGATACTCAAGGCTTAGTTTGCAGTGTTTCGCAATGTCTCTGAAGGTAACTCCCCAAACATAGCTTTGTAATCTTTAGTAAAATGACAAGGACTGTAGAACCCAAATTCACTAGCAACGATGGCTATGGTACAACTTTCTGGTTCGCTTGCCTTCAAGCATTCTCGCACTGCATTAAGTCGTCGTACCTTGAGATAGCGCATGGGACTCAAGCCAAATAAGTCCTGAAAACCATAAGATAAGGCAGAACTGCTAGACCCTAAATTTTGAGCTAGCTGTTTTAAGGTCAGAGGTTTGTCTAAGTTGGCTAACATTTCTTTTTCAGCTTGGGCAATCAACTTTGCTCTTCGGGAAGGTTTGAGAAAACACTTGGAATTTAACTTAGTGGGAATATTACTAATCAACAAAGGAAGGAAATCATCAGCAACGAGTTTTTCAATGTGAGGTTTTTGTAACCAAGTAGGTTTGTGTAATGCTAACCAAACAAGTTCTTTCAGGTAATCTTTAATTTCGTTCATCCCCGTTGGTAGCAAATTCACATGATTTTTACTCCGGAAATTCTCGTCTAGATCGTGGCGTTGTAGTTGGTCTGCATAAGTATCAAACGTTTTAACAGGCATTATAATGTGTGTCAAGGTTGCACCTTGAGGAAAGATTTCGTCTGCTTCCTTGTTATTGAAACCAAAAATAGTCCTTTGAGGCTCCACAGGGTGACGGAAAGAGTAATATTCCTTTTCATTCTCAGACCAAAGTATCGCAAAAGATATGTATTCCTTTCCCCCCTCACCCGAAAATTGAATCCCTTGGTTCGCCTGATTACAGACGAAATATAAGTTACCAACCTGAATCGACAAAAACTCAGCTTGAAGAGGACCGGGACTGAGTTGTATTATTTCCTTATTTTGATACTCAAAAAACTCTTTGAAACTATCCACATCTGTAAAGGATTTGGATAAAATATTCTGATTGCCTGTCCCAGGATCATCCTCAGCTTGGGTAGTTTTACTATTGTTGGTATCAATTAACAAAATCATTTAAGCACCACTCTATCAAAAAAATAATCCAACCAACTATAAGCAAAACTAATACAATTTGAAACTTAGTTATTTAAATCTTATAGCTTAGAAAGTTGGAATTTTTGATTATTCACAGAGATACCTTACCACTAAAGTGAACTTGAGGTCTTTGACTTACCCCATAGCACAACAGAGTGGGCATGACCCACCCTGATGCGATTATGGCCATTGACATCGAATGCTGCTCCTGCGAAACCAGATGTGATCTATCACGCTGCCTCCAGGCCGGAGAGGATGTCAACAAAGAGTTAACTAATGAAAACCTCAAATGTTAACAGCACTAAGTGTATGAAGAAAACTGTTCTGAAACTTAAAAGATTACTCAATCTCCTAGTTGTGGCGATCTTTTCCCTAGGAGTATTGGTACCGCCAGCCTTGGCTCAGGAAATTTTGCCCCAACCAGACCCAGAATTTAAGGGTCAAATTGGTGTCACTTACGAAACTTCCGGGGAGCCAGATAAGTCAATTATGGAATCCCCTGAAGCCCCAAAAAATGCACCTAACATTGTCCTTGTCCTCTTGGATGATGTGGGATTTAGTTCCTCAGAAACCTTTGGTGGCTCGATTAAAACACCAACTTTGGAGAAGCTAGCAGACGAAGGGATAACTTATAATCGATTCCACACAACTGCCCTCTGCTCGCCAACTCGTGCGGCTCTACTAACAGGACGCAATCACCACTCGGTGGGCAGTGGAGTGGTTCAGGAACTGGCAACAGGTTATCCTGGTTATAAAGGCTTGATTCCCAAAAGCACAGCCACCATTGCCGAAGTTCTCCAAGAAAATGGCTACAGCACAGCTTGGTTCGGTAAAAATCACAATGTTCCTGATAACCAAACCAGTATGGTTGGTCCCTTTGACCGCTGGCCTAATGGTTTGGGATTTGATTACTTCTACGGATTTATTGGTGGAGAAACAGACCAATGGTTTCCAGCACTGTATGAAAATCAGAACCCAATCAATGCACCAGCCAAAACCAGTGATGGAGAAGACTACAACCTCACCCATGACCTTGCCGATAAAGCAATTGCTTGGATGAACAATCAGCATTCAATTGCACCCGATCGCCCTTTCTTCCTTTACTTTGCTCCCGGTGCTACCCATTCACCTCACCAACCACCAGATGATTATCGCGATAATTACGAAGGTGATTTTGATGACGGTTGGGACGTAGAGCGTTTGAAAATTTTCAATCGTCAGAAGGGCATTAACGGTGAAACTGCGAAAACTCCCGGTATAATTCCTGCTGATGCTGTACTTACCCCTCGCCCAGAAGGAATACCTGCTTGGGATGATGATACAGAATTCGACGACAGCGAACGTGCGGCATTAGCAAAGGAGATGGAAATCTATGCGGCTTTTCTAGAATACACTGATGTAGAGGTCGGTCGTGTCCTTGATGCTATTCCTGAAGAGGAAGTAGAAAACACCATGATCGTCTATATCGTGGGTGACAACGGTGGTTCAGCAGGCGGTGGTGTGTATGGAACTTGCAACACCATGAAAAATCTTAACGGACTCGGCCCTGAGATTACTCTTGAAGAAATCAAGGAGTGTGCAGAGGAGTGGGGTATGCGTGGAAAGGGAAACTCGCCAGGATACTCCGTTGGCTGGGCTTGGGCTACGGATGCACCTTTCCAATGGACAAAAGAGGTAGCTTCCCATTTTGGCGGTACTCGCAATCCCATGATTATTAAATGGCCAAAGGTTATTCCCCCGACTCCAGACAAAAGGGAGATCCGAGACCAGTTTCACCATGTTATTGATATCGCACCGACAATTCTGGAAGTAACTAGGATTCAGGAACCAGAGATCGTTAACAGCATCCAGCAGCAGCCGATAGAAGGGGTGAGTTTAGCCTATACCTTTGGTTTTGGTAAGATACTTGATGATGATTATGATGGAGAAGGTGCTGAAGGTACTCATAAAACTCAGTATTTTGAGATGTTTGGGAATCGAGGCATCTACAAGGATGAAGGAGAACACGAATGGATGGCATCAACTGTGCATGCAAAACCAGTTGGCGATGAACCTCTTAAACCTTTCGATGAAGATGAGTGGGAACTGTACGATTTAAAGACTGATTTCTCTCAAGGCAAAGACTTATCCAAATCGGAGGAAGAAGAAAAAGATGATTATCTTGATAAATTAGAGGAACTCAAAGACTTATTCCTCGTTGAGGGAGGTAAGTATAATGTTTTTCCTCTGGACGATCGCTTTGTTGAACGAGGTGATGTTAGTTTACGTCCCAGTTTTACTGCAGGACGCTATCATTTCGATTTCTATGAAGGCGCGGTTCGACTGCCAGAAGGGACAGCACCAGATGTGAAAAACAAATCTCATCAAGTTACTGCTGAGGTAATGATTCCTGAGGAAGGCGCTGAAGGTGTACTCCTGGCCCTCGGTGGAGAGACGGGAGGCTATAGCTTCTACATCCTGAACAACAAACTTTACTATACTCTAAACTACCTTGGCGATCACTATGATATTGTGTCTCAAAACAATGTTCTCACTGGTGATAATGTCAAGCTGACATTCTGTTTCCTGTACTCAGGAACTTATGGAGACGGTGAGGGTAATGGAGGTGAGGTTACTCTCTTAATGGATGATAATGAGGGTAATGTATTTACTACTATTGACACCATCGAAAAAACCGTACCTGCACGATATTCTCTGGAAACTCAAGATGTAGGGATGGATTTACTCTCACCAGTAACTCATAACTATAAGGATCGGTTACCTTTTGAGTTCACAGGTACAATTAAGAAGGTGACCATAGACCTTGAACCTCCTCCTGAAGAATCTACTTCAGCATGGCAATGCCCATATTCACCACTAACTCTCCGTTGAAGTAGCTAATTGCATTGTAAGCTTAGACGCATTCATGTTTGCTGCTGATTTCTTTACCTATAAGGCTGTCAAAAACAAAAAAGTGCAATGTGTGTGCGTCTAAGCTTATTCCATTCACCCACAGTTCAGCTACAAAATTATTAAATGCAATGAATCCGGAAACTTTGGTATCTACAGAAAATTACTACTCCAAACCGGGCGTTGCTGATTCTGGGTATGGTTGCGCCCCCCTAGCCCCCCAATTCTGGGGGGAACAAAACTTTCTTGCGTCCCCCAAAGTTGGGGGACCAACGGGGGCTTTAATAAAACCAGATGATCGCGGATTCATTCCTTAATTCAGCAACGCCCCAAACCGAGGCAGGAGGGTCAGAATATTTATGATCTTTGGGAAGAAGGGAAAGCCTACCAGGATTCCATCACTCCTAGTATCTACATTCCCCAATACCGCAAGTTTATTACCACCAGAATTAAATCTTTGGTTGACTATGACTACAGTAAACCGATTTTAAGTGTGGGTAGTGGGAATGCTTTTGTGGAAAGGGATTTATACCAGCAGGGTAAGCCCAAGAAAAAATGGCTCATAATGTGCATTGGTTAGATATCGGTTGATCGTGGTTTGAAAGCCCTATAATCTCCTAGAACTGTACTCGCAATAGAGTTAATTTGTTGAGAATGAGCTAGCTTTTTTCTCAATAAGCCACAGCTTATTGATTCTTGCGCTTACCCTGCCACCAAGTATAAGGAAAAGTTATAGTTGTTGGAAAATTAGTTAATTCTATCTTATAGCTGAGAAAGTTGGAATTTTTGATTATCCACAGAGATAGCTTACCCCTAAGCTAGGAAATGTCGGCAAAGTCAATTTCCGAATAGCAAAAAAATAGACCTCTTGCAAAAGTCTATTTTGGCTAGGTAAGACCAATACTTTCGGTCCCATTTTTGGATCCATTTTTGCATTTATGCAAGAGGTCTAATGTAGAAGTAATTGACTCCCTCCACTCATCCCAAAATCATCTCGATCGCGTTTTGGGATGGAAGCTTGAGATCGAGATTTTGTTATTCCTTTTTACAAGGTTTTAACCATGTTTTTCAAGGATTTTTTAAACCGAATGTTGAGAGCGATCGCGATATTTGCGATCGCCATCTCTCTCCTATTGGGAAGTATTACTCCCCCTGTCTTGGCACAAACTGCTGATGGCTCGACCCTGCCATTCCCGCCAGTGCCATCAGCCAGCGTTGCCGGACCGACTTTGGACGAGCCCACCACCATGATCCGGCGCGAGGAACCGAACTATATACCCAACGAAAATCCCCCCAACATCCTGATTATCCTGCTGGATGATGTGGGCTTCGGGCAGCCTGACACCTTTGGTGGCGAGATCCACATGCCGACCCTAAGCCGTCTGTGGGATGAAGGGATTGCCTATAACACCTTTCACACTACTGCCATCTGCTCGCCCACCCGCGCCGCTCTCTTAACGGGGCGCAATCACCACCGAGCCCAATCAGGTACGATCGCAGAATTTGCGGTGGACTGGGATGGTTACCTGGGGGTTATTCCCAAGACCACTGCCACGGTCGCCGAAGTTTTGAGGGAATACGGCTACAAAACCTCTGCCTTTGGCAAATGGCACAATACCCCAGCTAATGAGACCACAGCTATGGGTCCATTCGATCGCTGGCCGACCGGGCATGGTTTCGACTATTTCTACGGCTTCCTTGCGGGGGAAACCTCTCAGTATGAGCCGCGCCTCTATGAGAACCTCAACCCCATAGAGCCGCCCCACGACGAGACTTACCACCTCAGTGAAGACATGGCGGATAAAGCGATCGCCTGGATGCGCCACCACCGTTCCTATTCTCCCGACAAACCCTTCTTGATGTACTGGGCACCAGGGGCAGTCCACGGTCCTCACCACATCTTCAAGGAATGGGCAGATAAGTATAAGGGTAAATTCGATGACGGCTGGGACGAGTACCAAAAGCGGGTCTTTAACAACCAGAAAGCCCTGGGCTGGATTCCAGAAGATGCGCAGCTAGCTACTCGGCCTGATGACATGGCAGCATGGGATCAGATTCCCGATGAGGAACGTGACTTCCAACGGCGGTTGATGGAAGTCTATGCAGGGTTTCTCGAACATGTGGATACCCAGGCTGGTAAGGTGATCTCGGAACTCGACGATCTGGGCATTCGCGACAATACCATCGTCTTTTATATTGTTGGTGACAACGGAGCCAGTGCCGAAGGTCAGGAGGGCACTATCAGCGAATTTCTTGCCCAGAATCTAATTCCCAGTACGATCGAGGAGCAACTTGATGCTCTCGACGAACTAGGCGGACTTGATGCCCTGGGAACCCCAAAAACCGAAAACATGTACCACGCCGCTTGGGCCTGGGCAGGGGATGCCCCCTTCCGTTATACCAAGCTAGTTGCTTCCCACTTCGGTGGTACCCGCAACCCGATGGTAATCTCCTGGCCCGATGGCATCACCCCCGACAAAACCCCCCGGTCTCAGTTTCACCATGTCAACGATATCGCTCCAACTATCTACGAGATCCTGGGCATTACCCCCCCTGAAGAGGTTTACGGCTTCAAGCAAAAACCCCTCGATGGGATTAGCATGAAGTACACCTTCGACGATGCCAACGCAGAGGATCGAAAGAATGTTCAGTATTTCGAGAACAGCGGCAGCCGAGGCATCTATATCGATGGCTGGTATGCCTGCACCTTCGGTCCTCAGATCCCCTGGAATATAGCTGAATCAGCAGAGGGCTTCCTTGACTGGGATCCCAATGAGGATGTTTGGGAACTGTATCACATTACCGAGGACTTCACTCAAATGCACGATCTGGCCGCTCAGGAGCCAGAGCTTTTGGAGGTAATGAAACAACTGTTCTTGGAAGAAGCAGAAGAGAATTTGGCATTCCCCATTGGGGGCGGCCTGTACATCAACACTCATCCCGAAGAGCGGATCGGGAGTCCCTACAGTAGCTGGGTCTTTGATGAAAGCACAACTCGTATGCCTGAATTCACTGCACCGGGTCTAGGTCGTGAAAGCAACCTGGTTACGATTGATGTCGATCTGGGTGAAAATCCTTTGGCTTCCGGCGTTATCTATGCCTTGGGAGGTTCCGGTGGCGGTGTGAGCTTGTTTATGGACAACGGAATTCTCAAGTACGAGTACAATATGCTGCTCTTAGATCGTTATAAGGCTGCATCAGATGCACCGCTCTCTGCCGATCATCACACCATTGAAGTAGAAACAACCATCGAGAGTTTCGATGACCCAGGTGAAGTGGTTATACGAGTGGATGGTGATGAAGTGGACCGAACCACTATCGAAACAATCGTCATGGGAGCCTTCAGTGCCAGTGAAACCTTCGATGTCGGCACGGATCTGGGGGCTCCGGTTTCCCTAGACTATGCCGATCGCGCTCCCTTTGAGTTCGACGGGAAGATCGACAAGGTTGAAGTCAACTTATACTCGGCATTGGAGCCCTACCAAGCTTCCGAAGATATGAGTAACGAAGACTTCTGGAACCGAATCATTCAGGAGGTTACCGATAAGTGACAGTTGAGTTAGATGGCTAGCCATTAAATTAGGATGTCGGGAGGTATTTCTATATGCCTCTCGGCATCACACCCATCCCAAAATCATCTCGATCGGGTTTTGGGATGGAAGTCCGAGTACCAAACTGTTAGTAGGGTGGGCATTGCTCACCCTTATAAAGGATCGAAACGCTGAAAACCCCGTGTCTTTAGACCGGGGATGAAAGCGAACAGCGGCTTTAGCCGCCTACAAAATCTCAGGCTAAATTTGATGTTTTAGTCTGAGAGTGCTAGATTAAAATAGTTACAGTTAAGGTCGAATCTGATGATTATTTTAGAGTTTAAGGCAAAAGGAAAGAAACATCAATACTCTGCTATTGATGAAGCTATTCGGACGGTTAAATTTATCCGCAATAGTTGCCTTAGATATTGGATGGACAATAAAGGGGTTAATAAATTTGACCTCAATAAATATAGTGCAGTCCTAGCTAAGCAATTTCCTTTTGCCAATGAATTGAACTCTACAGCTCGTCAGTCTAGCGCAGAAAGAGCCTGGTCATCAATTATTCGGTTCTTTGATAACTGTAAGAAAAAGATCCCCGGAAAGAAAGGCTTTCCTAAATTCCAAAAACACTGCCGTTCCGTCGAATACAAGCAGTCTGGATGGAAGCTGTCCCCTGACAAAAAGTCAATCACGTTTAGTGATAAGAAGGGCATCGGAAAGCTTAAACTTAAAGGTAAATGGGACTTATGGCGTTTTGACCAAAAACAGATTAAGCGGGTTCGGATAGTCCGTCGGGCGGATGGATACTACGTTCAGTTTTGTGTTTCAGTTGACATCAAAGAAGAATTAGAACCAACTGGAATAGCTGTCGGCCTGGATGTTGGACTAAAAGAGTTCTATACTGATTCGACTGGAAAAACTGAATCAAATCCTCGTTTTTACAGAACGGGAGAGAAACGTCTTAAGTTCTATCAACGCCGGGTTTCCCGGAGAAAGAAAGGCTCATCCAATCGCAGAAAAGCAATTAACAGACTAGGTAGACAGCACCTTAAAATAAGTAGGCAGCGTGAAGAACATGCCAAGAGACTAGCACGTTGCGTAATCCGATCTAGCGATCTGGTCGCCTATGAAGATTTAAGAGTCAAAAACTTGGTTAAAAACCACTGCCTAGCTAAGTCTATTAATGATGCAGGTTGGTATCAATTTAGAAAATGGATGGAGCATTTTGGCACTAAATTTGGGAAGGTGACGGTTGCAGTAAATCCCGCCTATACCAGTCAAAATTGCTCAGAATGCGGCGAAGTAGTCAAGAAGTCACTATCTACTAGGACTCATGTCTGTAAGTGTGGTTGTAAATTAGACCGAGACCACAACGCCGCAGTCAATATTCTTAAAAAAGCCTTGGGTACGGTGGGGCACACCGGAACCTGGATCTTGGATCCCAACGCTTCGGGAGATCTGACCTCTACTGTTCTTGGTCTCGGCCAGGTTCAGCAAGCCGGATCGTTGAGCGAAGAATCCCCGCGTCTTTAGACCGGGGAGTGTCAATCATCTCATCGCCCGAACTAAAACGAAACTCTTCAACCGCTCTGCGATCGCCCCGACCCCCCTCTTAGATTACTCTTCTTCAATATCCATGTTTTTCTCTTTGCTTCAGAAGAATTTAACTCGTGATCTTGTTGGCATTTTGCTGGCGGTCTCCCTCCTCTTCCTCTTCCCAACCGTCTTGACTTCGTCACCTTTGGCTTTTGCCGATTCTCCCTGTCCTGAAGGTATGGTGTCGATCCCTGGGGGAACCTTTACGATCGGGTCCGACACCTACTATCCCTCAGAGCGTTCTGCTGTTGATGTGACCGTGGATAGTTTTTGCATCGATCGCCACGAAGTTACCAACGCCGACTATCAAGCATTTGTCCAAGCTACAGGCTACCTCACCGTTGCCGAACGTCCCCTGGCCAAAGACCAATTCCCTGGCTTAAGCGAAGCGCAACGACAGCCCGGTTCCCTGGTGTTTCAGCCCCCTGCACGGGGTATCCAACAAGTAGCTTATTTAAGCTGGTGGGATTGGGTTGTTGGTGCTAATTGGCAACATCCCTACGGACCCGACAGCACCATTAAAGGTTTTGACAACTACCCTGTTGTTCACATTGCCTATGAAGATGCGGTTGCCTATGCCGATTGGATGGGTAAAACGCTCCCCACCGAAGCCCAATGGGAATATGCAGCACGGGGTGGTCTTGACACTGATACCTCGATCCCTGGTGAACAATATGCCCCTCACAAAGCCAACACCTGGCAAGGCTTCTTCCCCTTCTTCAACACCAAAGCCGATGGCTATCTCGGTCCTGCCCCGGTCGAATCCTTCTCTGCCAATGGTTACGGTCTTTACGATATGCTGGGCAACGTTTGGGAATTAACCGCAGATTGGTATGGTGTGGGTCATAGGGGGAAAGATCGCAGCCTCAATCCATTGGGACCGGATCAAGGGAGTAGTTTCGATCCGGAAAAGCCTGATCAAGGGGCACTCCATGTAATTAAAGGCGGATCTTTCCTCTGCGCCCGAAATTATTGTAGCCGTTATCGTCCTGAAGCACGAGAGTCCCAAGCTCCTGATACAGGAACCAATCATGTGGGTTTTCGTTTAGTGGCGATGCCTTGGCACGATGAAGGTTAGGGCTGAAATCGTTATCCTTCTGTCTATCCCAAAGTTACGGCTGACTGCTGAACGCGCACGCGTGCGCATAGCGCATATGCTTACCTTAATTAATTTCGAAATATTCATGGCTGGTGCGTTACGGCGCTCCTGACGTAAACTCTCAACTGTTGGGAGTTGATTACGCCGCGCCTAACGCACCCTACGGGATGATTGATTAAAAACTAGTCACTAAATGCAGCCTACCACTTATCAGCCTGGTCTAAAACATAAGCAGCTACATCTTCAATTTGGGCGGGTTTTAAACGACCACGAAAGGCAGGCATAGCTCCTTTGCCGTTTGTTACTTGTTTGATGATAGCTTTAGTAGGAGACGCGTCATAGTCCTTCAGATATTTCTTCAGGGCCTCCTTCTTCAGCGTTTTCTCGTGCTTGACTACATTTTTGCCGCCCATATGACAAGCATTGCAGTTAGCGTTAAATACGATTTTCCCGTTAGCTGGATTACCAGCAGCTAAAGCGGAATCAGGGAAGCTGAAGGTTATTAAAGCGAAAACTAGCAGAATCGCAATTAGTATTTTTTTCAAAGTGTTTCTCCTCTCAGTATGGCGTTGAGCCAGATATTATCGTAAGCTAAGAGGGGTGACTCGGTCAAACCCCAGGGTGTCAAAGTTATAACAATAATTAACAATTAAATTAACAATTAATAAGATGGGCAATCCCCACTCAGGGGAAACCAAAGAATCAATAAGGCAGCCTTAATATCAATATTATTGATATACCTATGCAATAGTGCTGATAATAAAGGCTGAATAGGGTCATAATATTTGCCCAACTTGAAGGTGATAACCTCTAAAATTTATTAGTAATAAATAGCATTAATGGTACCCTAATTTAGGCAAGTGCGATTGCAAGTATTTAGCGGTCAGCCGTCAGTGGTCAGTGGTCAGCCTTGAGCTGATAACTGATAGCTGATAGCTGAATGCTTAAGTGCGATCGCGTAGCGTGACCTACGGTCAATCGCATCAGCCTCTAAGCCTTGTGATGGAGCAATTTAAAATAAAACAGAGAAAGTCTTAGCATCTAACGACCAACCAACATCCATGAGTCAAACCGAACAAATCCTATCCCAGTTACCTGGTGATGTTCTCGGACGCCTGCGCAGTGCTGACAAAGTCTGGAAAGCCTTACGAGATGGCACAACTCCAATCCCAGAGGTGATTACAGAAACCGAAGAGGGATTAGGCACCCTAGACTTGGATGTAGTAATCTGTGGCGGTACCTTGGGAATTCTGATTGGTGCTGCTCTACAACAGCGAGGCTGGCGAGTTGCCGTAGTTGAACGGGGGGTTTTGCGCGGTAGAGACCAAGAGTGGAATATCTCTCGCCAAGAACTGGAGGTATTCCTGGAACTTGACTTACTCTCAACGGCGGAATTAGAGAATGCGATCGCATCCGAGTATAACCCAGCTCGGATCAGTTTTTTCCAGGGTCCTGATTTCTTGGTAAAGGACGTACTCAACATTGGTGTTGACCCAGTCTTTCTGCTCGATACCCTCAAAGCCAAATTTTTAGCTGCTGGCGGTAAGCTCTTTGAAAAGACATCCTTTACACAAGCCACTATTCATCCCGATGGCGTCTCAATGGGGTTGAAGGTTAACCAGTTGGAGGTTGACCCTTTGGAGGTTGAAAGGTTGAAGGTTGAAAGGTTGAAGGTTGACCCGTTGGAGGTTGAAAGGTTGAAGGTTGACCCGTTGGAGGTTGAAAGGTTGAAGGTTGACCCGTTGGAGGTTGAAAGGTTGAAGGTTGAAAGGTTGAAGGTTGAAAGGTTGAAGGTTGAAAGTTCTAACTTGGAACCTTCAACCGATACTAACTTGGAACCTTCAACCGATACTAACCTCGAACCTTCAACCAACACTAACCTTCAACCTTCAACCAACACTAACCTCCAACCTTCAACCAACACTAACCTCCAACCTTCAACCGATACTAACCTTCAACCTTCAACCAACACTAACCTCCAACCTTCAACCGATACTAACCTTCAACCTGTAACCGAACTTAAGGCTCGCTTACTGATAGATGCCATGGGACATTTTTCCCCAATTGTTAAGCAAGTCAGGCAAGGTCAGAAACCAGAAGGGGTTTGTTTAGTGGTTGGTAGCTGTGCTCAAGGCTATCCTAAAAATGACATGGGGGATTTGATAGTATCCTTCACTCCTATCCAAAATCAATGTCAATATTTCTGGGAAGCATTTCCAGCCCGGGATGGTAGAACCACCTATTTATTTACCTACTTAGATGCTAATCCCGAACGTCCTAGTTTAGAATTTTTATGTGACGAATACTTCCGTCTCTTACCAGAATACCAGGGAGTAGACTTATCCCAACTTGACTTTAAACGAGTACTATTTGGCTTTTTTCCTTCCTATCAAAAAAGTCCCCTAAGAATGCCTTGGAATCGGATTTTACCGATAGGGGATAGCAGTGGTGGGCAATCACCAGTCAGTTTTGGTGGATTTGGTTCCATGGTCAGACATTTAAAGCGTCTTAGTAACGGAATTCATGAAGCCTTAGATTATGATTTGCTAGACCGCAATGCCTTAGCCCAACTACAACCCTATCAGCCTAATATTGGGGTAACCTGGATGTTTCAACGGACGATGAGTGTTGGCATCAAGCAACAACTAGCACCAAATCAAATTAATCAATTACTCACTGGTGTATTCCAAGCCATGGCAAACCTGGGAGATGATGTGCTTAAGCCCTTCCTCCAAGATGTAGTGAAGTTTTCAGGATTATCTAAAACCCTATTTGTGACATCATTAACTAAACCAGGATTAGTGGTGCCAGTGATTCCTCAAGTAGGATTAACCATGCTATTGGATTGGATGGTTCATTATAGTAATTTAGCCGTTTACAGTAGTTTGTATCCAGCAGGTAAATTACTCAGTGGCATGTTGACTACTTTGCCACCGAAACCAAGATATTATTACCACCGTTGGCTGGAAGCATGGCGCTATGGGTCTGGGGGTGATTATTAATTTAGGCAATAGGCAATAGGCAATAGTTGGGTAGTGGCGTGGCAAGCTTAAAATAGTGTAATAGACAGAAAACAAACTGGATAATATGGGAAGAGGTCGTCGGGTAATGGTTTTTCTAACTTCAGACCAGAGAGAAAAACTGGAAGGAATTAGTCGTAATGGTCATGCACCGACAAAGAAAATACTTCATGCTCAGGTTTTATTGATGTGTGATGAAAGTACTCAAGCTAAACAAAAATGGACAGATGAAGAAATCAGTTCGGCATTAAATGTGCATCGTAACACAGTAGGCAGGAAAAGGAAAAGGTTTTTACAGCAAGGAATGAACCCGTGCTTGAATCGTCGTCAGCGCATTTCCCAACCCCTACCACCGAAACTGAAGGTCGAACAATTTGCCCAACTAATCGCAATATGATTGCTCCACACCACCATTAGGTAGAGCGCACTGGAGCTTGAGGCTATTAACTAAAGAATTGAAAACACGAGGAATAGTCACGGAAATTTCTCATGAAACAGTACGTAGCTATCTAAAAAAAACCAACTACGTCCGTGGAAAAAACAACGTTTTTGTATTCCCGAAAGAGATGAACGCCCGCTTCGTGGCAGAAATGGAAGTTGTTCTCGATATCTTTTGCAGCCAACATAGCCCAAGTGAGCCTCTGATTTGTATGGATGAAGCAGCGATACAACTAACTGGACATCTAATCGAACCAATTAAAATGCAACCAGGTCATGATGCCAAGGAGGATTATCACTACACACGCGTTGGGACTCAAGCTTTATTTATGTTCTTTGACCCCAAGGTCGGATGGCGAAGAGGAACGTAACCGTGACAGTCGTACCAGTATTGATTGGGCAGAAGAGATTAGGCAATTATTGGATGTAGACTATCCCCAAGCAAACATTGTTAAATTACTCTGCGATAATCTCAATACTCATAACATCGCTTCTCTCTACAAAGCTTGGACCGCAGCAGAAGCACACACGGCCAGAAGATTAGAGATTTATCATACACCTCGTAATGGCAGTTGGCTTAATGTTGCCGAGATAGAACGAGCGTGTTTTGTCACAGCAATGCCTGGCTCGACGTATTCCCACATCCCTTGAAACTAGCATCGGAATTAAATGCGTGGCAAAAAGAACGCGCATCGCACAGCTAGTAAGGTAATTTGGCATTTCACAACCCAAGATGCACGAATTAAATTGAAGCATCAATATCGCTGTTTTTGAAGATGTTGAATCCGACAATTCTAATGCATCAAATTAAGCTTGCCACGCCAGTAGGGTGCGTTAGGGACGGGCTCGCCGTGATTGTCACGGTCGCCAGGGTTGGGATAGCCCGTCCCGTAACGCACCACCGGCTCAAACCCCTTGAACAAGATGCACCGAGCCAGTTGGGTAGGGTGCGTTAGGGACGGAAAGCCTCTGATTTTATCAGTAGCCAGTATTGGGACAGTCCGTCCCGTAACGCACCACCGGGTCAAACCCATTGAATAAGATGCACCCAGCCAGGATTGATGATCGTGATCTTTTTGGCATCATGGAAGTAACTCCTATTTAGGTGGGAGGAAAACCGCGCTGATGTTGATTAAGGCTGTTACCAGCGCGGTTATTAGTATCGGTCTTTACCTTCTATAGTATAGATAACTCCTGGGAAAAATGCAAGGGATAATTAAAAGTTTTTACATTTCTTTACAAATATTATGTTTCGCGATTTATGGACTCAATTATGTGTAATTTATTTTATTTTTTTGAGTTAGCTGTGTTAATGAGCAACACCTTAACCAAAATCACCAATGCCCCTTTGTTTTTTTTGTGTAGGGTTAGATGTAAACCTAGGATATCTTTTTTGATTAGACAATAAAACTGAGAATCTCTTTCTCCTCTTGCCTGTTGCCTGTTGCCTGTTGCCTGTTGCCTGTTGCCTGTTGCCTCTTGGCCTTTGGGAGTATGTTCACAACCCAGATACAACGCGCTTATTACTTCCAGCACTCTAATTTTAGATTCCTGACTTCATTCATTTTTCGATAATCTCTATCTTCTGAAACAATAATTAAATTATGTTGTATGGCTGTGCAAGCTATCCATAAATCGTTGATACGTACTCCGGCATCCTCTATTTATTCCCTAACTCGGTTGACATAGTCCAAACACTCTTGAAAATCATCTCCAGCCCAAGTTGGTGAAGTTTTTAGCCAATCTAAGAGGTTTGTGACTGGATACTTTTGATGAGATAGTTGATAATTGTCAATCTGCCACAAAATTACCCTTGCCGTATTTCTGATATCCATAAGATAGTTTTTGGCTGCGTCTGGAAGCTCATTTTGTTCAGATGCCAAGGCAGAAGCTTGCAAAATTGCCATTAATCTACGTTTAATACGTTCTAGATAGTCCTTGGAGAAGTCAAAGATATGCTTTTCCAAAACTGTTGATAATCTAGACAGTCCTGTGTAAAGACTACTGAATTTATTAACAGTATCGATTTCAAGTGCTCGTTCAAAAGCCTGCTGTGCTTGATCTAATTTACCCTGTTGTTGGAGCACTTCTACTAAATGGTTCAATCCCATAGCAAGTAATGATTGATTATTGAGGGCTTCAGCGATCGCAATTTCTCGTTCAAAAGCCTGCTGTGCTTGATCTAATTTACCCTGTTGTTGGAGTAATCGTCCTAAACGATTCCACCCCATAGCAAGTAATGATTGATTATTGAGGGTTTGGGCAGTCGCGATTTGACCATTTAGTTCAAATTCATCTCCCAGAGCTGCTATTAAAGGCTGACCCTTGTGTTCTGATCCAATTCGACCCAAATCCTCTACAAAATTAATTCTTTCGATAATTTGCTTGAATTCAGCATAAAATCCTTCTTGATTAGATTGCTCCAGATTCCTCAATTTTGCCTCGCTTATTGCTAAATATTCGATAATCAAGTGCTCGTTATTTAGAACTAATTTAGTTAATTCTTCTTCTGGTAAGATTAGCATTAGTTAAACTACTTTTAATGATATAATATAAGTTGAGTATAGCATGTAAGCATATGCGTAGCACATAAGCTGATAGCTGATAGCTGATAGCTGATAGCTGAATGCTTACTATAGCATTTACCTACTCCCTACTCCCGATTCCCTACTCCCTGCTCCCTGCTCCCTTTGCTAAAGTTATATAATAAAACTATCAATCATCTCTTTCAACTATGGAACCATTAGCCGCTGCCGTTGTCGCTATTTCTACTGTGCTCGCCACTAAAGCCCTAGAAAAAACTGGGGAAAATGTCGGGCAAGTTGTCTGGGACCAGACTAACCAGTTTGTGGAATCCCTGAGAAGCCAGTCTCCAGATACAGTAATGGCGATCGAGCAAGCTCCAGGGCAACCTCTTAATTATGCCGAAGTGGTATTGGAAGTAGAAGCAGCAGCCAAGCAAAATCCCGAAGTTGCCCAAGCCATCGAGGGTTTGGTGACTACTGTTGATGCTGAAGCTTTGCCTAACTTAGAGGAAATTATTGAAAAGATTACCAAAGCCTTGGAATCCCACCAGGCTACTAGTGAGACTTACAACATTGAGAACATAATTGAAAACGTGGAGAACTTTGCCAAAGGGGATATTAATCAAGGTAATACTAATATTGGAAGAGATAGTATTGGAAGAGATAGTATTGGAGGAGATAGTATTGGAAGAGACAAAATAACTAATAATTATAATTGACTACAGTCGCCTGGGAGGCAGGTTAACCAAACTCGAACAAATCAAGCACCCCCACTACCTGCGTATTATGTCGAACGCCCGGAAGTAAGCCAACGACTAAAACAAATTCTGTTATCCCAAGAAACCGCTAGAGCTGGCACTTTAGTAGTTAGTGCCATCTATGGCTTAGGAGGCATTGGGAAATCCACCATTACTGCCGCCTTAGCCCATGATTCAGAGGTTCAATCCCATTTTCCCGATGGGATTTTTTGGGCAACCTTAGGTCAGCAACCTGATATTTTATCCTTTCTAAGTACGTGGATACAGGCATTAGGAGATTATGACTTCAAAGCGATTAATATTGATAGCGCTTCTTTACAATTAAGAACGTTATTATCTGATAAAAAAGCCTTGCTAGTCGTGGATGATGTTTGGCATCCTGACCATGTTGAACCCTTTCGAGTAGTAGGGGGTGGCTGTCGGGTTTTAGTGACCACCAGAGAAGCTCCGGTTAACGGTGCGATTCGCTATGATTTAGACGTGATGACTCTAAATCAATCCTTGGAGTTATTAACCGCTTGTTTCAACAATGAGTTAACTAATCAAGAACTCAACTATGCTGAAATCTTAGCTAAAACTGTGGGCTACTTACCCCTAGCCTTAGAATTAGCGGCTGCCCAAGTTAGGGATGGATTCTCTTGGGAAGAGTTACTGGATGAGTTACAAGCAGAAATTGCTGACTTAGAAGCCTTGGATCGATTGGAAGCAGAGGAAGAACCAAATGACGCCAAGCGCAAAAACTACAGTCTAGTGGCTTCCTTTAATCTCAGTTTAAAGCGATTATCCCCCGAGAGATTGAAAAAATTTGCTTGGTTAGGGGTACTGCCGGAGGATGTCACCATTACTGAAACCATGGCGACTACCTTATGGAACTGTAATTCAGTTAAAGCTAAAAAGACTTTACGATACTTAAGACAAAAAGCGTTATTACTACCAGGGGTCTCTAGTACAAAAAAAACTAACTATCGCCTCCATGACCTGTTACATGATTTAGCCCGTAATCTGCTACAACCAGAGCTAGGATTATCAATCCCCGAAGCCCATCAGCAATTAGTAGAACGTTATCAAACTAAGATCGAAAACGGATTATGGCATACCTTACCCGATGATGGTTACATCTATAACCACTTAACCTGGCACCTAGAGAAAGCCCAAAAGATAGATCAAATTCATCAACTCCTGAAAGAAGAAACTCCAGAAGAAGATAACGGTTGGTATTGGCAGTGTGATAGACAAGGAAAAACTGCCAATTTTATCAAGGATGTATCGAGAGCTTGGGCAATAGCAGCAGCTAAGTTTAAGGAAAATCCTACAGAATCGATTAGTTTACAGTGCCGGTATGCTCTGATTACGACATCCCTCAACAGTTTAGCTGGAAATATTCCTCCAGAGTTAATGGCTGCATTACTTAAGAACAAAATCTGGACGCCAGCCCAAGCACTAGCTTATGTGCGACAGAGCAAAGATTATGAACGTCAAGTAGAAGGTTTAAAGGTAATTAGTGAGTATCTTCCGTCTTCTTTATTAGCGGAAGCGTTAGATTGCGTCAGAGGGATTTGGGATGAATACTACCAAGCAAAAGCCTTAGTAGACTTAGCCCCCCACTTACCGGATGTGTTGTTACACCAAGCCTTAGATTGCGCCAGAGGGATTTCCTATAAAAGATACCGAGCCGATGCCTTAGTGGCCTTAGCCCCCCACTTATCCGAAGTGTTACCTCAAGCCTTAGATTGCGCCAGAGGGATTGACTATGAATCAGACCGAGCCAGAGCCTTAGCAGCCTTAGCCCCCCATTTACCGGAAGTGTTGTTAGCCCAAACCTTAGATTGGGCCAGAGGGATTTCGGATAAATCCCACCGAGCTTTCGCCTTAGGAGCCTTAGCCCCCCACTTACCGAATGTGTTACCAGAAGCCTTAGATTGCGCCAGAGGGATTGACCATGAATACTCCCGAGCTTTAGCCTTAAGAGCCTTAGCCCCCCACTTACCCGATGTGTTGTTACCCCAAGCCTTAGATTGCGCCAGAGGGCTTTCCAATGAATACTACCGAGTCAAAGCCTTAAGAGCCTTAGCCCCCCACTTACCCGATGTGTTGTTACCCCAAGCCTTAGATTGCGCCAGAGGCATTGGGTATAAATACGACCGAGCCGATGCTTTAGTAGCCTTAGCCCCCCACTTCCCGGATGTGTTACCCCAAGCCTTAGATTGCGCCAGAGGGCTTGACCATGAATACTCCCGAGCTTTAGCCTTAGTGGCCTTAGCCTCCCACTTCCCCGATGTATTACCAGAAGCCTTAGATTGCGCCAGAGGGCTTTTCGATGAAGACTTCCGAGCCCATGCCTTAGTGGCCTTAGCCTCCCACTTACCCGATGTATTACCAGAAGCCTTAGATTGCGCCACAGGGCTTTCCAATGAATACTACCGAGTCAAAGCCTTAGTGGCCTTAGCCCCCCACTTCCCCGATGTATTACCGGAAGCCTTAGATTGCGCCAGAGGGATTTCCGATGAATACTACCGAGCCCATGCCTTAGTAGCCTTAGCCCCCCACTTACCCGATGTGTTGTTACCTCAAGCCTTAGATTGCGCCAGAGGGCTTTTCGATGACAGATACCGAGTCAATGCCTTAGTGGCCTTAGCCTCCCACTTACCTGATGTGTTATCGGAATTAGATTGCGCCAGAGGGATTGACCATGAATACTTCCGAGCCCATGCCTTAAGAGCCTTAGCCCCCCACTTACCTGATGTGTTGTTACCCCAAGCCTTAGATTGCGCCAGAGGGCTTTCCAATGAATCAGACCGAGCCAGAGCCTTAGTAGCCTTAGCCCCCCACTTACCTGATGTGTTGTTACCCCAAGCCTTAGATTGCGCCAGAGGGCTTTCCAATGAATCAGACCGAGCCAGAGCCTTAGTGGCCTTAGCCCCTCACTTACCGGATGTGTTGTTATCCCAAGCCTTAGATTGCGCCAGACGGATTTGGCATCAAGAATACCGAGCCGATGCCTTAATTGCTTTAGCCCCCCACTTACCTGATGTGTTATCGGAAGCCTTAGATTGCGCCAGAGGGATTGACTATGAATCAGACCGAGTCAATGCCTTACAGGACTTAATTAAGATATTCACTCCTTCGTCCGTTGATTTTCCTCTTTGGCAACAAATTCTTGATAGTTTAGCTAGTCTAACCCGTCCCTATTTTCTTAGAGCTCTTCCTCAATTAGCTCCTTTAATCATCGAGCTTGGGGGTATTGAAGCCCTAAGAGAAACAGTGGCAGCGGTTGATGATGTTAGTCGATGGTGGAAATAGGGAAAAGGGAGTAGGGAGTAGGGAGTAGGGAGTAGGGAAGAGTTAATCAAGGATAGAGGAATTATGATTAGCCTTACTGGGTGTGGCGTGGATGGGTGTTAGGATTCAGTTGATGCCTGTGCCATGGGGAATAATTGCACTGAAATAAAGTTCATAAAATACAGAGCAACATCGCATCCCTAATTTCAAAATCTAATATCTTGCCATCGTCGAGACTCAAGGAAACGACTTAGATGTTTAACGTTAGTGGTAGCAATAACTAAACGTTGTCCTAAATTTTCTTGTTGAAATAGTTGACACTGAGCAGCAATTATCACATCATTATCAAGAGTTTTGTCATCAGCGGTCGGCATTCCTTGATGGCGAGACATTGCCCAAAGTTGAGCAGCATGACGCATAACCGGTTGAGTTATCGGTAGAAAGTCAATGATATTGCCCATCTCATCAAGATTAGCTAAACCTTGATGTAATGGTTTTCTCATGCCATCTAAGATTAAACTTCTTCTAACTTCATAATCACACAAATCAGAACTCAGTACATAAACTCCTCTAGCTAAAAGAGAGTAAAGCCATTGCTGACATTGTTGTGCTTCTAATTTGTCATTGGGAGAAGATAATAACCCTAAAACGCCTGTATCGACAAAAACAATCATTATTAGCTATATAGCTTAGAGCCTTCTGGACGAAAACTATCAAGAATTTGTTTAAATTTCTCTAAATCTTCCTGTCTAATTTTAGCTTCTTCTTGTGTGATTTCCTCTTCAAGGCGTTTTCTTAGCCATGCCAGAGCAGGTTGATTGAGTTGAATTTGTTCTTCGACAGTTTTCCCTCTATGTCTTAAGTAGGGAGCAAAATGACTTTGAGTATTGGTTGCCATAGATTTTAACACCTTGTTTACTTCATGCTTTACTTAATTTAGTATAGCGCTTATCAATGCCCTTGCGGTTACGCTGGAGTTGGTGCAGCAGGGGTTCAATAGCAGCAGTGAAGGGTTGACGAGGTAGATCGATATGCGATCGCACAAAGGTACAGTCAAATTCAGCCAAGATATCTTCGATGGGTTTAGGGAAGGTCAAAATATTGGCATTAGCTGTAAGGCTGTCCAGCTTTGAGAATGCGGCGGCGGTTCATTTGTAGAGTAACTTAACTACTATAATTTTACAGTATTTTTCAATGGGGTAAACTAGAAAGTTCTGGGTTTTAGGGAATCGGGAGTCGGGAATCGGGAGTAGGGAGTAGGGAGTAGGGAGTAGGGAAGAGATAAGAGTTAATCAACGATAGAGGAATTATGATTAGCCTGACTGGGTGTGGCGTGGATGGGTGTTATAATGCAGTTGAAGTTTCTGATAAAATTAAAGTAACTGTTGATAATCGACTAATTACTTATCAGTGTAGCTATGAGTGTAGTTATCCCTGACGATATTGTCCAAGCTAGCCAAATGACTGAGGGTGAGTTCAAACTTGAAATTGCCCTGATGCTGTATAAGCAAGACAAAATTAGCAGTGGCAAAGTCCGTGCCTGGACGGGGTTAACCGTGATTGAATTTCAGCATGAACTTGCCAAGCGCGGTTTAGATTTGAATTATGATGTTGCTGATTTTGAAGCAGACCTTAAAACCATACAATCGATGAGTTTGCTGTGATTATTATTAGCGATACATCACCCATTACTAATCTAGCAGGCATCAATCAACTTAACCTCTTGCATCGCTTATATGGTTCTGTTATTATTCCCGTTGCTGTCTACAATGAAATGGTTGGTATCGGTAAAATTGTACCTGGAACAGTAGAAGTCCAAACCTTATCTTGGATTAAAACTCAGGCTGTTTCAGATAGGCAGCAAGTTGTCATACTTCAGGAAAGTCAAGAAACCATCGATTTAGGTGAAGCAGAAGCGATCGTATTAGCACTGGAAATGGATGCCGATTTGCTACTGATGGATGAGCGACGGGGACGAACAGTTGCTCAAGAATTGGGGTTAACTATTGTGGGGTTACTGGGCATTCTGGTGCAAGCCAAGAAAAGTAATTTAATTCCGGCGGTTAAACCATTAATGGATCAATTGATTGAAACAATGGACTTTCGTATTAGTTCTCAATTGTACCACGCAATTCTCCAAGCTACCGATGAATAAAGTACATTATAAAATTAAAAGAGGCAGGACTTTATCCTTCTTGGGTTTTAGGGAGTTGGGAGTCGAGAGTCGAGAATAGAGAAGAGCCATGAAATATAGCATTTTAATTCAATGGTCAGAGGAAGATAACTCTTATGTGGCTAGTTTACCCGAATGGGGTAACTATGCTCGTACCCACGGTGACACCTATGAGGAAGCTCTTGAGAATGCTAAGGAAGTTTTAGAGGATTTGGTATACGCCTATAGCCAAGTTAATAAAGAGTTACCAACTCCAAAGATACTAGAGGTAGCCTGAAATTAGCCTAAAAGTAAGTATTCAGGTATTAGCTGAATGCTTACACTCCCTAAAAACTTAGAACTTTATACCTAACTGAATTGCAAACCGCTGTAATTAAACTGTTGTTATTTGTGAATAATTTAATAAAGGTAACTCTTTACCTCTAGCTTGGTAATCTTCTACTAAAAGCTCTAACACTTCTTATAAGCAGTCAGCTGACGGCTGACGACTGTTCGCGTAGCGTGAGCTTTTAGCTCACGGCTGACGGCTTATGTTACATCTTCATACAAAGCCTCAAGACTAGTCCGAAAATCCACAGTTTCTAGATTAATCTCACTGCCCGGATAATAAAATTGCAATGTCCAAACTCCCTCGGAATTCCGGCGAAAGCAATCTAAGCGTTTACGATTTTGGCTAATTAAAACATATTCCACCAAGGTTTCTAACTGTTGATAGTCAGAAAATTTGTCACCCCGGTCAAAGGCTTCAGTCTTGGGAGATAAAACTTCTACAATTAAACAAGGATATTTTTTATAATTAGCCAATTCTCGGTCTCTGGCATCGCAAGTCACCATAACATCAGGATAATAATAACTATTGGATGCTTCAACATAAGTTTTCATATCTGCCATATAAACCCGACAGCCAGTGCCCCTGACATGATTTCTTAAGGCTGAAGCCAGGTTAAGGGCAATAGTAACATGGGCATCACTAGCGCCAGCCATAGCATAGACTTCTCCATCAATATACTCATGTTTGATGGCACTATCTTCTTCGTAGGATAGATACTCTTCTTTGGAAATGTAATTGGGGATTTTATCAGCAATCATGATAGTTTCAATACAGTGACTTTATTAGTATAGAATAAAGGGAGTAGGGAGTAGGGAGTAGGGAGTAGGGAGTAGGGAGTAGGGAGTAGGGAGTAGGGAGTAGGGGAAAGAGTGTGGGGAGTGTGGGTAGAGAGGATACTGAAGAAGTAATTTTCGATAATTGGGTATAGTTAAAGACATTGTATTGATGCAGTCGATCATCGATATCTGATGATATTATCGCCTCCTTAATCAAAACTCGTTGATCATACTTTTAAATAAAAGTAATGGTTGAGAGCAAGGATAAATTTAAACTAAAAATTGCGATCAGCGCGTTTTTCATACTTATATTCCTATTCTCTATTCCCGATTCCCGATTCCCGATTCCCGACTCCCTAATTAAAAACCACTATAATTAATTAACCGTTTCAATTCATAATCCCCACTAAAATTTCCAGCAACTCGGTTAGCTCTTCTGGGACGAGGTAGCGCTTGGGGTCTTGTTGTATGGAACGTTCTTGGCGATTAAAAGTACCGAAACGCCAGTCTTCTCCGGTGGTAACAATGCCATACAAAATTCTCTGGTCAGACTGGAGCCACTGATCAAGGGCAACCAACTCCACCGCCAGTTGAGTGAAGCCCCGTACCAGATCAGATTGTTTGGCTTCTATCACAATCACGTTATGGTTAGCAATATAATAATCTAAGGTTCCCCGCAGGTGTTCGCTAACTGCAATAGAATATTCAATGTAAATGCGGTGATTAGTTAGATCCACTACTTCAAACAGAATTGGTGCGATCAAGGCTTCGCGACGGGCAGTTTCGTTGATCAGCTCGATGCGCTTGCGGTTACGCTGGAGTTGGTGCAGCAGGGGTTCAATAGCAGCAGTGAAGGGTTGACGGGGAAGATCGATATGCGATCGCACAAAGGTACAGTCAAATTCAGCCAAGATATCTTCTAGGGTAAAGGGAAGGTCAAAATATTGGCTAAAGCTGTAAGGTTGTCCAGTTTTAAGAATGCGGCGGCGGTTCATTTGTGGTTAGTCTTCCTTGGTTTTGAGGAAATTCGGAGCAGGGACTTAATAGCAATAGTAAAGAAAGCTACTTTTTTATGTTATGATAAATTACCAAAATTGCTCATAAACTTTTTATCAAAAATATACCTATATTTTATCCTTAAATATCCTCAATTAACTGGAAATAATAGCAAAAATAATTGCTTAGCAAAAGTGTTGTAAATCATAGGAAGTAAATCCAAAAAATACCAATTAAAGTAGGCTGAGCAAAGTCATCTAATCTAGTTCCCTACTCTCTACTCCCCACTCCCTACTCCCCACTCCCCACTCCCTACTCCCTACTCCCTACTCCCTGTTACCTATAAAAATAATTTTGTCAACCCCTCCCAAGGCGATATACTAAAATTTAACGATGTTTTTATATTTCAAATGAACTCCTCAACACCATCCATCCAATTCTTTGACGGTATTTATGAACAGCTGAGTGACGTCAGCCTCAGAAAAAACCGAAGCTCAGGAGCCCGCATCGTCTTAATGACCTTTGAAAGCTTAAAGGCTATTGAACAATTCAACAGTTATAGAAACCGATTTTCTCAATCAATGGTCTTAACAGACGAAGAAGGGGTCATTAATATGACTCCATCCTCAATAAAATTTCGCTTCGGTGGTCCAGAAGGAGATGAGCTAGCAGGAGTGGAGTGTAAAGTTGAAATTGATCAAGACGACCACTGGGAACGCTTCATGCGCTTCATGAATCGGTACGCTGAAGCTAATGGCATGGCTTACGGTGAAAGCAAACCATCTACTGAAGGATAATTACCCATCCTGAACATTTCCCCCGGTCTTTGGGTTCCGTCCCAGGTTAACCTAAGCCATAAGTGTGCTATCAGACACGATATCAAGTATCAAGGATGAAGTATGAAAGTCGCAATTACTGGAGCAACAGGATTTGTCGGTAGCCGCTTAGTCGAGCGTCTACAAGAAGAAGGACATCAACCCTTAATCTTAACCCGTGACTCAGCTAAAGCTAAGGCGAAATTTCCCAATATAGAAACTATTACCTACACTCCCACCGAATCAGGGGATTGGCAAAATGCGATCGCAGGCTGTGATGGTGTAGTCAATTTAGCCGGAGCCCCCATTGCTGAAGAGCGCTGGACAGCAGCCCGTAAGCAAGAAATCCTCAATAGCCGCCAATTAGGTACCCAAAAAATAGTGGAAGCGATCGCTCTTGCTGACCCTAAACCCACGGTATTAGTAAACGCTTCTGCCATTGGTTACTACGGCACTAGTGAAACAGTAACCTTTGATGAAACAAGTCCTGCTGGAGACGACTTTCTGGCAGAGGTTTGTCAAGCCTGGGAAGGGGAAGCCCAGAAAGTCAAAGAAGCTGATGTACGACTAGTGATACTGCGCCTCGGTATAGTTTTGGGCAATGGCGGTGCCTTAGCCAAAATGATACCCCCCTTTCAAATGTTTGCTGGAGGGCCAATCGGTACCGGTCGCCAATGGTTTTCTTGGATTCACCGAGACGATGTAGTGAACTTAATCATAGCTGCCCTAACCAGACCAGACATGGAAGGGATTTTCAATGCCACAGCCCCCAATCCTGTCTTGATGTCCGAACTATGTAACGCCATTGGAGAGGTTCTCAATCGTCCCTCCTGGTTACCAGTTCCCAGTGTTGCCCTAGAAGCCCTGCTGGGAGAAGGAGCCACAGTAGTCTTGGAAGGTCAACAGGTGCTACCCAAACGAACCACTAGTTATGGATGGGAATATCAGTATTCCACAGTAAAGCAAGCTCTAGTAGAGATATTGAAAACTGAAAATTGAAAATTGATCAGAATTAACAATTAACAATTAACAATTTCTCAATGACTAATGACTAATGACTATAACTACTAAGGTGTTGCAGTCATGGCATTAGTGGGAGTCGGAGGAAGTTCCTCTTCCTCTATCTGAGCCGGAACCCGTTCTACTCTAGCACCAAGTTGTCGGAGTTTACCCTCCAAATCGTCATAACCCCGGTCTAAATGACGGAGTCCCTGAATCGTAGTTATTCCTTCTGCCCCTAACCCAGCGACCACAAGTGCAGCAGATGCTCGTAAATCCGTACCCACTACTGGTGCTCCCGACAACATTGGCACACCTCGGATAATCGCATTATTCCCTTTAACCCGGATATCCGCCCCCATACGATTCAATTCGGCAACATGACGCAGCCGATTTTCAAAAACCGTTTCGCTAACCACACAGTTTCCTTCACTCAGAGCCAGCAAGGCCGTAAACTGGGCTTGCATATCCGTAGGAAATCCAGGATAAGGCAAAGTTTCAATATCCGTTGCCCTTAGTTTATTGGGAATAATTCGTAAGCGATTGGGTTCTTCCACCATCACCTCACTACCAATTGCCCGTAGCTTAGCAATCACAGCAGTTAAATGTTCCGGTATTACTGGGTAAAGGCTCAGTTCAGAGTGGGTAATTGCCCCAGCTACCAAGAAAGTGCCAGCCTCAATCCGGTCAGGAATAATCGGGTAATCCACCGAATGTAAACTAGAAACCCCAGAGATACTAATAGTTTTAGTACCAGCACCACTAATTTGAGCTCCCATTGCTCGGCAGAAATTCGCCAAATCCACCACTTCTGGCTCTTGAGCAGCATTTTCAAGGGTGGTTTCCCCTTCTGCCAGAGTCGCTGCCATCAGCAGAGTTTCCGTTGCGCCGACACTGGGGTAATCCAGGTAGATTTTTGCCCCCTTTAGCTTGTTGTTACCTGTTCCTTTCACATAAGCATTGACAATCCCATGCTCAATATGAACTTGAGCGCCCATCGCTTGTAGACCCCTGACATGGAGGTCTACAGGTCTAGCACCAATCGCACAGCCACCAGGCAGTGGTATCCGTGCCACTCCCAATCGCGCTAGCATCGGACCAAGGATAAAAAAGCTAGCTCGCAGCTGGCTAACCAACTCATAGGGAGCTTTTGATTGTCCGATATGGCTGACATCTAAATCTAAGATGTCACCATTGCGTTTGAGCTTCACTCCCACAGCAGCAAGAATCTGGCTCATCCGCTCGATATCTACTAGGGAAGGCACATTACGCAGTCGGCAATCTTGAGAACACAGTAAAGCCCCTGCCATAATTGCCAAGGCAGAATTTTTAGCTCCACTAATTTTTACCTGTCCGTGGAGAGACGCTCTACCCCAAATCTTGAGAACCGATTCGTTTTCCTGGGACAGAGATTGTGGATTTATCGGGCTTTGAGAGTGATTGATGGGTCTATCCTCCAAAATCATTGTAATTTCTGGCGAAATGTTAAATTTGGTTTTGATTTTACCTGAAACTTTATAAATGTCTAGTTTTCCAAGTATCTTGATCGAATGTCAGGTTTTCCACTATACTCAGTAGTTGGCAATGTAAACCGGGAAATTTGCAGGCGTTGCGGCTATCGACAAGTTTCTTGTCCAAAATCCCAGTAAATGCTGTATACTAAAAAACCGGTGAGCTAATAGAGCAAACCCTATAGCAACCCTAAGTTTAATCCTCAACCGTGACAGTTCTGAATCAGAACTGACCACTATCGGAATCACCAAAGATTGCTATAGCGCCAACAAACGCGGAACTGGCGGAATTGGTAGACGCGCTAGATTCAGGTTCTAGTGTTCGCAAGGACTTCCGGGTTCAAGTCCCGGGTTCCGCATAATTAGCCAGACTTGTATGCTGACCGAAAGTCTAAGGGCGCAACGCCCCACCGATTCTATCCATGGGGTTAGCCCGCAGGAAATTTATTCCCTGATCAATCTCCGGGAACTTTTCTCGGAAGACATCGACTATAATAATAAGTAAATTCAACAAAAAACTAAGGAGGTGATTAAAAGTGTTTGTAATGGAGTTCAAAGCGGTAATCAAAGAGTCCCAAAAAGTCGCAATAAATGAAGCTATTAGGACAGCAAAATTTGTCCGCAACAAAGTGCTTCGATATTGGATGGATAACAGAGGGGTCGCCAAAAAAGAACTCTACCGTTACAACACTCAACTCAGGGATGAATTTAACTTTGTCAAAGAACTTAATAGTCACGCCTGTCAGGCTTCTGTCGAAAATGTAGAAAGGGCTATTAAAAGGTTTTTCGATAATTGCAAGAAAAAAGTCCCTGGCAAGAAAGGTTATCCCAAGTTTAAGAAGCATTATAGGTCGGTTGAATATAAGCAATCTGGATGGAAATTATCCCCGGACAAAAAATCTATCAAGTTTACCGACAAGAAAGGCATTGGGAGGGTTAAACTCAAGGGCACCTGGGACTTGTGGAGTTTCGACCAGAAACTTATTAAGCGAGTTAGGATTGTTCAAAGAGCTGATGGCTATTACGTCCAGTTCTGCGTAAAAATCGATAATATTGAGCGACTAGAGGCTACTGGTTTTACTGTTGGGTTGGACGTAGGCTTGAAGGAGTTTTATACCGACTCTGATGGATACTCAGAACCTAACCCCAGATTTTATCGCAAAGGCGAAAAGCGCTTAAAGTTTTACCAGAGACGAGTATCTCGAAAAAAGAAAGGCTCATCCAATCGCAAGAAAGCAATTAATAGACTAGGCAGGACACATCTTAAAATAAGTAGGCAGCGTGAAGAACATGCCAAGAGACTGGTTAGAAGTTACCGTAAGAATAAAGAAGCCTTTATGGTTAGTCGGCTATGCATAAAAGGGTTAAATCTTTGTTATTAAGGCTTCTTTATTCTAAGGTTTCGTCTCCGGCGCGTTACGTAATCCGGTCTAACGACCTGGTCGCCTATGAAGATCTCAGAGTCAAGAACCTGGTCAAGAACCACTGTCTTGCTAAATCTATTAATGATGCGGGTTGGTATCAATTTCGAGAATGGTTGGAATATTTTGGCCAGAAGTTTGGAAGGATCACTGTTGCAGTTAATCCTGCTTACACAAGTCAAAACTGTTCTGATTGTGGCGAAGTGGTCAAGAAATCTTTGTCAACTAGAACCCACACCTGTAAGTGCGGATGTCAGCTAGACCGCGACCACAACGCCGCTAAAAACATCTTAACGAGAGCCTTGGGTACGGTGGGGCACACCGGAACTTTAATCAACGCTTGGGGAGATCTGTCCTCTACTCTTCCTGGTTCCGACCTGGTTGAGCAAGACGGGTCTATGAACCAAGAATCCCCTGGCTTCTAGCCATGGGGAGTGTCAAAAGCACTAAGAATCCCCTAGTCAAGGAAATTCGCAAGCTGCACAGAGTCAAAGGGCGTCGGCAGCAAGACCTATTTCTGTTGGAGGGAACCCACCTGTTGGCAGAAGCCTGTGCCGTAGATTATCCCCTAGTCACCCTCTGCTATACACCAGAATGGCTTGAAGCTCATCCACAACTATCCCACGATGCTTCCGTTCGGTCTCAAAGAGTGGAAGTAGTCAGTCAGTCTGTACTAAAAGCGATCGCTACTACAGTTGAGCCAGATGGAGTAGTAGCCACAGCAACCCGTCTTCCCCTTTCCCCGAAACCCTTCAATTCCCTCTCCCTAGGGCTAGCCCTAGAAACCATACAAGACCCAGGAAATCTTGGAACAATCATTAGAACTGCCGTAGCTGCTGGTGCAGAAGGATTGTGGCTAAGTTCCGATAGTGTAGAGCTAGATAATCCTAAAGTATTGCGAGCCTCAGTTGGTCAGTGGTTCCGTCTTCCCATGGCAGTTACCCCGGATTTGCCCACCCTCGTAGCTCAAGCTCAAGCTCAAGGGATACAAGTAGTGGCCACAGTACCAGATGCTAAGGTCAGTTACTGGGACATAGATTGGCGCTGTCCTAGCTTAATACTCCTGGGCAATGAAGCAGCTGGACTTAAGGAAGAGTTAGTAAACACCACAGATCAGCAAGTTAAGATTCCCCTGATGCCAGGGGTAGAATCCTTAAATGTAGCGATTGCTGCTGCCTTGATGTTGTACGAAGCTAAACGGCAACGTTTTTGAAAGTATTTAGTCTCAAGTTTTAGGTGGGCTGGTTGACTGACAAAACTGTAAGCATAAGCTTACACAAAACTCAACCAGCGTAGTCAAACCACCTTACTTTAAAGGCATCTATAGCAGTCGAAGCCTAGTTTAGGACAGTCACTTTTCCTCAAACCTAGATACAAAGCTAGTTTAACTTCTGACTTCTGACTTCAAACTTCTGACTTCTGCTATAATTTTATGATTTCTATAAAAAATAGTGTTCTTGGAATTCCAAAAACACTATATAAATAATTGCCTTATCAAAAAAACAATAAAGTAGGGTTTATTAAGAACTATCCCCGGTTACCCAACAAGATGGGAATACGGATGATAACTATCCCCAGTTTATTCACACCCGGTGTCGATATAGACTCCCAAAGAAGTGAGATAGCCACTGGCGCTGCCGAAGAATGATTGAATGGTGGGTTGGGCAGCTTTTAAAGTGAATGGCTTTCGGTTTGATGTTGATTGCATAGTACCAAACGGACCATAGGTCTTGCCCTTAAGAGTCTTAAATGTTAATTGGGCAATTAAGGGTTTGTTGCCAGCATATGAATAGTCTGCAACGTAACCATCTACTTCTACTAATGGATCATCTGCACTAAAATTGATGGTGGTCTCTCCGCCGCCAGTACCTCCATTCTGAAATGATTTTCCATTGGCATAACTTACCTTGAAGCCATCAATAATCCACCCATGATGAACCGTGATTTCAGTAATTGGACCTAATGTGCTGGCCTCAGGGAAATTATAAAATTCAGTGGTTGTCCGTCCTACAGGGCCTTCAATAACTTGGGCTTGGGCAGGAGAAACCCCTAGAGTTGTGCTCAGCAAGACTACTGCAGCCAATAGTCCAATAAACTGAAAAAATCGCTTAAACATTACTTAAAACCTCAATCTTTTAAAGGATTTGTAACCCACCCGAATCTAGCAGGTATGCTAGCCAAAATATTGAATTATTTAAAAAAAATTTAGATTTATAAAAAAAATATTATTTTTGACATATTATGGCTCAATATATGCTCAATATTTCAATGGTAAGAGGCAAGAGGCAAGAGGCAAGAGGCAAGAGGCAAGAGGCAAGAGGGGAAACAGATTCGGGGTTTTATGGTTCAATAAAAAAAGACCATACAGCTTGAAATATCAAATACAAATGCTATATATGAGCAAGCTAAAAGCCATGAAGGGGCGATAGCTTGAGTACAAATGCTCTGCATAAGTGACATACACCCCATCTAACTTAAGTAAGTTTAAAAAAATCTCTAGTTATGACTTGTAACTAATAACAATTAAGGTATTGGAGCTAACTAAAATTTTTTCTATAGCGGTTTCTAGCCTAATGAGGTACACAGGAGTTTTTCCGTGTTCCGTGTTCCCACGTCCGAAGTTCCCTGTTCCCTGTTCCCGATTCCCGATTCCCTGTTCCCGATTCCCTGTTCCCTGTTCCCTGTTCCCTTTGCGATCCTAGATACTTCATACTTCACCCTCCCAATCTTAATAGTTGAGCACTTGCAATCCTGGATTGCTCAAGTTGAAAATAATAAGGACGAAGCATAGCCAATCTAACTCAGGAGATAGATGTGAGTCAAGACTTTGATTACGATTTATTGATTATCGGTGCTGGTGTGGGGGGTCATGGTGCTGCCTTACACGCAGTTAGCTGTGGTCTGAAAACCGCTATTATTGAAGCCGCTGACATGGGCGGAACTTGTGTCAACCGGGGCTGCATCCCTTCTAAAGCTCTATTAGCCGCATCAGGTAGAGTGCGAGAGCTACAGGACGCTCATCATCTCAATGCCCTTGGGATTAAAGTAGCAGGGGTTGAGTTTGACCGAAATGCGATCGCAAATCATGCCAGCAATCTAGTCAGTAAAATTCGTGGTGACCTGACCAACAGCCTAAAACGCCTGGGTGTGGATATTATTAAAGGCTGGGGTAAAGTAGCTGGACCTCAAAAAGTAACCGTTGCTACAGACAATGGCAAAAAAACTATCACTGGCAAAGATATTATGATATCCGCTGGTTCAATTCCCTTTGTACCCCCAGGAATTGAGATTGATGGCAAAACCGTATTTACCAGTGATGATGCCATCAAACTAGAATGGCTGCCAGATTGGGTAGCAATCGTGGGCAGTGGTTACATTGGTCTAGAGTTTGCTGATGTCTACACAGCACTAGGGTCTGAAATCACCATGATCGAAGCCCTAGATGACCTGATGCCAACCTTTGACCCTGATATTGCCAAACTAGCCACACGCATCCTGATCAAACCTCGGGACATTGAAACTCACACTGGGGTGCTAGCGATGAAAGTAACTCCCGGTTCCCCGGTAGTAATTGAACTAGCAGATACCAAAACCAAGGAAGTAGTCGATGTGCTCGAAGTCGATGCTTGCCTGGTCGCTACAGGTCGGATTCCCGCCACCAAAGACCTAGGACTAGATGCCGTAGGAGTGGAAACAGACCGGCGCGGTTTTATTCCCGTAGATGACACCATGGCAGTACTTTCAGCAGGGGAACCCGTACCTCATCTTTGGGCAATTGGTGATGCCACTGGGAAAATGATGTTAGCCCATGCCGCATCCGCTCAAGGTATTGTCGCAGTAGAGAATATCTGTGGACGTCAGCGCACCATAGACTACCGCAGCATACCCGCAGCCGCCTTTACCCATCCAGAAATCAGCTACGTCGGCCTAAGCGAACCACAAGCCAAAAAATTGGCCTCCGAAGAAGGCTTTGAAGTATCCATTGTAAAATCATACTTTAAGGGGAATTCTAAAGCGATCGCAGAAGGAGAAGCAGATGGGGTAGCGAAAGTGATCTACCGTAAAGATACCGGGGAAGTCCTAGGAGTCCACATCCTAGGTATCCACGCCTCCGACTTAATTCACGAAGCCTCAAATGCGATCGCAAACAGACAATCGGTCAACTCCCTCGCCTACTTAGTCCATGCTCACCCCACTCTGTCAGAAGTACTCGACGAAGCTTACAAACGAGCTGTAACTCATTAGTCAAAATCCTTTGTTAATTGCTAATTAACAAAGGATTTTGGAACTGACGCACTGAGAAACTGACGCACTGAGGGACTGACGCACTCACGCACTATATAAAACTACTGATGCAAATTCGCCGACGCCCACCTAATCCAGCAGTTAAAATCCAAACCCTGCACTATCAAGTTGCACTACCAGACGATAAACCCCACCATATTCTCGAAGAAATTGTCTGGCACAAAGAGAAAGAAATTGACCAGATGCGGGAAAGTCTGCCTCTAGTGGAGTTGCGTAAGCGAGTACAAACAGCACCACCCCCCCGAGACTTTCTAGCAGCCCTAAAATCAGGAAAGACTAGCCCTGCCCTGATTGCAGAAATCAAAAAAGCATCTCCTAGCAAAGGGGTTATTCGAGAAAATTTTGACCCAGTAGCCATTGCTCAGTCATACAGCCAAGGTGGTGCTAGTGCGATCTCAGTGCTGACAGATCAAAAATTCTTTCAGGGTAGTTGGGAAAACCTGGCAAAAGTTCGTGCTGCTGTAGACTTGCCTTTGCTGTGTAAGGAGTTCATCATCTATCCCTACCAAATGTACATGGCTCGTAGTCACGGAGCAGATGCAGTTTTACTGATTGCAGCCATCCTTTCCGATCAAGACCTGCAATACTTTATCAAAATTGCTAAGACTCTGTCGATCACTCCCTTGATCGAAGTCCATACCCAATCTGAATTAGATCGAGTATTATCTCTCGATGGAGTTACCCTAGTAGGTATAAACAATCGTAACTTGGAAGATTTTTCCGTCGATTTACAAACAACCTGTCAATTACTAGCAGCAAGGGCTAACCAACTACTCGAACGTGGCATTCTGGTAGTCAGTGAATCAGGGCTTCATACCAACGCTCACCTTGATCAGGTAGCATCTGCCGGAGCCACAGCCGTCCTCATTGGTGAGTCATTGGTAAAACAGCCAGACCCAGCAGTTGCTATTGCCAGCTTGTTTAGCCATCAGTGACCCATAGCCCAAAAAAATAGTCAATTTTGATGGCAGACTCCGACTCACCGAGGTACAGCAAATTTCATGGATCCAATTCCCCTTCCATCTTATATTCACTACGAACTGCTGCTCCAACTGCTAGAGCGCCAAACCGCATTTGCTACCAGTCAAAACCCCCAATTGCGAGAGCAGGTTCATGAATTGATCAGTACTCTGCGTAAAGCCCTAGCTCAACAGAAGCAATTAGAACAAAGCTGTCAGCGAGCCAACTTGCCAATGGAGTATCGCTGGTCTCTCAACAGCGTCAAATTGGATGCCCATGACTCAAAAAATGGTTTACCGGATTCAGCAGGAAGACTTCCTAATTAAATTGTCAACTTCATAAATAAAAAACTAAGAAATTTAGTCACAGTATCCAGTTTGAGCCAATATATTTTGAGATTGTTACCTACTCCTGAGGAGCGTCACTCCCACTGTCGGCATCAATAACACATGCTCGCTATGGCTCCGAACTAAAGAGTGTCCTAACTTCAGGATGTCAATATACAAAGACTTTAAGGCAAGTTTAAATCTAGCGTGGCTGGGTCAGTCTTCGTGTAAGCATGGGTGGGGATAACCGCTCCCATGGTCCGGTGGTGAAACGCCAAAGTAACCGCTAAATTAACCTTGAATTTCCGGTTTTGTCCGGTAACATCCAAGACTTAATCGGTCAGTTCAGAGTAACTAACCAATCATCAGATCACAACAACCCTAGATACCAAGACTAACTACAGATGGAAGACAAGCTCAAACTAATGATTCCTGGCCCGACGCCAGTACCAGAACAAGTATTACTGGCCATGGCCAAACACCCGATCGGACACCGTAGTCCGGAATTTAGCGAAATCATGGCAGAGGTGAATGAAAACCTCAAATGGCTACACCAGACCAAAAATGATGTCTTGACTGTAACCGCTAGCGGTACCGGAGTTATGGAAGCTGGCATTATTAACTTCCTCAGTGCAGGCGATCGCGTTTTAGTTGGTTCTAATGGTAAATTTGGCGACCGTTGGGAAAAAATCAGTACTGCTTTTGGTCTGGAAGTGGACACCATTACCGCTGAGTGGGGTAAGCCCCTAGATACCGAGCAGTTTCGTGAAAAGCTAGAAGCTGATACCGAAAAGCAAATCAAAGCCGTAATCGTTACCCACTCTGAAACCTCTACTGGCGTTCTTAACGACTTAGAAACCATAAATCGTTACGTCAAAGACCACGGCGAAGCCCTAATTATTGTTGATGCCGTTACCAGCCTCGGAGCAGTCAATGTACCCATTGATGACTGGGGTCTCGATGTAGTAGGCTCTGGTTCCCAGAAGGGATACATGATTCCCCCAGGACTCGGATTTGTCAGTGTTAGTCCTAAAGCTTGGGAAGCCTACAAAACTGCTACCCTGCCCAAGTTTTACCTAGATTTAGGGACTTACAAGAAATCTACGGCTAAAAACAGCAATCCCTTTACCCCGCCAGTGAACCTAGTTATTGCCCTACAAGCTTCACTGGGCATGATGAAAAGAGAAGGGTTAGAATCAATATTTTCCCGTCACCAGCTTCTGATGCAAGCAACCCGCGCCGCCGTCAAAGCCCTATCATTACCTTTGTTTGGTTCTGATGAGTATGCTAGCCCAGCCGCAACTGCAGTTATTCCCACATCAGTAGAGTCCGAAAAAATTCGTTCTGTGATGAAAAAACGCTATAACATTGCTCTAGCTGGGGGACAAGACAACTATAAAGGAAAAATATTCCGCATTGGTCACTTAGGTTTTGTCTGTGAGCAAGATATTCTTGCTGTCATTGGTGCTCTCGAAGCCACCCTTCAGGAATTGGGACACCAATCCATGACACCAGGAGCAGGTATTGCAGCTGCTGCTAGTGTATTTGCTCAGAACTGATTAACAGTTGAAGGTTGAAGGTTGAAGGTTAAAAGTTGAAGGTTAAAAGTTGAAGGTTAAAAGTTGAAAATTGACGGTTGAAGGTTAAAAGTTGAAAATTGACGGTTGAAGGTTGACGGTTGACTGTGTTCTGCGGTAAATGGTCAACCGTCAACTCCTAATAGTCTTTTTAATTTTTAATGAAACTTCCGCCACCTAAGTTCAGTAAAGATGGCGGAATAATTCCTAATTGAGTTTAACACCACCATCAGATCCCAATTCTCAATTGGAACCCAATCACATACCCAATTCCCAAGTTTTCCTGATCAGTACGAAATCCTGAGGAATTAATTAAAGAAGTTTTGGCTCTGCCATAAGAGATCATCCTAATTGACACTCGCCGTCTTGAAAGAACGGCGATTCCCAGATCGACGAGCTGCCTTAAACCACTGTGTCCTAATCTTTGACGCCGCCAAAAAGTAAGCAATATCTAAACCAAAGACCCGTCAAGAACAAGAATTCAGTTTAGTTCACAGTAGACCCAGCGGGCAATTCTCGCGATCGCGTTTGGTTACTTGCTAGAAAGTGCGTGATTAAAGTCCGTTGCTTTCTCATTCACCTGGTTCCGGCGTGCCCCGCCGTACCGTTTTTATCTCAAATCGTGTTTTTGCTTGGTTCACACACCAACGGTTAATTGATGACTGGGTTTTTAAGGAGGACTTTCCCTACCCTCCGAGCATTATTATTTTAAGGTCAAGCAGGGGCGGGTCTCTCTCCCGGTTGCGCCAAGGCCAAAGGCCACGCTACGCGAACGGTTTTTCAACCTGTACTCATGGTTTCAGTATATCCTAGCGCTACATAATCGTCAACCTCAAATACTAGAATTATTTCTAGGCGACTAAATTCGCTAGTCACTTTCATCTGAGCTCGCTTTGTGACGGAGTTTTCAGTGTTTAAATTTCTAATAAAATACATGGGTGATGTGAGGGTATGCAAAAGCCAATGTTTGAAACAGCTGAACAATTTCCTGTCTTGGGGTTACCCGTTCACCTTTTAGACAACTACAGTCAATTCTTAGACGATCGTCTCACCAAAGGTCTAGGTAGTCATGTGGTAACTCTAAATGCCGAAATGGCAATCCAGGGAGAGCGCAACCCTGAGCTAGCTGCCGTTATCAAGCAGGCAGAACTGGTGATTCCTGATGGGGCGGGTATTATATTTTACTTACGACTCCACGGTAAAAAAAAGCAGCGCTGTCCAGGAATTGAACTAGCTGAGTCTTTACTGGTCAAGGCTGGACAATACGGAGAATCTTGCCCAGTGTTCTTCTATGGGGCAGCCCCTCATGTAGTCCAAAAAACAGCTAGGGTTTGGCAGAAGAGAGTTCCAAAATTAGCGATCGCTGGAATTAGTGATGGCTACCTCAGTGCAGAAGCAGAGGAAGACTTAAAGCTCACCTTAAAAGAACAACAGCCTAAAATCATACTAGTCGGCTTAGGTGTACCACGTCAAGAATTTTGGATTGCCCAGAATCGCCACCTGTGTCCCCAATCCACTTGGATTGGTGTTGGTGGTAGCTTTGATATCTGGTCAGGGGCTAAAACCCGTGCGCCAGGCTGGTTCCGGAAGAATAATCTCGAATGGTTATATCGGTTGTATCAAGAACCCCACCGTTGGCGGCGAATGATGGTTCTGCCTCAGTTTGCTCTCAAAGCTTTAGGTCAAAGAATGATGGTTCTGCCTCAGTTTGCTCTCAAAGCCTTAGGTCAAAGGTTGGCATAAGCTAATCCCTAATCAATAGAGGTGCAACTATTAGCCTTATAGCTCTCTAAACCTTGTCAAACATTATCCATTATTTTATAATCAAATAAGTTAGTAACTTGTTTAACTTCGGAACACTACCGCCCAACGAAGAACTAAAAGCTTTGGCAGCTGGTCGTAAGTTAAGCGACGTAAAATAATGGACTGAGTGAAGTTACAGTGCGGTTTGAGAGTAGGCAGAAGAGCCTCCATTAATAAAAATAGCGCAATGCTTTTGGCATTGCTTTGTCGGCAACAACCATTAGTTAAAACTAATGCTATACCATCGTCCTATCTGCTTGTGAGTAGGTTTGTACAGGTTAAATGTTGCACCTGAATCAATACACCTGACAACATGAGTATTGTCGAGTATTATCTTGATGCGATCGCATAAGCGCGGAAGCTTTGCTTCATCGCCTTTGGCGATTGGCCGTAGGCCACGCTACGCGAACGCTCGTTGGGGAGCGGCTGTGTGCTAAGGCTTGCCTCAGCACCTTCTCAGCCTCGTGGAATACCAGTCCCTCATCTGACTCCCCATTTCCCCATTTCCCCATCTCCCCATCTCCCCATCTCCCCATCTCCCCATCTCCCCATCTCCCCACACTTCCCTATCTTTCCCTAATCCCTAATGACCCAGAAAGCGATAATCAAATTACAAGGAGTGACAACAACCTATCCCAACAACCGAGGTTTGTTTAACGTCAATCTAGAAGTCAAGTCAGGGGACTTTTTATTTATCACAGGGCCTTCTGGTGCTGGTAAATCCACATTGCTAAAGTTACTCTATGGTGAACAGCGCCCCACCCAAGGGAAAGTATTTGTCGATCAAATCAATGTTGGGCAATTACGAGGCGATCGCTTGTCATTCCTACGCCGTCGCCTAGGGATTGTTTTTCAGGACTACAAACTAATTCCCAAGCGAACTGTGTCAGAGAATATCGCTTTTGTTCTGTGGGCACAGAGTTTCACTCGCAAAGAAATTAAGCGACGCCTAACACCAACCCTTAAATTAGTGGGTTTGCAAGACAAAGCCAACTGTTTTCCAGAGCAACTTTCAGGAGGAGAACAACAACGGGTAAGTCTAGCTCGTGCCATTGTTAGTACACCGCCCTTGATATTAGCTGATGAGCCAACAGGTAACCTCGATCCCGACAATTCGTGGCAGGTATTAAACATTCTCAGGAAACTTAATCACCTAGGGACTACAGTTATTGTGACAACTCATAATGAAAACTTAGTCAGAATCTCCAATCAGCCAGTAGTACAGCTGCGCGAAGGTCGTTTATATTCGCCTTTTTAGAGGCAATAGTTTACGAAAAATCAAACATTATGGGTGAGCACTGGGCTCAAGGATTGTTGTTGAATTTTCTTAGCACTCTCGGTCAGTCCTGCTCTGACTTTTTGGTATTCAGACTCAAGCTGGGCAAAAATTTCCGCTGCTCCAGTGATAGTGTCCGACCTCCCCAGACTTTCCAGTTTCTGACACAGTTTGGAGAGATTTATCCCCCCTAGGGTAGCGCTACTAGACTTTAATGTGTGAGCCGCAATTTCCATGGCTTTTGGATCTTCTTCAATAATTGCTTGAGCCATGTTTTTTACTAACCTCGGAGTATCTTTTAAGTAAATTTCAATCAAACCAAGCAAGCATTCCGCCCCCCCTTTTCCGATACTGTCGAGCAAGGATTGCAAAACCGAAAAGTCAACAGCTTGATCAGCTACTACTGGCTTGGTAAGTTCACGATGGTGCCGACCTTGACTCAAGGCACGGACTAACTCTGGTACCTGGATCGGCTTACTAATGTAATCATCCATTCCTGCACTCAGGCACATTTGTCGATCCCCTTCCATGGCATTAGCAGTCATGGCAATAATCCAGGGGCGTGAATGAGCTGGCCATTGTTCACAAATCCGTTGCGTCGCAGTTAAGCCATCCATTTCCGGCATCTGGACATCCATCAAAACCAGGTCATAGGGCTGACGACTAAGAGCTTGGAGTACTTCTAATCCATTACCCGCGACATCAGCCCGGTACCCCATCCGTTTCAACAATTGCAGGGCTAACTGCTGGTTAACGATATTATCTTCAGCCAACAAAATCCGCAAAGGATGCTTTTGCGCCATTTCGGTGTCAAGTTTTAGGTGTTGAGCAGGTGTGCGCTTAATCTTGATCGGCTGTCCGCTCATCACCTGGGTCAAAACATCGTAAAGCTGAGATTGCTTAATAGGCTTGTTTAAAACAGCTGCAATATCTAGCTGACTCTGATGATGCTTTGTATCTGATTGACTCATTGAGCTCAGCATTACCAAGGGCAAGGCTTGACCCTCAGACTCCTGGCGGATTTTCGTTGCTAGGGTAAAACCATCCATCTCAGGCATGTACCCATCAAGAATGGCAATGTCAAATTTATCCCCCTGACTGAGCCAATCGAGAGCTTCTCTACCTGATGCTGCTGTCTGGGTAAACATACCCCAAGACTTGGCTTGCTCAGAGATAATCGTGCGGTTGGTCGCACTATCATCCACAATCAGCAGCCGCTTTCCTTCTAACAATGGCTGAGATACTGGCAGGTTAGGTTCCTCGATCGGATCAGGCTGTTTAGCCAATACAGTGAAATAGAATTTAGAGCCTTGACCAACTTGACTCTCTACCCAAATCTTGCCACCCATCATGGTGGTGAGCCGTTGACAAATGGCCAGACCAAGACCTGTGCCTCCATATTGGCGAGATGTGGAGGAATCCACCTGAGAGAAGGACTGGAACAGGCGGTCGATCCGATCCTCAGGAATGCCGATGCCAGTATCCTTGACCACAAATTGGATTTCGTAGATTGAAGATTGGGTGGAAGGAGGACAAAATCTGGTGGTGTTAGGGTTGCGGGAAGAAATCTGGGGCTGAGGCGGTAAAAATACTCTGGTGTTGTCTCTCGTATTGTTCTGTGTTCCGTTCGCTCCCCTGACCCCGTTAATATAGCCGTTAATATAGCCCGTCTGGTCAAATCCTCCTTGTAGAGTGTAGTAGTTTCCATTGGGTAGAGTAGGGAAACTCAAAGAGTAATGTTTTCCGTAGTCAGAACCAGACGCCAACGGGTAGGAGTAGTTAGCAGTATTGCTTTGTTCTTTTTCTTTGCCATCAACCCATTCCCCTGTGCTCACTTCTCGGGCGGTTACAGAAACTAACACTTCCCCGATATGGGTAAATTTAATCGCATTCCCCAACAAATTGACTAGAATTTGGCGCAGCCGAGTCACATCTCCCACAATCATGGGTGGAGTGTTGGGATGGAATAGATAGGCTAACTCCAATTTTTTCTCAGCTGCTTTTGCCGCCAACAAATCTAGGGATTCCTCAATGCAAGTGATCAGATTAAACGGTTGTTCTTCTAACTCCAGCTTTCCAGACTCAATTTTGGAAAAATCCAAAATATCATTAATGATGGTGAGTAAACTATCCCCACTATTGCGGATCGTTTCCACAAAGTTTCGTTGCTGGGACGTTAGATCTGTATCCAGTAGCAAACCCGTCATGCCAATCACAGCATTCATCGGAGTGCGGATTTCATGGCTCATGGTTGCCAGAAATTCGCTTTTTGCCTGAGTGGCCGCTTCGGCAGTTCTTCTAGCTTGCTCTAGGGCAAAATTTTGCTCAGTCAATTGCTCTCGTTGGCGGGTTTCTTGCTCAAGCAAGCGAGCCTGAGCAATAGCAATCCCTACTTGGTCAGCCACGGCTTCGAGTAACTCAATTTCATCCAGACTCCACTGACGAAATTCATCACACTGATGTATTCCAATCACACCATTCGGTTCCCCCTGATAGGAAGTACGAATTACCAACATGGATTTGACTCCAATCTGCCGACATATTGGGATCATCGGTTTCAGAAGGGGGTCTTGGTAAACATTAGGGGAACTGATGGCTCGGTCTTGGACTAACAACTGCTCTAAATAAGGATTCCCCAGAATCGGAATTTCTAAATCCAGTATCGATAGATAACCCTTTTCTAAATACTCAGCAACTGTAGGAATGCGAGGATAGGGTTGGGAAACATAGGTATGAATGGTGCAACGATTGACCTGAAACACTTGACCAATTTGTGTGGCGGTGGTCTGAAAAATTTGTTTAGTTTTTAAACTTTGGCGGATTTCTTGGGTCACCTGTTTGAGTAGCATTACACGAGTCAGTTGCTGGTGTAATGCTTGCTCGGCTTGCTTTTGCTCAGATATATCAATCGATACACTTAATACCGCTGGCATGTGGGAAATTGCTAAGGAGAAGGGAATTTTGGTAGTTTGGATGATACGCTTTTCTCCATCGGGATAGATGATCGTCTCTTCTGGAAGGTGTGTCGGTTCTCCACTTTCCAATACCTGCAAATCCGCCTCTCTAAACTGGAATGATTTTAGGAAAGATTGAGGAAAATCTTCATCCCGATGGTATAGTAACTCATCTACTGTCGTACCATAAGCTTCCGCAACTGCTTTGTTAGCTAGAAGAAACTCTCCATCTCGGTTCTTGGCGTAAATGAAATGAGGCACTAAATCAATCACTTGACGCAGTTGTTTTTCACTTTCTTTCAGATGTGACTCGGTTAATTTACGATTTGTAATATCTTGGATAGTGCCAGAAGTCCCTGTGATACTATTGTCAGGATCTAGGGTTAATTGGGCATGAATTTCGAGCCAGCCTGAGCCCCCATCCTTGGTAATATACCTTAGTTCCTGCTGATAATACTCCTGTTTGTGGGTAATTAGGGATTGAAACAGTTCTATGTTAGTTTGACGATCATCAGGATGGAGATAATCAATAAAGTTAGTACCAATGCTATCTGCTACAGAAAAGCCCGTCATTTCTGTCCAAGTTGGATTGAGAAAGGTCAACACCCCAAGCCCATCGGTTTGGAAAATAACCTCTTGCACATTTTCCACCACTGACCGATACTGCTCCTCTCTCTCCAGCAAGGCCAGTTCAACTCGCTTGCGTTCGGTAATGTCTTCCACAGAGCCTTCGTAGTAGAGCAAATTCCCATTAGTGTCTCGGACAGGGCGCACATTTTCCAAAATCGAGATTACACTACCATCTTTGCGATAAGCCTGAGCCTCAATGGATGATACAGCACCATTTTCCGCGATTCTGTTAGTAAACTCGTTACGAGCCTCAGTGTCCAGATAAATTTGTTTTGAGACGTTCGTAATCGACTCCACTAGTTCTTCTGGGGAAGAATAGCCATAGATTCGCGCTAAGGCTGGATTGGCACTAATAAAGCGCCCATCGGGTGTAATCTGATAGATGCCCTCTACTGAATTCTCAAAAATGCTACGGTAATTCGCTTCAGCTTGCCGCAGCGCTTCCTCGGCTCGCTTGCGATTGGTGATATCACTAAAGGTACAAATGACTTGCTCTACTAACCCATCCACCCCCACCTGGGGATCTGCATTCACTAGTAACCATACCCAATCTTTAGTCGCTTGATTGTGGACACCCATAACCACATTTCTTACCAGTTTATGGGTGCTAATTGCCTGTTGGATAGGACGACTTTCGGTGGGGAATGGAGTGGTGTCTTCGTGAATGATAGTCCAATCCGAACCAAAAGGACTTTTATCCAACAATTCACTTTCGGTGAAGCCCAGTATATCCAGAGCCGCTTGATTAAAGAGCATGAATTCGGTTTTTGCCTCGAATAGCAATACCCCGACCTGCATTTCTCGAATCACGGTTCGGAATAGCCTTTCGCTCTCTTGCAATGCTTCTTGTCTAAGAGCTTGCAGTGCTTTACTCGTTTTCTGCTCGTAATATGAGGCAAGTAAGGTGAGGCTGAAGATGATTAGGTTAGTTATCCCGATTGTGCTTGTTACTACCGAAGTATTTAATGTTGGAGAAAACCCAGTGTCTAATGGTGGAGTAACGGGGAACTTGGCTGCCATCATGGTTGTATAGTGTACAGAGGTAATGGCTAATCCCAGGATCACTGCCCAGCAAAGCTTCCACCAATTAAGGACTTTTCTAGTTCCTACCCCCAAATCAAAGGATAGCCACAAGATGAAAAAGGATGTCAAGCTGGCTATAACAACGGATAGGGCAACTAAAAGGAGGTTGTAGTGAATCAGCCTTGGTATTCCCATGGCAGCGATCAGCAGGTAGGGTACGGATGCGATCGCTAATCCCATTACCACACTGCCCACCATTAAATGTCTGAGGTTGGTGATGCGGCTGACACTATAGAGTACGGCACCAGATATTAGCACTGCTACCCAGTAAGAAAGCAGTACCATCGGCATATCATAAGTGATGGGGATTGGGAACCGGAATGCTAGCATTCCCAAAAAGTGTATTGACCAAATCCCAACTCCCATGATCATTGCCCCACCAATCAGCCAACCTTTACGGTTACTCTTTTGTGAGGTTTTTACTTGTCTAGCTAGAATGAGCACCGTATAGGTCACAATCGAGGCGATAGCAATGGATAGAACAACTAACTGTAGGTCATAGGTACCACTCATTGCTCTATCTGTATCGCTAATTGGGACAGTTTCTATGAGAAAATTGAGCCAGACCAAAACCATTGAGTAGGGCATACCGAGATATTATCTCCCAGACCTTCTAGGGGCCATGTTGATATATTTCTTCCGAAACTTGTCTTGTAATTCTGAATATATGTCTTGAATTTACACAATTTTGATGAATTAATTTACCGTATAAATACGTATTTTTATTATAGCTATATCATAAAATTTACCGAATATAAATCTAATCTATTGCTTGAATCATAAAGCACCAAATTAAAAACTTGGTAATTGTAATTGCAGAGATTTTTTTAGCTACCAAACAATTATCAACAGATAGCAGGATAAGTATATTTATCCATACCTAATTAAATTTTTGATAATAATCATTGGGTATCTAGCGGTTTTTAAGCTAGTAAGGTACAATTTTTTGGGTTTATAGGGAGCAGGAACTTCCGAGCAGTAAAGTCAGAAGAAAGAAAAGGGAAAAAATCCTGTGTACCTCATTAGGATAAAAACCGCTAGATACCGTAAAAAAAACTACTTTGAACGTCTCAAGCTTAGACTAAAGGTATGCAGTCAGCTAATGCGCTACTTGAGGTGCTACGCGAATAGCATTGAGCTCTCAGCTAATGTAAGGCAACCCCTGATCAATAAACAGAGTAGGAAGTTGTTCGTCAATTAACAGTTAATATAGCGTTTTCCATACTTATGAGGTACACAGGATTTTTTCCCTATTCCCTGTTCCCTATTCCCTGTTCCCTATTCCCTGTTCCCTAAAATCCAAAAATTTTGGATCTAACACAATTGAAAACTGCTATATTTAATACTTAAGACTTAATATTTAACCTTACGTAAGTCTTGGAAAACTGGGTGTAGTGGGTCATAAACTCGTTCAGAATTGCCTTGAATGACCCGGTGAATGGGAACAACTTCCACCACGCAGTTAGTGTATGCGATCGCATCCAACTGTCCTACCAACTCGGGTGACCAAGGTTCCTCACGAACTCTCTGATTTTGGCAAGTCAGCCACTGAATTAAATGCGATCGCATCACACCCGGTAAAATTCCAGCTTCCACTGGTGGTGTCCACCAGTGACCATCTCTCCATCCCCATAAGTTACCTGTACTAGTTTCCAGCCAATTCCCGTGATTATCTACCAGAATCCCTTCCTGTGCTCCCATATTTTGCGCCATTTGCTTCGCCAGCCATGGAGATAGGTAATTCCCGGTCTTGTGAGTAGGTAAGCAGCGATGAAATTTTACAGAGGGGGACTGGGCTACCCAAGCAGTGATACCCTGTTCTTGCCACTGGGCTAAATTGGCTGGCAGAGGACGACCCATAATCAATTCTCGTCCATCGGGGAATAGGCTAATTCTCAGCACTGGGTAAAGGGTGATCAGTGATTGTGCTCCTTGGCGCAATTGCTCCCAATCCGGCTGTTGCCAACCAAATGCTTGTAGACTCGATTGCAGGCGATGGCAATGATTAGTCCAATGGGTTAGTGGATGTTCTAATGACTGATGGTAAACTCGTAAGGTCGTAAAAACTGTAGCGCCATAGATAAATCCTGGCTCATCAATGGTCAGGCTTAGGAAGTTGCCCTCAATTAGCTGGCCATTGTACCAGAAGCAGGGTTTTGACATGACTATGATCGTGATTAACCAGTGTCAACAAGTAGGGAACTATATAGGTTAAACCCCCTGAAATCCATCGCTCTCGATTCATCTGCCCTTTTAGGAGAGCAGAACCATGATTGATCACAAACAGAACTGAGCCAACCACCAAAGCCACCCTCAGTGCAGTTGGCATCAATTCGCGATCAACAACACTTAGACAGAACTCTTTTAGAGGTTTCACGCTTTACCTATCGAGCAAGCTGTTAACCATCTAATTTTACCTAACTGATGGTTTTTTGTTGGGGGTTGGCTGTTAATTACCAAATTAGCTTCCGGCAAAATTCATCCCACACTCATGGCGTAGCATTGAGATGTGGGATGAATTTTGCACAGGGTCTCTCGGATAAGGAAAGCGAGCAATCAAACTTCTAATTAACTCTGACTGAGTCATTCCGGAGACGAATCCCTGAAGAGGGTAGCCTTAATTAACAATTTTTAACCCTTTTGCGCAAGAACCTCAAACTATAAAGGCTACCCTCTTCTACGGAAACTTCTAACCACGCCGTTCTGCTTCTTGTGATAATTGCCTTTTCTAGAAGTCGGTAATCCTGATTATTAGTTTTTTATCTTTTATTTTGGCTTGTCACACTGGAGGGGCGACAAGCGCCCCGTAACCCTTGAGCTATATTAAATTGAGCGAATTATGGTAAAAAAAGATAGGTCATAAATTGTCAATACGACCTATCAAGTTATAATGAGCCCAGAATTAGAACAAAAACATCTAAAAAATATCCTTGACGAATCTCAATTATTATTTGTTTATAGCACTACGCATTAAGATTAGGACATTCCTAAACTCCGAAACTTAGTCATAGCTTACTTCTGACTTCTGACTTCTGACTTCTGACTTGCGCGTAGCGCTATACCTTGTCGTAATTATTGGACAATATCTCAATAATGTTCAACTCAAAAAAAATGCTTAATCTTTACCTTTTCCTAGTAAATTTACATCAATTTTCAAAAGTTACAGAGATTTTTGTCATTGTCTTGATGCAGTCGCTCATGGGAGAAAGCACGGCAGTCGCTCATGGGGAGGGTCTGTGTGCGGAACCTGCGTCCGCACCTTGTAAGCCCCGTGGGAACCCCCAAGACCGCGCTGCCTCCCCTGTTCCCTTGCTGCATCGCTACCAAGATTTCCAATCAAAACAATGTGGGTTACAATTATTAGATAATGGCTATATCAAACATTTATTAAACAGCAAAAAATCTATTTAGCTATCGATATAAATAATTGGAATAACCAGAATTTATTGATAGTTAGCTTAATTTATAAAAACCGAGCACTTCTTTGAAGTTACCGTAAGAGAGTGGTTTGTTCGCGTTCGCCTTTGGCGTGGCCTACGGCCAAGCGCGCCTTTGGCGATAGTTACCGTAAGACAGGCTCGCCTTATTTCACGAGTTTTAACCCTTTTTTGCATAGCCTGCCGACGCTCATTGGCGAGCCGTAATAAGGCCTCAGATGAAACCTTATTACGGCTCTCCTAGACCTGACTGCCTGACACATCTGTGTGAAAACCAAACAGATCAGGTTCTACACTTTAAAGACCGAATACGGGAAAACCAAATCTGGTCTAGTGGGACTTTAGCCAAAGCAAACCCCTGCGCCCACGTCTGTTTTGTCAAGTACAATTTATACAAAATAGCTGGGATTACCCTGCCCATAGCCCATAAGCTGATAGCACCTCAAGTAGCACCATCTGTAGCGCATTAGCTGATAGCTGAATGCGCTACGCTATATCAATATACTGCGTCAAGCATTCAGCTATATCAATATCCGATTCAGGGCAATTTCTAGATGGTACAACCCCTAAAATAGTCTCAGGGAAATCAAGAATCCCAAATTAACGTAACTATTGCTAACTATTACCCCCCGAGACCCCCAGAGGATTGCTATATATATGGATGCTTTTGCCCCCTTACCGCCTCAGTGGACCAAATCAGCCACCCATGCCTTGGAGTTCTGCTGTCCTAGTTGTCGAGCATCTGTTCTAGAAGCTGAGAAGGTTTGGATTAATCGCTCCTCACCAGTGATGGGTGAAGACCACCGCCGGAAGTGGCAAGAGTTTTATCAATGTAAGTGTGGCTATGTATGGTGGGCTTGGAGTAGCGATCGCCCACCCTCAGAATTTAGCAATCGAGACAATCCTCCTATAGTTTAACCGCCGATCGTCCTTCCCGTTCTTTGGGTTTTCGTGGTTCACTCAAACCACTCTCAATTTTATTTGCGCTACCATATTGTTCACCAAATTAACACCCCTAGGGTTAGATGACCAGCAGATCACCAGGTAAACAGGCAGCTCCAACAATGCGAACGCAAGAGAACGACTGGAGACTTTTCCTACGCCTAGTCCCCTACGCCCGTCGCAGCAAAGGCCCGCTATTGATTGCAATTACTTTATTGATACCCCTGTCCGTAGCAAGTGCCATTCAACCCTTAATTGTCGGTCAGGTAATCTCTTTAATTCGTCAAGAAGAGCGAACTTGGTCTTTCCTATTAGAGCGCTCCCTATCACAGAGCCTCAATATTCTGATCACTATACTACTATTAACCATACTAATCCGGTTAGTGTTCGTTGGGCTTCAGGGATTCGTGGTGGTGAAGATAGGTCAGAAAATCACTGCTGCTATCCGGGAAGACCTATTTGAGCACGTCACCTCCCTAGCGGTGCGATTTTTTGACCGCACACCAGTGGGGAAATTGATTACCAGGCTCACTAGCGATGTGGAAGCCCTAGGGGATGTCTTTTCCACCGGTGCCATTGGCATCGTGGGTGATTTACTATCCATGATAGTCATTGCTGCTACCATGTTTTTGGTGCAATGGCAACTGGCATCGATCTTAGTGGTAATGCTCTTGCCAGTGACTGCTATTATTATTTACTTCCAGAAACAATATCGCAAAGCTAACTACAAATCTAGGGAAGAACTTTCCTCCCTAAACGCGATGCTGCAAGAAAACATCTCTGGCATTAATATTGTGCAACTGTTTCGCCGTGAACAATACAATGCCGAGATGTTTCGCACGGTTAACCAAAAATACATCACTGAAGTAGACAAAACCATCTTTCACGATTCAGCGATTTCAGCAACCCTAGAGTGGATTTCCCTGGTAGCGATCGCAGCAGTATTGTGGAGCGGTGGTCATTTTATCCTCAAAGATCACCTGAGTTTTGGTGATTTGTCGGCCTTTATCCTCTATGCTCAGCGGCTATTTGACCCCTTGCGTCGGTTTTCCGAAAAATTCACTATGCTCCAAGCTGGTTTCACTGCCATTGAGCGCATTAGTGACATCATGAATGAAACTATTGAAATTCGTGACCCCGAAGGCTTGCAGGTCAGACGCTTGCAGGTGGCAAGTTCTCCAGAGTTTGAGGGAGGGAAACAAGACCGGAAACAATCTGGAGATTTACCGATAAAGCCTCCAAGCAGCTTGAATGGTGATCTAGCCCATCACTCTTCTAACTTATCCTTCAGCAATGGTTATACTGAACAACCCTTGAACCTTAAACCGTCAACCCTAAACGGAGAGATTTGCTTTGAATATGTTTGGTTTGCTTACAAGGAAGATGAATATGTTCTCAAAGACTTGCACTTTACCATTCATCCAGGGGAAAAAGTTGCTTTAGTTGGTCCAACCGGTGCAGGTAAAAGTTCCATTATTCGGTTGCTGTGCCGCCTCTATGAACCAAGCCAAGGGCGAATTCTCGTAGATGGGATTGATATTCGGGATTTACCCCAAGCAGAACTACGACGCCACATCGGAGTCATCCTTCAGGAGGGATTTCTTTTTGCTGGTGATGTTAAGAGTAATATTTCCTTAGGAGAAACCTACTCCATTGAGGCAATTAAAACCTCAGCGGAGGTGACTAACGTGGCTAGCTTTATCGAAAAACTGCCCCAAAGCTACGATACCCAGCTCAGAGAGCGAGGCACTAATCTGTCTGCTGGCCAAAAACAATTGTTAGCCTTTGCTCGTGCTGCAATTCGTAACCCCCAAATCTTGGTACTCGATGAGGCAACAGCTAGTTTAGATGTGGCTACCGAAGCTCTGATTCAAGAAGCTTTGGAACGGCTGTTACAACAGCGGACTGCAATTATTATTGCCCACCGACTGTCCACTATCCGTAATGTAGACCGGATTCTGGTACTAAAGCGAGGAGAGTTAGTAGAGTCGGGAAGCCATGAGGAATTGTTAGAGCAAAACGGATTGTACGCTAGTTTATATAAATTGCAGATGCTAGGAGATTGATGGCTAATCTAGCATTTTCATTTAAGATGTGAAACTAGGATTGATGGGAATAGGGAACAGGGAATAGGGAACAGGTAACAGTAGGAAAGAGCGATGCAGCGCTATAAGACCACGCTCAATCATTCCCTGTTCCCTTGTCCGAAGTTCCCTATTCCACTTCAAGTAGCACTATAGATTAAGATGCGTTCGCGTAGCGTGACCGTTCGCGTAGCGTGGCCTTTTGGCCAAGGTCAATCGCTAACTCCGGAAGAGTGACAGGTTCTGCAATCTGTCGTCCCACTGCTGCTGCTATCGGCTTTAAGCTATGAACCAAATCCACCATTGCTTCGATGGAAAGCGCCTGTCTAGCATCAGAAACAGATTTTTCTGGTTCCGGGTGACATTCAATAATCAGTCCATCTGCACCAGCTGCCACTGCAGCTTTTGCCAGAGGTGCCACTAATTCCCGCTTACCCACAGCATGGGAAGGGTCTACAATCACCGGCAAGTGAGTCAACTGCTTGAGTGCTACTACTGCTCCTAAATCTAAGATATTGCGGGTATAGTTATCGAAACTGCGAATACCTCGTTCACACAACACCACCTGAGAGTTACCGTGAGTGAGGATATATTCCGCTGCCATGACGAATTCCTCAACAGTAGCAGCTAGTCCCCGCTTTAGCAGTATCGGCAAGTCTTGCTTACCCAAGGCTTTGAGTAAGTCAAAGTTTTGCATATTGCGACTACCTACCTGAAGCAGATCAGCGTGGGTAGCAATAGATTCAATTTGCCCAATCGACATCACCTCCGTCACTACTGGGATTTGGTGACGCCTGCGGATATCAGACAAAATTTCTAGTCCTGCTAGTCCTAGCCCTTGGAAAGAGTACGGGGAGGTGCGCGGTTTGAACGCACCTCCCCGCAACGCTTGTACCGGGGCAGCTTTGAGTTTAGTAGCCACTGTTTCCATCTGGGCGTGACTTTCTACGGTACATGGACCACCAATAATCACCAGTTCTGAGCCACCGAAGACAACTTGTTCTGAGAGTCTAACGATGGTTTGGTGATTGGGGTTAGTAGCTAGTGCTAGTTTAGCGTTCAACATGGTTATGGACTCCTTAGTTAGAGATATAGACATAAAAAAAACCCGGTTCCTTGAGGGTTCCGGGTTGCTGTGAAAGCTTGGCACGACCTAACTACCCGGAACGATTTCTGGGCCAAAAAAAGTAAAAGCCGTAAACGCTGTAAAGGTAGGTGGTCATCTCTTGCTCTTGTCGCTGCTTTGCCTAAAAAAACAAAGGACCGCAGATTATATTGCTGCGGTCCACCGGGGGGTTCCATATGGAACTATCCTCACCTCCGGTGAACCTCGCTAAACCAAAAATAAAAGTAATAGCTGGGGCTGAACATGTCTCTTTGCGGCTAAGCCATGAAAAATTTGGCAATTTCTTTTTACTGGTACTACCCTAGCAAGGGTAATAGGGTGATGTCAATAGTTACTGGGAAATGAGGAAAAGTCTGAGCTACTACCTCTGGCTTCGATGCAGCCTAATCCCATCTATGCTTGTCTAGTCTTTCACGATTTTTGCCCAAGACATGATTTAAGATCACAGTATAAGTGCTCATTGCTCAGTTTAACGAGGCAAAGCCGTTGAATGCTAGTTTGATTGAAGTCAAAGTTCATTCCTCGTTACGAGATTTTCTGCGATCGCAGGGTCAACCCAATTGGCCTCACCAATTGACTATGGCGAGGCTAGTGGCACGAGCCTTGCGGTTAGGGCGTTCTGCTTTGATACAGACCGGTTTAGAACCCTTGCAGGAAACCTCTCTACAGTCTTCCTATCGCCTGAGTTACCTGGCACCAGCCCTGGTTTGGTCTGGACCTGTGATCGTAGTGGCACCCTTATGGATACAAGAATGGTTGCTGCAAAAGGAAATTCCCCTTTTACAACAGTGCTTTGGTAGCGATAAGGTAATTCATACCAGTGATAGGTTTCCCGATCAACCGTTCCAAGGACTGTTGATTACCTCACCAGAATCTTGGCTAACAGACCGCTTGAAGAACAAGGGCTGGTTTCCTAATCACATCCCTACTGTGATTGATGGTGTGGATGACCTAGAATCTTGGACTAGTAACCAGCTTAAAGGCTGCATCCAGCCCCAAGACTGGGACGCACTGATGCAAGCCCACCCACAAGAGGCTGATTTGATTCGGGATGTGCGGGTAAAGCTAACCAAAGCCTTATTTCAGCGCCCTGTTAACCCCTATGAGTGCTACCTGATTGAAGCTGATCAGCAAGATGGCTTGGAACAGCTATTTGATCGACTAAGTTCCCTAAGCACTGAAGCACAATCTCTGTATCGGCTAAAACCCTGGGAAAAGTTTTGCCACTTCTGGCAGCAGTCAGGTCAGCTAATGTGGGCAACCGTTGCGCGATCGCAAGGTCAGTTTTCCTTATATAGCGCACCAGTAGAAGTGGCTACAGCCTTAAATCCCATTTGGTCGAGACAGCCAGTAGTGCTAATCGGTGGGGCTCTAGATTTAGAGAAAACTGCCTCTGTTTACCGTCAGCAGCTCGGATTAGGCGAGTTAACCTGTTTGAAGTTTTCCCCTCACCGACAGATTCAACTGTATTTGCCCGATCGTCTACCCATGCCCAATACAGAGCGATTTCAAAACGCTCTGACTCAAGAAATTCGCACCCTACTAAACCTAAGTCCTGACATCACCAGACCAGTCGTTATTTTAGTTGGAGATGTCCCCCTCAAAGCCCAGTTAGGGGCAGTCTTAGCAGCAGAATTTGGTTCCCGGGTGCAGGTAGAAACCACCAGTCTCAGTGACAGAGGTATTTTGATTTGTGGCTGGGAATTTTGGCATAGGTATCAAGCTCAAATCCCCTCTCCCCAACTGTTGATGATTGCTACCTTACCAATTCCCTCTTTGGAAAATCCATTAGTTGCTGGTCGAGTCGCTTACTACAAGCAGCAACTAATGGATTGGTTTCGTTTATATTTATTACCAACAGCATTAAGAGAATTACAACGAGCAGTAGCACCAGTAAGAGCTACTCAAGGCTGTGTTGCCATCTTAGATAATCGTGTAAACCGCCGCAGTTATGGACGCCATGTGCTATCAGCCTTGAGTCCTTTTGCTCGAATTAATTATTTAGATGCTAGTTGGTTTAATTCAGATGCTCCAGAAGGACAAGATAGTTGGCTTTAGAAAGTGAGTAGGTTGGTCAAATTAAAGCCAATCACATTAAAGCCAAAATGTTGAGGAGCCCAAGTCCTAATTACAATCCAAGTTTTCATTAACTGTTCTCACCCCTACCTAATTATCAAATTGCCGTATTGATAGCACATATTCTCCTTGATTCGCACTATAATTTGTTGAAACATCAAACACTAAACCATCTGTCTCGGCCTTGATATCAATTACATTCGGTAGATTTCCTTCTTTATTAAAGCTCAGTAGCTGATAAAGTCTATCTCCTACTTTGACAACACTCCCTAACTTAACTCTCGATTGAATCATTCCTCCAGCCGGAGCATAGTATCTCTCGATGTTATCTTTAGATGCTAATTGCATTTTGTAGGAGTCTGGATCAGTTATCGGTAAATCCGGTAGTTTTAACATTCCTTTTTTCGACAAATAGTTTTTGATACCGTATACTCCATTTTTTACCGACTCTGGATTCATTTGCATCCCAGATCCCAATTCTAGAGTCCATGATTCAATATCAAACTGAAGGGTTCTGCCTAACTTAGCCAAGGCTTTCTCTAACCCTTGCCAAGGCTTAATAAATGCCTCATCGAAAGCATCACCATCATACTCATCTTCATGCATCACAATTCCATAATCGAGAAGAAAGTCTTTGGCGCTTTCTTCCCGAGAGTAGAAGCCATACAAGAAATCAAGTCCTTGATTAGTAGAACTATGGATATCAATCACATAGTTAGCATCTACACATAAAGATTGCAGTTGATAGCGGTAAAGGTGACGAAACGGTAATCCCCTCGGAGAGTAGCAGTCTTCTAAGTGTTGTTTCAAGCTAGACTGGATCCGTGCTAAATAGTTATTTCTGATTTCATCAGGGTTCAAATTAAGTTGAGATTGGGCGAAATCCTCTAAATCATCACACTCTTTTTCATAGTCCCAAAAAATCCTATTCCAGTCTTGACCATCGTAAGGATTGAATCCTCCTGTGGCAAAGAAATGACTACGCTGATTAGTGCTAGCTGGATTACAAACAGGGACCAGCCAGATTTCCCCAGTCAGCTGAGTGTCATCCAGAGTGCTCAAAAAGTCAATCAACTGGTGAATCACTGCATTACCAACAATTTCACAACCATGGAGATTGCCTTGTAAATATGCCTTCTTTCCTGGTTGGGAGCCAACGAATTTATAGACTTGGAGCGAAATGCGATCGCCTGAGGTGAGTTGCTGAATTGGAATAGTAGAAATAGTTGGATTCATATAGCAGTTTTAAATTGGGTTAGGTAAAACGTCCTGGGTTTTAGGGAGTAGGGAGTAGGGAGTAGGGAGTAGGGAGTAGGGAGTAGGGAGTAGGGGTAATAAAATTGACTGTACCTCATAAGGATACCATTTAAAAACATTTACAAATATGTCATTAACAATCTTGCTGATTTATCATAACATCAAAAACTCTTCGGTTCTCTTTCCTACTGTTCGATGTTCCCTGTTCCCAAGTTCCCTTTTTCTATCAATCCTAATCAGCCCTCACCTCTACGCGGATATTCTACAAGTGGCGGGAGAGTAACTGGCAACCCGAAACAGATGCGATTGGCCGTAGGCCACGCGGGGCGCGTTCGCTTTCCCTATGGTGAGTTTCTCAATAGACCTATGTCAGCTTCCATATTTGGCTAGCCAATCCAATGTCCACATAAACGGAATTCCAGCTGCAACGGCTGCCTCAGCATCTTCGTTGCGATTGACCTTCGGTCACGCTTCGCGATCGCCAACCATCAAAGCTGAAGAGCCGCTCGTTTTAAACTGCAAAATCATTCCCGGCTTTGGTTTTCGGTATTCTCCAGCGTATGTTTTACTGGTTACTTCAGAAAAGTAGTGTTGCTCGCAATAATAACAGGTTGTCCCATAGTCAGGACAAAAAATAATTCCTTTGAGCTGGGGAAGCAATTTAAGAGTTTTCTGTTGCTCTTTAATACAATTCTTCAGGGTTTTATGTCGGGCTGCAACTCCAGCCTGATTGGTCACCCCAAGAATGATATAACCCTTATTTTTGAAACATTGCAGAGCTTTATCAGCTCCTTCAATAACTTTTTGCTGGTCAGGGTAGTCAATAAATCTACCGTGACCACTCGGCTGGCGAATGGTCCAGTCGCAATCTACAAATAGCTCAAGTTTTGAATTCATGAAGCTTGCTGGGTGGTACACCAATTAGCGATGCAGCGCGGTCTTGGGGAGGTCTAGTCACCTGAACTTGGTGATGGTGCTTGAGATGACCATGAGGCAGTGCGGTCTTGGGGGGAACCCCCATGAGCAACTGCCGTGGTTTCCCCCACTCGCGCTTTGCATCAAGACAGGGAATGGAGGGTTAATTTCCGACTGTATCTTCCATGAGGTCATTGGCATCAAAGCATTATATACTAAGCTTTTTAGGGCTGATGTCACCCCCTCAGTTTTTCATCAAAGCTTAATCTAGTTACTGGTTTAGTTAATGTTTTCGTGAATTTTTCTGGAATTGTGAAAATTTTGCTGAAGTTATATCTATAATTGCTTTTAAAATAAAATTCAGCCAATTCAACTAGTTGATTGAACTCCTGATTAGTTACATCCATGCTTACGACATTTGGCTTGGATGTTTCCCTTGATGGTAATCGCTGATTAAGATGCTGGCTTATTGTCTAATTAATTAGCTGAAGCCACTTGTTTTATAGAGCAATGTACTTGTTGATTAATTTCTAAAAAAATGATATAATCTTAAGGACAGAGTGTGAATATTTTCCTGATTGGTTATTACGGTTATGGTAATATTGGCGACGATTTATTTGTGGCTCAGTTAACTAATTATTTCGCTAGCAAAAAAGATGTCAAAAAAATATTTATCTGTTGCCAAACTAACTATTACCAAGGTTTTAGTGATAAAGTTTTATTCTTTAAGAATGCACAACTATCAAAACTCAAAAGAACTTTATTACTTTTGAAAAGTGACTGCATAGCCTGGGGTGGGGGAACCTTAAACCTGCAAGACAGGCCCAGGAATTTATCAAGGATGCAAGCCTTGTCAAAATTAATGGGTAAGCGTTTCTGCTTCCTGGGTGTTGGATTAGAAAGCGTGAAATCTGAGAAGAAAAAAAAGATAGCTGATATCTTTGAAAAAGCCGACCTGCTATACCTTAGAGATAACCATTCCTATGAAATGGCATTGCAACAGCTTCAACTTTCCAAATCACCTGACTTAGGAGGTGACTTGGCTTTCTTGGATTTGACTATGTATGAAAAGTTTGTCAAACCAGCCAAGCAAGCTAGTGATATTGCCAACATATCCTTCTCTGGAAAATTTTGGTGGGGTGAAGGCAGAGCTGAGTTTTATGCCAAACAGTTAATGCCACTCATTGATAAGTATAATTGTATGATTCATTTGCTACCAGGACATGTAGGAAATGAAAGAAATGATAATCGGTTCCACGAACGACTGAAAAAATATTTACCTGCTGCTAATTGCCAAATCAACTCATGGAAAAATCCGGAAGAGTTTCTAGCAATCCTCAGGCACATGGATTTTCACATAGGTAATCGCCTGCACTCAATTATACTAGCCGATATCCTTGGCATTGCCAATATTGGAATTGTTAATTCCGAATCAAAAATTAAGCATTACATTGATAAGTCAGAAATGCTACCGACAGCAAGAGTGGTAAATTTTATGGAGCCCTTGTCTATAGAGCAGATAGAAACAGTTTTCAAAAATTACAAAAGACCAGAAGAGTTTATCTGCCAAGAATCGAAAACTGCGAAAGAATGTCTTGAGAAAGTTTTTGCCAATAGATAGTTTTTACTTTATTCAAATACACTAACAACTATTATGAAACTACTGCATGTTGAAAAAATCATTGCTAATGACAGAGTGAGACTTGTTGGTCTCGTTCAGGTTGATAGCCTTGACCAAGAAATAGAGATTTATTTTGAATATCCTCAACGATTCGCTGATTTTGTAACTGAAAGCGCCGATGCTTTTGTTCCTGCCTTACTTTTACCGGCAATGGAGAAAGGTGAAAATCTGGAGATCAAACCGCTGATGTCCGCGAAACTTTTCCGCAATTTACCTACCATACAAGATATCTTTCATCAGTGGTATCCATCCCAGCTTAAAAAAGTTTTAGTTACCGCAGATTACCCAACAAACTATGATCAAAAATCCCTTAGCAAAGTTGGGGCATTTTTCTCCTTGGGCGTGGATTCGTTTTATACCTTTATTAAACATACGAAGACCCCTAGCGACTTTGGAATTCCCCTTTCTCATTTAATTTACATGAAAGGCATTGAGCGACCTTTACGCATTTATAAACATGGTCAAGAAAAAAAGGTAATCTCAAGGATTATGGAAGTTGCCCATGCAGCCAGTATAGATTGTATTGTCGGTGAAACAAATATCCGCAATCATTTTAACTTACAATGGGGACCTTATTATCATGGGGCTGGCTTGGCTTCAGTCTCCCTTTCTCTTTCAGCAGGTTTAGAATCTGTTTTAATTCCTTCAACAGATTCTTATAAAGATGTTTTCCCTTGGGGAACTAGCCCATTACTCGACCACCTATGGTCAACGGAAAAAACTAATATAGTTCATGACGGTTCAGAGACCCAAAGGGTTGAAAAAATTGCTAACTTTTTAGCAAAAGACCCTTTGGCTATGAAAAATTTGAGGGTATGTACTAATAATGAAGGTGGTGAAACCAACTGTGGAACCTGCCCTAAATGCGTGAGAACTATGCTGCCTTTACTGATTTCTGGTAATTTAGAAAAAGCCATAACATTTCCAGATCAATTACCCAGTAATTGGAACAGAATATTGCAAATTCAAGATACTCATGATCTAAGTCATGCTGTAGCAATTTTGAAGCTAGCGAAAGAGGTTAAAGCCGAAGAAAAAATAGTAAAAGCTCTTGAGAGCAAAATAGAAAATGGTAAAGCTTATCTATTTTGCCAAGGCAAAACTATTGCTGAAGTAGTAGGTTCAATACTTCACGTTTATTTTATTAAGAAGCCATTTGATTTGGTAAAACAACCAATCAAAGATATTCTAAATAGCCTAAATTTATATAGCGCAAACCAGAGCTGAATGACACCCTGGCCGTAGGCCACGCGGGGCGCGTTCGTTAAGGGCGAGCTTAAGCTAAAAACTTGGAAAAGTCTGGTAGAACTGATTAGCATTCAGCTTTTTCTATAGCTGAATGCTGATCCCTGACTAACCCCCTTCTAAAAACTGGGGATTAGGCCAATGATATTGCTTCTTAACAGGTCGGGGAGCTGGGTGACTTACCTTTTCTCTCCTAGCACTTTCAATAACACTCCCTTGGCAAAGCATCTGAGCCATCAAAATCATTACAGTTTCAAATACTGAGGTCTTATTATTGGGATTAACAGCCACAATTGGGGGTTGATTAGGATCGCCAATGTATGCCATGCGCATCATAATTTCCTCTGGAGTCCATGCCCCTGCAACATCAGTATGAGTCAGACCAATAATCATGGGAATAGTAACCCGCTCCTGCATAAACGATAAAATCTGACGAGCACTAGCAAAATCAGTGGTTCGATTAGCTGCCATCAATAAAATATAGGCGTGAGCTCGGCGAATCAAAATATCCCACATAAAATCAAAGCGAGCTTGACCAGGAGTTCCATACAGGTGCAAATCCAAGTTCCGATTTAAGGGACGCAAACCAAAGTCTAAGGCAACGGTCGTTTTTTTCTTAAGCAATGATGTGGCATCCGTAGCGGTTCGTTCTGTTTCAATAACCGCACCTTCGCTGAATGTTCTGACAAAAGTAGATTTGCCAGCCCCTATTGTTCCCGTTACTACAATCCGTATACTGTCCATTGGGTTATGCTTTCCTAGCAAATACTACAGGTTATCAACTGTGCCAGTAGGTTGGGGTGAATCAAGGTAATTTGTTGACGATTGACGGTTGACGGTTGATGGTTGACTGTTAGTGGTCAACCTTAAACAAAAAATAGCTTACATTGAATTTCACACACCCACTGACGTTATACCAATAACTGACGTTATACCAATAATCGAGAATGCCTTGGCCGTAGGCCACGCTACGCGAACAACAATTTTTAAAAAATTTTACCATTTGGTAATGGGTAATGGGGAATTAATGCTAGTCTTTAAATTCCCCATTACCCATTATCTATCACCCCTTAATAATAACCAATAAACCTATATTGTATCCATTTTCTCTAAAAGGTATTAGTAGAGTAATACCCACAAAATTACTAGAGCAACATTGGTTTTAATTCAGCCAGAGTTCGTTTAATTTCTAACATCAATACTCCCTGCTTAGCTGCTTTACTAGCTAGAACCAGAAATACCGCTTCTTCACCACAACTGGTCAAAACGCTAAATCCCTCTTTACCCTCAACATAGATCCGGTCGATTTCTCCTCTAGCCAGTTCTGAGCCAATTCGCTCACCCAAGGAGAGCATAGCCGCAGACATCGCTGAAACCCGTTCTTCATCCATTTCCCCAGGCAGACTGGATGCTAACGGTAAACCATCGGTCGTGACTACAGCTGCTCCTTGAATATCAGCAGTGGATGTAACAAAATTATGCAGGATATACCCCAATTTTTGAGAATTGATCGCCATTGTTCCCTTACTCCAATTGCAGAATGTGTAATTCGGTTAGTTTGTTTTCCTCGAAACTGATAGCTGATATTTAAGTAGGAGTAGTGCCAATTTGCCAAAACTTATAGACTATTGATTTAGTTTCCAACAAAATCGACACTTAATCTAGCAATCCTATCGGAAAAGTGAACAGTCACAGGTCTTACTCAGGACTCGTAACTTTCCGAGTCTGAACTATTTTATTGACAGGTATTGTTCACAAATGATTTAGGATTGCTCTAGTTACATAGAGCCAGCGCCAGTACTAATCAGACGTCTAAATAGAGCCTCTGTCCAGCCAGTTTCTTTGAGAACCGCTGCCGAACTCACTTCTACATAGGCTTGCTCAATGAAGGCTAAATCAATCATGCAGATCCGACTGAGGGCATCCCGCAAGGCTTCATCTTTACTATCAGTTTTTATCCGGTTAGTAAATGCCTGCACCACAATTGCCATGGCTGGGACGACATGTTGAGGACCGATACCAATTTTCACATGTACCAAACCTATACGCCAACGACGTTCAGCATAGGCTTTTCCCCAGTCATCCATACCAGTGAACATTTCGTAAAACCATTGCACAAAGGTTACCCGTAGGCGCTCCATACGACCTTCCTTCTCTTTCATAATGGCATCCATTTCTTCATCATTACCTAAGTAAGTATAGAAATGGTCTGCCATTTCAGAAGCAATTTCTTTTCCCCAATCTGCCTGTGATTTCAGAAGCACTTTGTCTTCATTGGTCAAATTGACACGCTTTTCCATCTTGGTCATAAATTCCTGGGGATCTAAGCTCATAATTACTCCGATATAGCTGAATCTAACTCTAAGTTATTACTTGACTATTTAGCAAAGCACCCCGATTGACTTTTATAGTATTTAAACAGTATAGCAATGTTTTGATTAATTATTATCTGAATAGATAATTTTAACCGAAAATATAATCATGTAAATTAGTTATATTTTAGCTTATTTTATTAAATAAAAGAGTTACAAGTATTTTTTTGTATAGTTTTAGTGAAGTTTATAGTTTGGGTTTACCAGAATTTTAAACTATTGACTTCATCTATCGTTGAATGTACCTATAACCTAAACTCCTGGATGCTTAGATAATACATTTATAGGTAAACTCTATAACGTTTACCTACTAAGCTTTTCAGCAAGTGATCCGTTCAATCCGGATCACTTTTTTTAGTGACGCTAATTAATGATTTGTGTAGTTTTATAAACACAAATTACAGAACATGGCAATTCTTAGAAACGATAATCCTTGGGGCGAAGTATTCGGCTAGCAAATTTGGGAGCAAACCAAGAATTTATGTGCGAATGCTTCGCCCTGACAAACGTCCTTTGTTTTATGGGTTTCGACCTGACAGGGGCTGGTCAGTTATTTGAGCTGAACGGCACTAGCTACTGGCTTGTCTAGGAATCTAGGAGATCCATCAGAAGCACCAAAGCCTCAAGCACTGAGGTTCGCTGATTGGGATTAACTATCACACTTGGGGGTTGATTGTGAGGGTTGCTATAACCGAGAGTTCTGATAATTTCCTCTGAGGTCATTGCCCCTGGACAATCCATATGGGTTAAACCAATAATCATGGGAACATTTACTCGCTCTTTCATAAACAGCAGAAGCTCACGAGAGTTGTTTAAACTACTGGGTCGATGAACTGGCACCAATACAATATAGGCGTGAGCTTCACTAATCAAAATATCCCACATGAAGTCAAAGCGAGATTGACCAGGAGTACCGTAGATATGAACATTTAGATTGTTACCAAAGGTAAGGCTACCAAAGTCAAATGCAACGGTAGTTTTTTTCTTTAGCAGAAGTATTTCGTCGGTGGCTTTACTTTCTATTTCCACAGCTTCAACATTACTTGCTGTCCTCACAAAAGTAGATTTGCCAGCTCCTACAGTTCCGGTTACTACGACACGGACACTTTTCATGGGATTTACTCCACTAAGACTAGTTAATATTGAGTAGATTTCAGTCTTAGCAGATGAGAAAGGGAAATTTGGTGGGGTAAGTCCTGTAATTTGAGTTAAACTCAGATCTTGAACCAAGTTTAAGATTTACCTGTAAAGGTAGGGAACAGGAATCCCCCCTAGCCTTAGTAAGGGGGGAGGGGAACAGGGAACAGTGATAAGATTTGGTGATTTCAGTACTTAAATTGATTGTTATCACTGCCGTTATTAAGTTTTTTGTACTGGTGCAAGAGCTCAGTTAAAGGAGGATTATCAAAGGGGATTTGGTATTAATACCTAACCTTCAACAGTATTAATCTTGAGTCCTCGACTTTGTATAGTTTGCTCAAATAATGGCGTAGATAGGGCTTGTTCCACCGGCCAAACTCCCGGTTTATTGAGTTGACCAGTAAGCATCAGTTCCGCAATACTACCAGTACCCACCCCAGCAGCGACAGCAGTATTCTCATGGACTAAGGTTGAGCCAGCACGGGCTGATTTACCATCTTTGTAACCAGTAACCTCTGAGCGAATGGCAACACCAACGCCACTAACGCGATCGCTTACATCCGTCATGATGTGGCTGACATGGGACAAAAACTCGATTCCAGCGGGATTTTTCAGCCAAGATGAGGGAAAGATATGGGCAGCTATCCAGGTCAGATGATTATAAAAATCGGGAACTGAGCCAAATTTAGTGATTACCGTGTTAACGGGGAATGAGTCCACTAAGGTCAAGGCTTCTGGCATATCAAACCAGTAGACACCAGCTTTACCATAGGGAGCAGGGAATTGGATGGTTTCGCGTAGGCTATAAGGTTTCACGGTTTGCCACTGATTATCAATCCAAGCTTCAAACGGTTCTTGCAATCCCAGGAAAGTAGTACGCATCACCGTCACTCCAGCACCACCAGAACCCGCAACTACATAGCTGAGGTGAATCCGTTCTGCAACATCTAACTGTTCTACATCGTGACGCACCATACTATTGGAGATACCAGGAAAAATGCCAGAATTCACAATAGCGGTGACACCAGCAGCAGCAGCCTGTTCACGGAAAGCTAACGCTTTGCGGGTGAAAGCACGGTTGTCACTGACATCGAGATAGTTAACCCCTTGTTCGATGCAAGTGTTTAGGACAGTAGCGTCTCGGTAGAGAAACGGACCAGCACAATGGATCACTAGGTTGTGAGATGCGATCGCATTTCTTAACCCCTCCTGATCAGCTAAGTCTAGAGGGAGAAACTGCACGGGGGGCTGTAACTGTTGTGGTAATACTAGATCAAGTTTACCCTGACGTCCGGTAATCGTAATTTTCGCCTGAGTATGGGCAAGTAAGTCTTGCGCTACACTGTTCCCGATTCGTCCTTTGCCTCCTAGGATTAAAACCTGGTCTGTCATTAGATCATGTCCGGTTGAATACTTATCGCATTTCTATATTACGGTTGCTGGTTTCACCGACCGTAGGGAATAGAATCATTAATTATCCTGATGCTCTACGCTCAACTCTTTACTCCTTGTGATTCTGACAACATTTCAAGCATTGATTATCATTTAATTTAATTGTGTCCATTGGGTTTTACTAATAGTAATTTTTTTAACTATGGGTCTTCAGTATCTACTATGCTAAAATGTTAGCTGAAACCTTAACTAAACTCAAAAAATGGATCAAATTATAGCCTGACATGTAGCTTGATTTGACTTCTAAGGATAATCTATTGTTATATAGCGGTTTTCAATTAGGTGAGGTACATGTTTTGAGGGAGTAGGGAGCAGGGAGTAGGGACTTCGGAGCAGGGACTTCGGAGCATAAAAGAGGCAATAGGCATGCTAGCAATAGGCATGCTAGCAAGAGGTAAAAAAGCCTGTGTACCTCGTTATACTAAAAACCGCTATAATGTAATTTGAGGATGTATTTGTCATTATGGCATCAAAAAAGGAAATTAAACTGCTGACAGAACTTCTGGATATAGAAGGGGTAAAAGCTTGTTCACCTGTAAGCATTCAGCTATCAGCTATCAGCTCTCAGCTCTCAGCTCTCAGCTCTCAGCTCTCAGCTTTGAGCTTTGAGCTTTTAAATAAAACAAGTAAGCTTCGTTTAATCTTTGTTACGTCAGCTGACGGCTGAATGCTGACGGCTGACGGCTGACGGCTGACGGCTGACGGCTGAATGCTTACGTTCACGTTACCAGCACAAAGGAATTGGAATAATTTTACAGAAGTGTGGTACAAAAAGTTATAATATCAAATCCGGCTAATCAGTTATCGCAAACGTTGTTTTAGGCCACCAATGAAAACAAGTCAAACCACTAATAAATTTTGGCTGTTCCATTAAAACTTTCAAGGGAGTAAGCAAAACTTCTTCTAACTCTGAGGTCGAAAAATATATAGTCAAAGGTTCCGGAATCCTCTCCTGGACCATAGAGATTAAGAGGACGGTCTGGCCAAGACTGACGAATTTGATTCCACTTTTCGATTTTTACGTTTGCTTGTGGTTGCCAAATTTTATTCAATTCTGCTACGGAAATATCCTCAGCCCAAGTATTTTTAGGGCTGACTACCAGGGTAATAGCATCTAAGGCGACGGGAAGTTCAATATACTTACTCCATTGGCCTTGCAGGTTGCCATCTCATCTGCTTCAATCGGGCGAGAGGCATCATTGATGTCCGTATCCCCAGCACAAAACTTCTTGAAACCGCCGCCAGTACCAGAAAAGCTGACTGCGATCGCAGGGGCATCGGTAACATCTCGTTGGTAACGCTTAGCTGCTTCATAAGAAATGGGAAAGACGGTGCTAGAGCCATCAATTTTGATGAATTTGCCGGTGGAAACTGATAAAACATTGACTGATTCAGTGCTAAATTCACCATCGCCCAGGATGCCAGATTGTGCTGAGTCTTGTACTTGATTTGAACATCCAGTAGCTAGGGTGATTACACCAAGAGTAGCAACTAATGCTCCTAAGATTGTCTTCATGGTTTTTTCCTTGGAAATTTTTATCGCTTTATTTATGCATCAGGTTTTTTAAGCTATCACTGATAGTATGCAGCAGCTGTTCGATGGTTTCTTTTAATTCGTGCCATGCTTCTTCAGCTGCTGCGTTAATGTCTTTGAGTTTAACTTGAGCGTTTTCTAAATGTTCTTCTAGACGCTCGATTTCTTCATGTTGCAATTTTTGGATGAGTTCCTCTCGTTCTGCCTTTAAGCGGTTGAGAGTAGTCTGGGCTTCGTTAATTTGCCCTTCTAATTTTTCAATATATTCCAATCTTTCATTCATGGTATAGGGAAGGGAGTAGGGAGTAGGGAGTAGGGAGTAGGGAACAAAAATTATCAAAATTTATTTAAGCTCCCTATAAATGTTTGATTATTCCACTATTAGAAAATGGCCGTAGCACCAAGGAGGATGCCAGGAATCACAAAAAAGACGCCTATGATATAGGCAAATGCGATCGCTTTTCGTTCACTAGCCACAGCAGCGAGGGTTTCTGCACTGATAATTGGCAAGCGACAGAGGAAGGGAATGCCATAGATGATAACCACCCCAAGCACGTTGTAGATCAAGTGAACCATGGCAATTTCTAGGGCAGGAACGGCTTCTGCGCCAGAAACAGCGGTGGCTGCTAGCAAGGCGGTAATACAGGTGCCAATGTTCGCACCAAGGGTAAAGGGATAGATTTGCGCTAGGCCAAATACCCCTGCACCGGCCAAGGGTACCATCAAGCTGGTGGTAGTGGAGGAAGATTGAACCAGAACTGTCATTAAGGTACCAGCAGCAATACCCGCGATTGGTCCTTTACCAATGGCTGTATGAAGAATATCTTTGGCACGACCGACCATTAGGACTTTAAGCAGTTTGCCAATAAAACTAATGGTCAAGAAAATCATCGCGATTCCTAAAATAATCAAAGCAATACCATCAAAGGGCCCTGGTAAAACGTGAGTTATGGTTTTAAACACACTCACAACTGGCTTAGTGGCAGCTTTGACAAAGTTCAAATCTTTGACACTTAGAGAACCGCCTCCTACTAAGTTTTGAGCTAAGAAATGGGCAATCTTCTCTAGGGGGTGAAAGATAATCTCAACGGGCAGAAAAATGACTACACTCAGTAAGTTGAAAAAGTCATGGATTGTAGCGGCAGCAAAGGCTCGCTTAAATTCTTTCTTATCCCCAATATGACCTAAACTAACTAAGGTATTGGTAATACTGGTACCAATATTTGCCCCCATCACCATTGGCACAGCAGTGGTTACCGGTAAGCCTCCAGCCACTAAACCAACAATAATTGAGGTTACGGTACTGGATGATTGAATTAATGCTGTGGCAACGGTACCAACGATTAGTCCTAAGAAAGGATTAGTGGCAAAGGCAAATAATTCTTTAGCCTGTGATCCGGTTGCGGATTTAAAACCCGTACCAATCATGCCAACTGCTACAATTAGCAGATATACTAAAAGTACAACTTTAATCCATTCCAGAATATTGTTAGTTTGGTTTGCCGGTTGGCTTCTTTCTATAGGTTGCTCTGAAATGTTGCTCATAATTGATGTGAAACTATAGCCTTTCCGGTGAGGTATAAGCCAGAGGGTTCAAGGATTGGTAACGTAAGAGTAGGGATCCCCCCTAACCCCCCTTAGCAAGGGGGGAACAATTGGCTTCACCCTTAGCAAGGGGGGAAAATTGGCTTCACCCTTAGCAAGGGGGGAAAATTGGCTTCACCCTTATTAAGGGGGGAAAATTGGCTTCACCCTTATTAAGGGGGGAAAATTGGCTTCACCCTTATTAAGGGGGGAAAATTGGCTTCACCCTTATTAAGGGGGGAAAATAGGCTTCACCCTTATTAAGGGGGGAAAATTGGCTTCACCCTTAGCAAGGGGGGAAAATTGGCTTCACCCTTATTAAGGGGGGAAAATTGGCTTCACCCTTATTAAGGGGGGAAAATTGGCTTCACCCTTATTAATTGGCTTCCCCCTTATTAAGGGGGACGGGAGGGGGATCCCAACCACAGCTTAGAAAGATTTATCCAAAACCCACGCAGCATTGCCTCACTACCCTAGAAAAGGCTGTCTACTTGATTCCAGAGCTAAAATTATATCACAAAGTTTAACTTTGAGTTATAAATTATTTATCAAAAGAATAAACTTTTATAAAGTAGGGTGGGCAAAATTTTAGGCTCTAGAATTATCAAAAGAACCAAAGGGTTTTTGCCCACCAGAAAAGCCCCCGACTCCTGACTCCCGACTCCCGACTCCCGACTCCCTACTTTCGACCCAAAATTAAAGCAGTAATCGCACCAACTCCCACACCAAGCAAAACATGAAATAGCACAAACCAGAAAGTGTAACTCAAGCAAGACTGGAGTTCAGCTTTAGGGCATTTTTCTATAGATACATTGGGGTTTAGTTTGATCAAGATCGCTTCTAGAGGTTTAGCATCAGTTTGGGAAGAAATACCACTGACCGCTAAACCAATACCCACCGAGGCAATCCAACGTTCTAATCGTTTCTCTTGTTGTGCTTGTTCAGTTTCCACAATGCCTCGGATACTACCAAGCATCTGGTCAAATAGTTGCTGACCGGGTTTGAGATAATTGAGATTGACTTGAATCTGATTTTGAAATAGCTCGGTTCTTTGGTTTAGGAAGTCTTCCAAAAACTCGATATTATCGTCTTTGAGACTAGATTCACTGATTTTTTTTAGCCAGTAGTTATAGTTGGCGGCATTGGTAGCGATCGCAGTTTTGTGATCTTCCATGTCTCGCAGATAACCAGCATAGTCAAAGGTCTTGGATGGCATCTCGGTCAGTTTCTGCTTCAGTTGCTCTAGCCTTGTTTTTCGCTCCCTTGGCAATTCCTTGAAGCCTTGAACCTCTTGTTCCAGTTGCCCATAGAGTCCTCTAGTTTGGCGATAACACCAACGGGCTTGATCATAAGCAAACAGGATTTTACTGCGACAGCACAACAGATTTAACAATGAAAAGTAAGTCTTTTGTGCCAGGTTTAAGGTTTCTGGGTGACGGTTTAACCAGACCAGAAGGTGACATTGCTCCGTTGGTTTCTCCTTACCGTTGTCATAGGCAAAAATTGGGCTACCAAATAACTGCCCAGATGCGCTAAATTGGGGTTTTTGGTCGGTTCCCTGGAAAAAAGCATCCACACAAGCATCTGCTAACTTTCTATCCTCCTCGGGAGTACCCACTGGTTCGCCATAGAGTACTAAGGTTTGTCCCAAGGAAGCTTGAATAGTGCTGGCTAGCAGACACCCTTGAGGATTTAACCGACTAAATTGACCGACTGGAACAGTGACATTTTGGTAATACAGAGTTATATCAACGGCATAAGTGTCATGAATAGGAAATGCCTCAAAGGCAAAAACTCTAAGAGCCTCTTGTAAACAAGCGATCGCTTCTTCTATATTCTGTGCTTTCTCCCCTTTTATTCGGTTATTGTAAGCATTACCGAGATTATTTTGTGTGATTGCCCACTCAACAGGAAAAGCCTAAAAGGTATAAACTCTAAGAGCCTGTTGGTAACAAGCGATCGCCTGTTCTATATTCTGTGCTTTCTTCCCTTTTCTTCTATCAATGTAAGCACCTCCAAGATTGTTTTGAGTCAAAGCCCATTTTTCTGCACAAACTTCACGGGTGAAAAAAGTTAGTACGATTTTATTGCCAGTAATGGCAATTTCCATATTCCTGGCTTTGTCACCCAAGGGAAATTGTGCAATTAAAGTGCTTAAATCGCCAATATATCCTAATAAGAGCGCCGTTTCATATATTTCTCCTTTCTCCAGAATACTTGTTCCCACAACATGCAATAATTTAGCTAGTCTATCATTAATTTTGTCTGTATTTGCTGCTAGTAATGGGTAAACTACCTGCTCATCACCCCTACTGTCTTCAATTGCTTGTATAACCTCTAATAAAAACTCGAATTGGGGATCAGATGTTTTGCGATTTCTCCCCATCAACCGTTGTTTAATAGTTATTAAACAATAATACAACCGCTTTAGAATATTCATTACCAAATTAGACTTATCTAAATCACCCTGGATTCACCAATCTTCAGCCACTGCCAACATTGTCTGCTGCAATCCCTTAGGGAAAGGCCAGAGGCAAGATTTAATACTTATAGCATTTCTCAATAGATTATGACAAGCAATCTTAATTTATCGTAACACCAAACACTCCTCGGATATCTTGACACTGCTCCCTGCTCCTTGTTTCGATCCAGGCTCTATTCATAAATAAACTAAAAATGCTATAATATTTTATACATTATTATAAAAATTATTTAACACCAACTAAACTAGTAAAACCCATGAATATTGACACAGAAATATTACAAACAGTGGGTAAAATGCCAGAATCCCTAAAACAAGAACTGCTGCATTATGCCAAGTATCTAATGGAAAACTACTCCCAAGATGTTTCCCCAGAGCAGCATGCTAGCAAGAAACGTCGTTCAGGGATCTTAAAAGGAACCTTTGTGCTACCATTACCTGATGATTTTGATGAACCATTAGACGATTTTAAGGAATATATGGAATGAGCTCTTTCCTGTTAGACACTCATGCCTTGATCTGGTTATCTGAAAATGACCCAAATTTGCCTAATAAACTAAGAGACATGATTGATGCAGCGGATAGCGTTTATCTGAGTATTGCTAGTCTCTGGGAAATTGCGATTAAGTTGAATCTTGGTAAGTTATCACTGCAACGAAATTATCAAACCATTGAATCTGAACTGCAATCATCAGATATTACTTTACTACCTATTGCATTTATCGACACCCTGCAAATTTCTAATCTACCCCTACATCATCGTGATCCATTTGATAGAATGTTGATTGCTCAAGCCATGAATAGATCTCTGGTTTTGATTAGTCGGGATAATAAATTTGATGCTTATCCAATTCAAAGACTATGGGTTAGTTGACTGACTGATAAAGCTGTAAGCATTCAGCCGTTTACCAAAGGCCACATGCTTACCATTTTAAAGAGCCGCTACGCGATTATCCTACAGATAATCGCTTTTTTTTATTACTCCTAAACCCCAAAAAAAAAAATTTTAAAACCCTTGACAAATAATTTTATAATTATTACAATAATCATTGTAAATCAAAGTTCAACTTTTGAAAGATGCCAGAAGAATTTACTCGCAACTTCAAGAAACAACCTACTCAGCACACTCTGAAAGGTCCTCGTCAATCAGTAATCCATAGTATGCAGATGCTTTATTCATTGGGCTATGCAGAAATCGCAGAGTGGACTCCTCTGGAGCCGACCGATATTCCCGGTGAAGTGATCACTACTATGACCAAGTATTGGTTGTTGCCATAACACCTTAAATTTCTGGGGGGATTTTCCCCCCTTGGCCTTGGGTTTGGTCTGATAGCATAGGATCACATCCGAAAGTTTCGGGTATTTTTCTGACATCAATCAAAAGTTGAACTAGCCGTAGATAGTATTTCTACGGCTATTTTTTTTGTCAGCGGTCAGCGGTCAGCGGTCAGCGGTCAGCCGTCAGCTATATCATAAGGGATGATAAAATTAGTAAAGAGTTTTTCATAGCTATCAGGTAAAGAGGATTTTTTACCTCTTACCTACTCCCGACTCCCGACTCCCGACTCCCGACTCCCGACTCCCGACTCCCTACTCCCTAGCCATTCCACGATTTCCTTAGGTAAGGGAGTTTTAGTTCTAGTCATTGCATTAATACAAACGTGCTTCGTAATTGCCTTGGCCAGTAACTGTTGCGATGAAGAAGCTGTAACAACCTGATAAGCAATCTCAAACTTACTTTCACTCAACTGCTCAGGCATCACGTGAATCAGCAGTGGATCCCCACAAAACATAGGACCCAAGAAGTCCACACTGGCATGAACAATCGGAATTGCCACAGCTGGCTGAGTGAAAAAGGACTTGAGATTAATGCCCGATACATCTAGAGAGGCTTCATAGGCTTCATGGCAGATAGATAAAACATTAGCAAAATAGACCACACCAGCCGCATCCGTATCTGAAAAGCGCACAGTGCGATTATAAGTAAAAGAGATCATACCATTTCACTTATCAGCTATCAGCTATCAGCTATCAGCTATCAGCTATCAGCTGAATGCTTACAAAGTTTCTGCCCATAGCGTAACCTCCTTGAGGTGCTATTGAATAAAATAAGCTGACGGCTGACGGCTGACGGCTGATGGCTGAATGCTTACACAAGTAACAATTAACAATTAACATGAATGGGATTAAAAAAAACTACCAAGCAGCAGTATATCTCAACACTGACCTCCAGGGGTCAGGATTCCCAATTCTGTGCCTTCACGGTCATCCCGGCTCAAGTCAGTGCCTTTCGGTTTTTACCCAACATCTATCCCAGAAGTTCTGGACTATCAGCCCTGATTTGCGAGGATATGGTAGAAGTCCAGCTGATCGGGATTTTCAGATGACCGACCACCTGATTGACTTGGAATCCCTTCTCGACTACTACCACATTGACCGCTGTTTGATACTAGGTTGGTCTTTAGGGGGAATTTTGGCAATGGAGCTTGCTCTGAAGCTACCTCAGAGAGTCACAGGTTTAATTTTAATCGCTACAGCCGCTCGACCTTGGGGTAATCATCCCCCCATTAGTTGGCAGGATAATCTCTATACCGGCATCGCTTCTGCATTAAATTGGTTACAACCAGGATGGCAGTGGAATATTGACACATTTGGTAAGCGATCGCTTTTTCGATACCTGATCCAACAACACACAACCAGCACCTACCAATATCTTGCCAACCACACCATATCAGCCTATTTACAGACCTCCCAAGCCGCTACAGAAGCACTAAACGCTGCCATTAGGGCTGGGTATAACCGTTTGCCAGACTTACAGCAGATTCAATGCCCCTCCCTGGTCTTAGCAGGAGCTGCTGATCGCCATATTACCGCAGCATCAAGTCGAGAAACCGCTCAACATCTTAAGGATAGCCAATGGCAATGCTATGACAATACTGCTCACTTGTTTCCTTGGGAAATTCCCGATCAGGTTTTAAAAGATATCGACAACTGGATTAGCAATAATCCCCAAGTTGTCTGTCAGAATTAAGAATTAAGAATTAAGAATTAAGAATTAAGAATTAATTCTCCATTCTTCATTCTTCATTCTACATTCAAAGCTGATAGCTGATAGCTGATAGCTGAATACTTACAGCCACGTCGATAGACTCAGAAGTAGTACCGGAATCAAGAAGAAAACGCTTCCAATATAGACAAAGGCTAAATACTTCCGCTCAGTAGCAACAGCAGCTAAGGTTTCTGCACCCAGGATTGGCATTTGTCTCAAAACAGGAATGCTGTAGATGATCACAACTCCGAGGGTGTTGTAAAGTAGATGCACTGTAGCTATTTCTAGAGCAGGGATAGGGTTTTCCGTTATTCCGGTAGCGGCAAGTAAAGCAGTGATACAGGTTCCGATATTTGCCCCTAGGGTGAAGGGATAAATTTCTTGTAAACTCAATAAACCTGTACCAGCTAGGGGAACGATCAGGCTGGTGGTTGTCGAGGAAGATTGCACAATTACAGTGACTAGTGTCCCAGAAGCAATCCCAGCAATGGGACCGTTACCGATAGCAGTGTGCAACATCTCATTCGCTCGTCCTACCATTAGGGTTTTGAGAAGTTTGCCAATGAAAAAGATGGATAGGAAAATAACACTGATACCTAGGACAATCAGGGCAATACCATTAAATGGTTCTGGTAAAATGTTACTGACAGTTTTAATCCTATCAGTGACTGGAGCAGTGGCAAATTTAATCAGATTAACGTTGTTTAAATTAATCGAGTTTTCCCCCACAACCAGGCTTGTTAAAAACAGACTAATCTTTTCCAGGAAGTGAGTGGTAATTTCCAAAGGTAGGAAGATAACGACACTAATCAGATTGAAAAAGTCGTGGATGGTTGCAGCAGCAAAAGCCTGTTTAAATTCGTCCTTATTTTGAATATGTCCTAAACTAACCAGTGTATTAGTGATGGTGGTGCCAATGTTAGCCCCCATAACCATTGGAACAGCCGTTGCCACTGGCAAACCACCAGCTACTAGACCGACAATAATCGAGGTTACTGTACTTGACGATTGGATTAAAGCAGTTGCTAGGGTACCGACAATTAAGCCAGCAAACGGATTAGTAGCAAACTTGAACAATTCCTTGACTTGCTCCCCAGTAGCTGACCTAAAGCCTGTACCAATTATCCCTACTGCCACAATCAGTAGGTAAACCAAAACCAGAATACCTACCCATTTGTAGAAGGTAACAACAAGCTTGTCTGAGTTCTGAACGCTTTCCATTACTCTACTATAGTGTTTGTATTTGGGTTGTGAACATAGGATTGATAGCAAAAGGGAACAGGGAACAGGGAACAGGGAACAGTACTAAAAAGGGAACAGGGAATAGGGAACAGGGAACAGTACTAAAAAGCTTGTTTTTTTTGGTAATGAAAAATCAGTAAAATTGTTCATTACCTATTTATAAAAGGGTGCATCTCAATGCATGCTGTTTGACGCGGTGGGTGGAATGGGCATCTTGTTGTGGAACTGGCATCTTGCCAGTTTCCTGCCTCGGACGGACTGTCCCAATACTGGCTACCGATAAAATCAGAGGCTTTCCGTCTTATCACGCACCCTACGCAACTATTCCCTATTCCCTATTCCCTATTCCCTATTCCCGATTCCCGATTCCCGATTCCCGATTCCCGATTCCCGATTCCCTGTTTCCTAAAATTCCCAAATTAAATCAAGGTAACCAAAAATTACTAAATAACGTCTGACCAAACTCCCGTACAGTTTTATTAATCTTCCGTGTCACCTGAATATGGAATTCATCAGCATCAACAGGAATAATCTTGGCGAGATTTCCCTGTCTAAAGCGCCTAATCACCAAATTTGCTGCTTCCAAACCGGTAACATACGCCTTTTCCTGAGACCAAGAACCGTGGCGAGTGACAATCCAATCCCCGCTCATAAATACATTTTCAATACTAGTGGTTCGCTGCATCATATACTGATAGCTACCGGGAGCAAAGTGAGTCACCCCTTGCGGTACTCGAATCACACTACTGTCAATCAGATTTGCCTCTCGAAAACCAGAAACACAGGTGCCTAGGTCACGCTGAACTTTCTGGATAATTTGCTGATCACTTAGGGGTAGCAACTGGTTAGCATGGTAAAAGTCTGCTTCAATCACGCTACCAGCTTCATCCCGGTACTCATCGTGCAAAGCATTAAGGTCAAAAAATGTCCAACCCGTGGTTGCATCAAAGCCAAAACAAGCATTAGAGGGATGGCGAATCTCAACTTTGCGGTCAAACCATAGCCTGGTTGATAGCACATCAATTCCCCCTAAATTCATCAGGTTGCGGAATTCCTTGCGGCTTTGGAGCATGGTGCTACTCTGAAGGATTTTCTTCATACCATTGACACTGACAGCAAAAATCACCGCGTCAGCCTCAAAGCATTCATCACCACACATTACCCCTTTGGCCTTGCCTGTGTGGTCTATAATAATGTCATTGACCCGTTTATTGGTAAGTACCTTTCCCCCGGCTTTCTCAATCTGTTCCACCCAGGGTTTAAATATCATCTGTGCTACCGTTCCTCGGCACCAGACCACATCAAAGTCCGGTTGGTGAGCCAAAATGAAGTAATACAGCATTCCTAGGGCTGCTGCGGCTGAACATTGTTCTCCTGGAGCAAATAAACCCACTAACAGCATGGGCTCAAAGGAATCCTTGTACAGTCGTGCCGAAACCCCAAACTGTTTAAATAATTCACGGGCGCTTACCGAGTCATACCTAGTCCATGCCTGGTGGGAATTATCGAAGTCAACAACAGCATAGAGTAGGGGTAAGGCAGAGAGTCGATCAATCAGGGGTAAGCGTTTGAAGTCGGTGTAGAGGAAGGTTCCTAGGGGCGTCGGAAGTCGTGGTTGATTTTGAAAGATAGGGGATTCGACTTCTAATCCAGCAGGAGAATACTGAGAAGAACGGGTGAAAGGAGTGAAAGGATTGAGTCGGAGTTCCTTTACCAGGTTGAAAATGTTGTGATAGGGATACCAGAAACCATGAATTCCCCCTTCTACAGAACGTCCACCCGCTGTTTTCCATCCTGCCACTAAACCACCGGCATAGGAACTTGCTTCTAGGAGAGTGACATCGTAACCTTGTTTGGCTAAGTGGTGAGTTGCGCCTAAGCCTGCCCATCCAGCACCCACTACAACTACTCGTTTTATTTCTGAGAATTCTGACATTGACCTTTTCTTGAGTTTATTGATAACTCTTTTTTCAGGATCGCACAACTATGAAGTTATGTTAAGGTAATTCTGTGATCGGTCATGGGATCCTCCAAAAGAGCCCCTAGGCGAACGCATTGGCACAATCCTAAATACAGCAGTGGCTATTACCCATTACCCATTCCCCTCCAAAAAAAAAGCGGCTGCAACCATTGTCACAACCGCCACTGTACATCAACTGGGAGGAAATCCTAGAGACATATGTCAAAAACTGTCCAAGATGTTTGACAAGCTCTAGTAAAGCTACGTTACTTACTTACTACAAGGTGTCTTCCACAGATTCCCGAAAATTTGATCAGAAATTTTTGGGAATTGGGAAACATCACTGCTTAGCTTAGGTGTTAGGTATTAGGTGTTAGGTGTTAGGTGTTAGGTGTTAGGTATTAATACTTGAATTCAATTGTTTTTTTTTAACACTAAGTAATTATTTAGTGTATTTTAATGTTTACTATTAACTATTAAGTGTTTTATATTCTATGTTATAAAGTTAATCCGAGTTTCTAGTCCCTCGTTATTAACACATAATAACTAAACTGTCAACAGCTGAATACTGGGTTAGTCTTAACCAAAACTCCGAGTATCCTGGAGTAGTTCAGATTAGAGACCTAAGGCTGACCCTGCATAAGATATGCATACCTGTTTGAAAATAGTATTTTCGGAGAAAGGCAATATCAGCAAAGGCGGAGCGATCGCATTATGACTCAACTATATGAGCAGCTCAACCAGCTAGTGACCGCAGCATGTAGTCATCCACCTGGAAGCGCTCACCGTCAAAGAAACTTAACAAAAATTATTCGTTTAGTCACTAAGAAGCTTTGGCAAGAACATACTCCCTACTATCAAGACGCACTCCAACAAACCTGGATTTACTTTTGCCAGAATATTTGCGAAGGCAAAACCGGTAATCCCTACGACTCTAGCCGTGGCAGTGTGATCACTTGGCTCAATTTCTACTTGAAGAAACGACTCCAAGACTTTCGCATCAAGACTATAGACGGACAAGGTAAGACAGTATCTTCTAGCAAGGGTAAAAATGGTCAAAATGTTGACCCGCTCAATAGTGTGGCCGCTCCACCCGACGTGCCTACCTTACTCGAAGATGTCAGGGAATGGGTGGAAAGGGCGGCTGTTGATAGTGATCTACGCACTACCCATATCAAAGGTAATCCAGAGGTCACCTGCCAAGTCTTAATTTGGCGACGCTTGCCTCCAGAAACTAGCTGGAAAACCCTATCAGAAGAGTTTAATGTATCAATTTCTACATTAAGTAGCTTTTATCAGCGACAATGTTTGCCCCGTTTGCGTAAATTTGGAGAATCGGAAGGATATCTATAATAGGAGGTTCCTTAAAAAGACTTACCTTAACATTAACTTTCTTCAGTCAAGGTGTTCACATCAGTACAGAAACACAATTCCTATGACCTACAACACCCATAACCTAGAACAATTTGCCCTTCCTCTGCCCATTACTCAGAATGCACGCAGGAGTGCTGAGCAATTTGCTAGGCAACAGCCTACCCCTGAAAAAGCTGAGCAAGTTCGACTCAACACCTTGGCTGTCTTGCTTGTCAATGATTACATGCAAATGATGGGGATGACTACAGATTTAAAAGCCTCAGACAGCTGGAACCCTATTATACGCCTGTTAGCTAATGTGGCAGACTTGGAAGTATCCGGTATCGGTCGTATCGAATGCCGACCGATCAAAGTCCAAGATTCCGTCTGCCATATTCCCCCCGAAGTTTGGTGTGATCGGATTGGCTATGTAGTTGTTCAGATTGATGAACGATCGTCGGAGGGGACAGTGTTAGGATTTACTCCAACTGCTGATACCGAAGAGTTACCCATTAGCCAACTACAACCTGTTGATGATTTAATCGATCACTTCCATCAACCTATCTCACAGGTAGTCCAAAGAACAAAGGTAAACTTGAGTCAATGGTTAAACAATGTGGTTGAAACTGGTTGGCAAACTCTCGAAAGCTTGGAAAACTTTTTAAACCCACCCGAACCAATGTTCGCTTTCCGCTCTGTTGGTCTAGAGTCAACTGAAGCATTACCCCTAGAGGAAAATCTTGATGTGGGGATTAGGCGGGCTAAGTTGATTGACTTAGGGCTATTGCTAGCGGGTTCCCCCGTGGCTTTGGTGGTGGAACTTGTCCCAGAATCTGAACTCAAGCAAAATATTCGCCTCAAGGTATATCCCACTGGCAGTAAAACCTATTTGCCTCCCCACCTCACACTCACTGTGCTGGATGCATCCGGAACAGTGTTTCTCGAAGCCCAAGCCAGACAAATCGATAATTACATTCAATTGCAGTTCAGTGGTGTACCAGGAGAGCAATTTAGTGTCGAAGTTGCCCTTGACGATGCCAGGATTATTGAGGATTTTACCATCTGAACCCGTACCGTGGTCTACCGCCAATCTAAGAATTACCGAATTTAGCCATCGACACACCACTGAAAGCGTTATAATTCAAAGTCCTTCAGATTACGGGGATAGATCGGTTATCTGGTGTCTTTTTTGAGATCAGTTTTGAGATCAGTCAGTGGTCAATCCTAAGGCACCGATACACCCTCTATAAACCTCTATCAACCTCTATAAATAGGTAAAATGAGGGGACAAATCACATCTGCAACACAAGTGATCCATGACCAATGACCAATAACACGCGCAGTATTGGGAAATTAGTTGTCTTAAAGATAGGAAATGGTTGTTTTGACCAAGGGTTTCCAGTCACTTTACAGATTTTGGAAGAGGGCAAAAGCCCTTTGTTGGAAATCACTGGCAGGCTACCTCCTGCTCCTGAAATTCTGCAATCGTGCCAAAGTTGGACAACGAGTTATCACAGTTTGGGGTTACGTTCCCGTCTAGAAGCATCAGTGGTACAAGTGACCAATGTATCTAAACTGGAACGGTGCTACAATGCTGCCCAAGTATTAGGCGATCGCTTAAATGCTTGGCTATCCTCAGAGCCATTTCGACCGATTAAGGAGAAATTACTCGAACAACTATTACCCTCGGATGAAATTCGTCTCATTATTCAAACCGAGAACAGTTGTTTACGGCGACTGCCCTGGCATCTGTGGGATTTTTGGGAACGCTATTCCAAGGCAGAAATTGCTTTAAGTGCCTTAAAGTTTGAACCAGTCACTCTAAATCCCAAGCCCCACGCCAAGGTGAGAATTTTAGCAATTATTGGCAATAGTTTTGGTATTGATACCGAAGCAGATCAGAAGTTGCTAGAGGAATTACCTGATGCTCAGATCAAGTTTCTCATAGAACCCAAGCGCCAGCAAGTCCATGAAGCCCTTTGGGAGCAATGCTGGGATATCCTCTTTTTTGCTGGTCATAGTTCCAGTCAAAACAATGATGAAACGGGTCACATTTATATTAATAAAACCGATAGTTTAACCATTAATCAGTTAAAGTTTGGCTTAAAAAGAGCAATTGGAAAAGGCTTAAAAATAGCGATTTTTAATTCTTGTGATGGCTTGGGTTTAGCCTCAAATCTGGCTAATTTACAGATTCCCCAAATTGTTGTGATGCGAGAACCGGTACCTGACCGGGTTTCACAGGAATTTTTGAAATATTTTTTAACCGCTTTTGCTCGGGGGCAGTCCTTCTATTTAGCAGTGCGGGAAGCTAGGGAACGATTACAAGGGATAGAAGATGAGTTTCCTTGTGCAACTTGGTTACCGATAATTTGTCAGAATCCCGCCGCCCCGCCACCGACTTGGAAAGGGTTGATAGATAACCCTGTCCCACCTCCACCTATACCTCCACCTCCACCTCCACCTGTACGTCCTAAGCTGAGCTTGCTCCAGGTATTAGTGAGCAGTTTAGTAATTACATGCTTCTTGATAGTTATACAGCAGCTCAGTTTACTCCAAGGTTTGGAATTGAAAGCCTTCGACCACCTGATTAATAGAAGACCAGCGGAGTTTCCTGATTCCCGTATTATAGTGGTAGAGGTTACTGAAGAAGATATTAAAGCTCAGCAGTCGGATTTAAGACCAGGTACCTCCTTATCAGACCGATCACTCAAACAACTATTAGAAATACTTAATTCCTCTCAAGCCAAAGTAATTGGCCTAGATATTCATCGTGATTTTCCTGTAGCCCCAGACTACCAAGATTTGGGAACGCTCCTAGAGCAAACCGAGAATTTAGTTACGGTCTGCAAAGCCAGTAACGAAGAGGATCAAGGAATTTCACCGCCCCCAGAAGTTCCTAAACAAAACTTGGGCTTTAGTGATGTTGTAGGTGACCCAGACGGGGTGATCCGTCGCCATCTGTTGGCCTTTAACCCTGATCCCACATCAGTTTGTAGTGCTTCCTATGCTCTGAGTACCCAGTTGGCCATGCGGTATCTAGTGGCAGAGGAAATATCTCCCACCTACACAGATCAAGGATATTTACAGCTAGGTGATGTAGTCTTTACACCCTTAACCCATCATACTGGCAGTTATCATAACCTGGATGCCTGGGGACACCAAATCATGCTGAATTACCGTTTTCACCAATCTCCAGAAGATTTTGTGCCCCAAGTCACTCTCTCTCAAGTTCTAAACGGTAAGATCAATGGTGATGCCTTCAAGGGAAGAATTGTTCTGATTGGCGTTACTGCTCCCAGCCGTGAGGATTATTTTTTTACACCCTATAGTAAAGGTAATGACATAGAGGATCAAACACCAGGAGTAATTATCCATGCCCACATGGTAAGTCAGATTATAAGTGCTGTTTTAGATCAGCGACCCCTGATACGGGATTGGCCTACATGGCGTGAAGTAGTGTGGATTTGGGGTTGGTGCCTAACGGCTGGTCTGGTGTGTTGGCGCTGTAAATCCTCCCTACGTTTGGGTGTGTTGCTGTTGGCTCTATCGATTCTCTACGGCTCCTGCTTAGGTCTTGTGAAACAAGGGTATTGGGTACCATTAGTCCCCTCAGCATTGGCTGTGGTGGTTATTGGTGGTTTTATTGTTCTCTATGATCAACCCTCACCACATCGTCTAAAAGTGGTGAAGTAATCTTAGAATTAAGAATTAAGAATTAAGAATTAAGAATTAAGAATTAAGAATTTAGAATTTAGAGGATGTCTGAAAAGTAATTGGCTACGCCAACCGTCTAAGCATAATCCGAATCATGGCAACTCGAATCATGGTTTCAGAAGTTGCTGGTAAGACTTCATAATATGCAGCTTAAACGACGACACCANTATTAAGGAGAGGGTGGGAGGTGTGGGGAGATGGGGAGATAGGGAGATAGGGAGATGGGGAGATAGGGAGATAGGGAGATTTTTATTAAGGGTAATTATCCTGAGCTGCTTGTCATCCCTGAAAGAGGCTACTTGATGTGCGTTCAATAAAAGAGTTAGACATTAGTTTAATTTGAGTTACGGAAACCTGACAGCTGAATGCTGACAGCTGAATGCTGAATGCTAACAGGATAATTCTAATGTGTCTTAACCTTTGAGTGTAAGTTGACACTCCCCGGTCTTTAGACGCGGGGATTCTTCACTCAACGACTCAACTTGCTCAACCAGACCGGAATCAAGAAGAGTAGAGGTCGAATCTCCTGAAGCGTTCGGATCTAAGATCCAAGTTCCTGTGTGCCCCACAGTACTCAAGGCTCTTACCAGTATGTTGATGGCGGCATTATGGTCACGATCAAGCTGACACCCACATTTACAGACATGGGTTCGAGTTGACAAAGATTTTTTCACAACCTCGCCACAACTGGAACAATCTTGGCTTGTATAGGCAGGATTAACTGCAACAGTTACTCTGCCAAACTTCTCACCAAAATGCTCCAACCATTTCCTAAACTGATACCAACCCGCGTCATTAATAGATTTGGCGAGACAGTGGTTTTTTACTAAATTTTTAACTCTCAAGTCTTCGTAGGCGATCAAGTCGTTAGACCGAATTACGCAGCGTGCCAGTCTCTTAGCATGCTCTTCACGTTGCCTGCTTATCTTGAGGTGTGTCCTACCTAGTCTATTAATAGCTTTCTTTCGGTTAGCAGAGCCTTTCTTTTTTCGGTAAACCCGACGTTGATAAAACTTTAAGCGTTTTTCTCCCGTTCTATAAAATCGGGGATTAAGTTCAGTGTTCCCTCTGGAATCAGTATAAAAATCCTTTAGTCCGACATCTAAGCCAATGTTGGCGTCAGCAGGTTCCAGTTGTTCTTTAACATCAACTGAAACACAAAACTGAACGTAGTAGCCATCAGCCCGACGGACTATCCTGACTCGCTTAATTTGTTTTTTATCAAAGCGCCACAAGTCCCATGTACCTTTGAGCTTAAGCTTCCCAATACCCTTTTTGTCGCTGAACGTTATCGACTTTTTGTCGGGGGACAACTTCCAGCCTGACTGTTTATACTCCACCGAGCGGCAATTCTTCTGGAACTTAGGGAAGCCTTTTTTACCAGGTACTTTCTTCTTGCAGTTGTCAAAGAAACGGGCGATTGATGACCATGCCCTCTCAGCACTAGATTGACGGGCGGTAGAATTCAAAGCGTTAGCAAAAGGAAATCTTTTAGCAAGAACGGCACTATACTTGTTAAGGTCAAATTTGCTAACCCCTTTATTATCCATCCAATATCTGAGACAACTATTGCGAATAAATTGAACTGTCCGAATGGCCTCATCTATGGCAGAGTATTGGCGCTTTTTCCCTTTGGCCTTGAATTCTAAAATGATCATCAGTTTCGACCTCAACCGCTTCTATTTTATTCTACAATACTCAGACTAATATTCCGTGCGAGGGATTGCTCGCACGGAATATTTTTTTCACGGCGACTAAAGTCGCTGCCAGCCTTCATCCCCGCTCGCTTTGAGACGGGGTTTTCGGCTTGGGGGAGTTTTATAACGTTTAAACAATTGACAAAAGCGTGCCCATAGCCCATAAGCTGATAGCTGATTGCATATCAAGTAGCACCTCAAGTAGCGCATATGCTTACCAACTAGCGTATAACTTGATATAAGTAGATAATTACAAACAAGAAGGCAACAAGGTATGGAACAGAAAGCAACTGCTTCTACTAAACTAGTCACCGGTAACTTTGTGGTGATCCAGGGAGATATCAATCGCAGAATTGGCGATGGTGGTGCTAGCCTCTGGAAAAAGACTTTCAACACAGAGGGACGCTACAAGGGCGGCGCTGCCATCCTGATGTTGATGGTTAAGGGATTGACAGCAACCGACAGTGATGCAGAGGTCAAAATCAATGATAAAAGTGTCGGTAAGATCTACTCCTACCAGGGAGCTAATCCCAATCATTGGTTTACCCAAATCATTAACATTGGTGCTGGAATCCTGAAGGATGGGGATAATGAGCTGGAGGTTGAGGCCGTAGATTTGCCAAACCCCTCTGCTGGCGACCTCTATAACGATTTTTACATACGGGATGTGGTTTGCTTCTTCCAGCGGGAAGATTAGGAAATATCTATAGCGGAAGTATAGTTTAGGACATAGTTTTTGGTTTAAAGGGAACAGGGAATCGGGAATCGGGAATCGGGAATCGGGAATCGGGAATCGGGAATCGGGAATCGGGAATCGGGAATAGGAAACAGCGGATCTGGGAGCAGAAATTATGTTTTAAGCTTTACTTCGACTGCTATAGTTTCAGTTTCTATTTTTAAGGGGGTAGGTAAACTACCTGATCAGGGTAGTTTACCTACCCCCGCCCGACTCCCAACTCCCGACTCCCGACTACCGACTCCCGACTCCCGACTCCCTATTCCCTATTCCTCTACTCGCTCACCAGTCAAGCTAAAGGCACGAGCTTCGGTAATTTTAACTAGAACTAGCTCCCCTTTCAGGTGATTAATATCCCCAGTGAAGAACGTGAGACGATTTCCTTTGGTTCTGCCCATCACTTGAGTCTTGTCTTTGGGATTTTGGTCTTCTACCAACACTTCCTCAATCCGTCCCAGATAACGTTGCGATCGCTCAGCTGCTTTTACCGCAACTAGGTGGTTAAGACGTTGAAGGCGATCGCATTTGACCTGCTCAGGGAGTTGATTTTCCCACAATGCGGCTGGTGTGCCAGGACGAGGAGAATAGGCAGCGGTATTGAGCTGGTCAAAGCCAATATCATCTACTAGTTTTAGGGTATTCTCAAATTGTGCTTCCGTTTCCCCAGGAAAGCCCACAATCGCATCGGCACTAATGGACGCATCGGGCATATAGTCCCGAATGGTATTAATAATACGGCGATATTTCTGGTGGGTATAGCCCCGTGCCATAGCTTTGAGAATATCGTTATCCCCAGATTGGAAGGGAATGTGGAAATGTTCGCACACTTCCGGCAACTCGTGACAAGCGCGGATTAGCCGTTCTGTAAAGTAGCGTGGGTGACTAGTAGCAAAACGGAGCCGCTCAATCCCTGGGACATTGGAAACATAATACAGTAAATCTGTCAAGGTGTGCTGATGCCGCCCCGATTCAGTCACTCCTGGTAAGTCACGTCCGTAAGCATCAATATTTTGTCCCAACAGGGTGACTTCCTTATACCCTTGCCGTCCTAACTCCTCCATTTCTGCCCGAATTGCTTCTGGGGTACGGGATTGCTCTAAACCTCGGACATTGGGGACTACACAGTAGGTGCAGCGTTCGTTACAACCATAAATTATATTTACCCAGGCGCTAATGCTGCTGTCCCGTCTTGGTTTAGTAATGTCTTCAACAATATGAATTGGTTCTGTAGCAACTAGCTGGTTGCCATCAAATACCTGGTCTAGCAAATCCCCCAAACGATTGGCGTGTTGCGGTCCCATGACTAAATCAACTTCTGGAACTCGCCGCAGCAGTGCTTCTCCCTCCTGTTGTGCCACACAACCCGCTACTACCAGGGTCAGGTCTGGTTGTTGGTGTTTGCGCTTTGCCTGTCTTCCTAGGTAGGAATAAACCTTTTGCTCAGCATTATCTCGAATCGTGCAGGTGTTGTAGAGAATTAAGTCAGCCTCGTTGGGATTTTCTGACCACTGGAAGCCCATATCCTCCAGGATGCCAGCCATCCGCTCGGAGTCGGCTTTGTTCATCTGGCAGCCAAAGGTGGTGATATGGTAGCGGCGGGGAAATGAGGTCATCTTACGTTAAACAGCTAAGGATTGGATCAGGGGATCTCCTCTAATTATAAATTTTCAAACCTACTCCTTTTTCTGATCCCTATGGCAAAGGTGAATTTATCTATAGAATTTCTCAAAGGCAGCAGGGAGTAGGGCGTAGGGAGCAGGGAGCTTCGGAGTAGGGCGTAGGGAACAAATCCTGTGTATTTCATTACTCTGATAAACGCTATATTAACCAGATTTTTTTATGCTTACTTTACCTGGTTTAACTATTTAATAGTATCCGTAAATACACGTATTTTAACTTTTAAACTATTTCAAATATCCCTAAAATTATCGTTTTAATTTTTATAAAAATAAGTTAATCAATTATTTGTTTTAGCAAAAAAACGTTGATTTTATCTTATAAACAATCCTTTTCTATTTATTGACTTTTTTTGCTGATTTTGCTGGGAAAGTTTTGAAGTAATGAGTATAAACTTTGAGCAAGGTCACCACAATGGGTTTTAAAAGCTATATCTTGTTATCTACTCTACTAGTTACTGTTGGTATTAATTTTTACCTAGGTAAGTCTAGTTTTCGAAAGGGATACCAGTCTGATTCTGTTGAACAGCAATTACTAGCTTTAGAGGAGGAAAGTTGTCCTCCAGGAACCGGACGACGAGATACTTCTGATTGTTTAAATTGAAATCCTTTATCCTTAAAAAAATGGCTATATACTGCATTAATTAATAGCTACAGTTCAGGTTAATTTATCAGGTAAATTAAAAATATTACTACCTGGATTTCCACTGACCATGAAAGCTGAAGGGGATAACCTTTGGTAATCCCAGACGACATATAGGTTCTTGATTTAGGGTGTTTCTACTAAATACCATCACTTCACTGGTATCAGAATTTCCGTCATACACAACTGTTAATATCCAACCCTGGTCATGATTCAGGCTATCCGGTGCATAAACGGGTTCCGAGGGATAGCGATTTTCCCCTAAATCAGCGACAATCAAGGTGCCAGTTTTGTGCTCAAAACATCCAATTGCACCATGCAATTCTTTACTAATATCGACGACTTCGCGATGTAGTGATAGATAAGTATGAGATGAGAATTGTCCTACTCGCTGTTGCGGCACCACAGGAAATTCACAGCTTCTATCGAACAACTGTTGTAACTGCACTACCTGACCAGTGTCAGGATTGAGTCGGGCTTGCCACAGGGTTCCTTTCGCTTTGGTTTTAGTTTGACCAGTGGGAACTTCTTTCAAATACTGATTGGTCTGAAAGTCACCATAACGGACAAAATCAATCACGATCAAGCCATCTTTCTCCACATAGCCATTGCTGAAGTGCCACTGATACCAGGGTTCAGCTTCACCGCGACTGACTTCACTAAGGCTGTCACAATCTACGATAATAATTTGGGTTGACTTATTTGGGTGCCACTCCATAGCATCACCATAGCTGCACCAACCCAGAGCTACTTTCAGGAAATTCACTCGCACTGGGGGTACAAAAAATACTAGATACTGCCCTGCGAGGACAAAATCATGGATGAAGGGGAAACCCTCTAGCTGTACTGACCCTTGTTGGATAATTTTGCCAGTGGAGTTGCTCTTGTAAATGTTGAGTCTGCTATTAAGTTCAGGGGTCAGTCCAAAGTTGAAAATCTCTCCAGTTTTGGGATCAATCTTGGGATGGGCAGAAAAGCTTGCTCCTTTGCCTAGGCCAGATAAGTCATCAGTGCCTCTGGTTTCTAAGGTCTGCAGGTCTAAGGCATGGGGATGACCACCTTCCCAGAGGGCTAACAATTTATCAGGTAATGGTAGCACTGAGGTATTGGCAGCATTTTTAACTGGCTTACTCCAGCGTTTCCAGATTGGTCCTGGTGTTGTCATGCCATAGTTGGGGTACAGTAATTTCTCAGCAGCAGCTTCTGCTTGATAGCCAGAGGTTTGGACGTAGCGATAAACTCCTGTGGCACCAGCAGGGGTAAAATGTACTGCTAAAATTGCTCCATCACCATCAAACCAATGTCCAACCGGTACACCACCTCGCTCTAACCGTGCAGGACCATTTCTATACAGAGAACCTCGCAACCCTTCTGGGATTTTGCCAGAGATGACCGGGAGGGCAGTAGGCGGAAATTCTGTTGCCGGTTTTGCGATCGCATTCGCCCAGCCTTTTGTTGTAGATGCTTGAGGGATCATTTTTCAAAGGGAATAGGGAACAGGGGTAAGAGTGTGGGGAGATGGGGAGATAGGGAGATGGGGAGATAGGGAGATCTCACAGGGGTAGGTTTTTTACATTTGGGTCGGGAGTCGGGAATCGGGAGTCGGGAATCGGGAGTCGGGAATCGGAACCCACCCCTAACCCCTCCCAGGAGGGGAAGAGCGGGAAATGGGGAGAATTATCCCGGCAACTAGTGTGTCTTTTGATACATATTTTTAGGAATTTATACGTAGCGATGCAGCGCGGTCTTGGGGGTTTCCCCCATGAGCGACTGCATCAAGACAATCAAAGTACCTACTCGCCCCTTTGTAAAAAACCTACCCTTATGAGGATAGGGAGATGGGGAGATGGGAAACATTTTTATAGGGTTTCCCATACTTACCAGCTAGATTCAATTTTCTTATTCCGACTCCCGATTCCCGATTCCCGATTCCCGACTCCCGACTCCCGATAGTTATTACCCAGCTACTGCTGTTGCTTCTGGTTTCTGGGCAGACTCCTGATCTTTGCGCTGGATCAGTTCAATCTTGTATCCACTCGGGTCTTCCACAAAAGCAATCACTGTTGAACCGTGCTTCATCGGTCCTGGCTCCCGCACTACCTTACCACCAAGAGATTTAATTTGGTCGCAGGTTTGGTAGATATCGTCTACACCAAGAGCAATATGACCGAAAGCATCCCCGATGTTGTACTGATCAACCCCCCAGTTATAAGTTAGTTCAATAACTGTGTTGTCAGATTCATCCCCGTAGCCTACAAATGCTAAGGTAAATTTTCCCCCTGGAAAGTCCTTCTGACGGAGCAGCTTCATGCCTAGGACATCGCAGTAAAACTTGATCGATTCCTCAAGATTGCCGACTCGCAGCATTGTGTGTAGCATTCGCATTAGCTTAGTGTCTCCTGTTGAATCAGCCAATTCCGTTCTATTGTATAGCAGTTGTTAGAGGGAGTAGGGAGTAGGGAGTAGGGAGTAGGGAGTAGGGAGTAGGGAGTAGGGAATCGGAACCCACCCCTAACCCCTCCCAGGAGGGGAACGGGAATCGGGAGTCGGGAATCGGGAATCGGGAAGAAATCCTGTTTACCTGATGAGTATCAGAATTGCTATAGCATTTTGCTTTGATATCTGAAATATAATTGAGAACCCAGCGCTATCCCTCGAATTCTGATCAAGGTCGGGTTTGGGGTTCCGGCCACTAGACCTGGCAGAGTTTACGAGCTTCTTGTGTCTAGAATAGAGTTGATTATTCTACAGTTCATTTAGCGATCGCATTTTCCCACTCCCGATTCTCGATTCCCGATTCCCGATTCCCGATTCCCGATTCCCTACTCCCTGTTCCCTTCAACCTTCAACCTTCAACCTTCAACCAATTAACCTTCAACCTTTAAGATGGTCACTTGGGATCCCTATCTAGCATCAATCCGTCAAGAGTACGCCCAATGGTGGCACGTTTATACCCTGACCGATGTCGAAGACCGCAAGCGCAAGGAGCAGCAAGCAACCCCTGGGCTGTTTAACTTTGACCTGATGGTGCAAACCATCAAGTCCGAGCAGCCACAAATAGACGAAAATCGGGAAGAAACTGAGCGGTTGCCTGTGCTGGCAGGATTGCGGAAGTATGCTGCGGAGCATGTTTTACTGGTGGGACGTCCGGGGTCCGGTAAATCCACAGCCTTAGTGCGATTGTTGGGGGATGAAGGGATACAAGACAAAATTCCAGTACTGGTGGAACTGCGATATTACCAGACATCCGTGTTGGAGTTAGTGAAGCATTTCCTAGAAAGCCATCTTGGTCAACCGCTGGACTCGAAGGAGATCGAAAAACTACTGTTTGATCGACAATTCTTGCTACTGATCGATGGCGTAAACGAGCTACCGTCAGAAGCAGCACGCCTGGATTTGACTAAGTTTCGGCAGAAATACCAGAAGACTACTCCCATGATTTTCACCACTAGGGATTTAGGAGTTGGTGGTGACTTAGGGATTGAAAAGAAGTTGGAAATGCAACCCTTGAGTGCAGCCCAAATGTCGGAGTTTGTCCGAAAGTATTTGCCACAACAGGGGGAGCAAATGCTTAACCAATTGGGCAATCGCTTACGGGAGCTTGGGGAAACTCCTCTACTATTGATGATGTTATGTTCCCTATTTCAAAATAAGGGAGAGATACCGTCCAATCTGGGGTTAGTGTTTCGCTCATTTACCCAGTTCTATTCGGAAAAAATCAAGCAAGATGTTAACGTTTCCGAGGAATCAAGAGAATTTTGGCCAGACCTGCTGCAACAGTTAGGGTTTGTGATGACAACAGGGGATAATCCCAAAGAGATTACCGTTGCTATTCCCAAAACAAAAGCCCAGGAAATTTTAACTGACTATCTACGTCATAATAATTTTACCGATCCTGATGTTCGCGCTAGGACGTGGCTAAAGGACTTACTCAACTATCACTTGATTCAACAATCAGGAGATTTGATTGAGTTTCGACACCAACTGATCCAAGAATACTATACAGCAGAATATTTATTGAAGCAATTACCACGTCTTAGTGATCAGGAGTTGCAACAGAACTATCTCAATTATTTGAAGTGGACAGAATCTCTGGTTTTGATGCTGCAATTGGTAGATAATGAAGCCGAAGCCCAGCGGGTGGTAAGGTTAGGATTAGCAGTGGATTGGCAACTGGGAGCGAGATTAGCAGGAGCAGTAAAACCAGAGTTTCAGGAGCAGACTGTTGGGTTGGTGGCTCAGTTAGAGATTCCGAAGTTACTTAAGGTTGAGCTGTTGGGAATAACTGAATCAGATAGAGCGATACCTGAGTTAACTAAATGCTTGGATGATGACGACTCTTCTGTGGGTATTATGGCGGTATATGCTCTGGAAAAAATTGGAATAAAAGCCACGATTAACCGTTTAATTAAATTCCTAGATGATGACGATTCATCTGTTCGCATAAGGGCGGCAGAAGCTCTAGAAAAAATTGGCACAGAAGCCACGATTGAGCCTTTAATGAAATGCCTTTATGATAACGACTCATCTGTGCGGAGAAGTGCAGCAGAAGCTCTGGGTAAAATTGGTAGAAAAGCCACGATTAACCCTTTAGTTAAATGCCTGGAGGAGGATGATGATGATTCAGATGTGCGTAGAAGTGCGGTAGATGCTCTGGGCAAAATTGGGACAGAAGCCACGATTGAATCCTTAATTAAATGCCTTGATGATAAGGACTCATCTGTCCGTAGAAGTGCAGTCGATGCTCTGGGTAAAATTAGGACAAAAGCCACGATTAAACCGTTAATTAAATGCCTGGATGATAAGGACTCATCTGTGCGCATAAGTGCGGCAGATGCTTTGGGTAAAATTAGGACAGAAGCGGCGATTCAACCGTTAATTAAATGCCTGAATTATCACAATGATTTTGTGCGTACAAGTGCAGCAGATGCTCTGGGTAAAATAGGGAAAGAAGCAGTGATTGATCCGTTAACTAAATGGCTAGATAATGATAATTATTTTGTGCATTCAAGTGCGGCATTCGCTATGGTAAAAATGCGGATAGAAGTAGCAATTGAGCCGTTAGTTGAATATTTGGATTATCCAGAATCATCTGTGCGGAGGATGGCGGCAAGAACTCTGGGTGAAATGGGTACAGAAGAGGCAATTCAGCCGTTAATTAAATGCCTTGATGATGACGACTGTATTGTCCGGAGAATAGCAGCATCTGCTCTGGCTAACATGAGGACAGAAACCACGATAGACCCGTTAATTAAATGCCTTGATGATGACGACTATTTGGTGCAGTATAGTGCGGCATTTGCTTTGGTAAAAATGGGGAAAAAATCAGGAATTAATAAGTTGCTGAAATGCCTAAATAACCCAAATATTGTTGTGCGTATATTTGCAGCAAACACTCTAGGAGATATTGGAAAAAAAAGGTTCATTTATCCGTTAATTAAATGCCTTGATGATGAACACAAAGCTGTGCGTTTTAGTGCGGCATTTGCTTTATATAAAATAGGTGAACAAGTACCGATTGACCCATTAATTAAATGTCTTGATGATGAATGGTCATCTGTACGGATAATGGCGGGAAAAGCTCTGAGAAAAATTGCTCGAGAAACCACTATTACTAAACTGATTAATCTCCTTAACAAGGCAGATTTAGCAGCAACTAGTAATGTCATCAATTTTTATGACACTATAAATGTTCTTAGCGCCATTCAACAGCGCTACCAAGTCTACAACCCAATCTATTGTCCCAAACCCACTCCCAAAGCCGATCCTCCCAAATTCATTGCCACTAAAACCATATACATCCTCCACCTCTCGGACCTCCACATCACCACCCTTGACCAAGCTACCCTTTGGTCAAACCAACTGGCTCAAGACCTCACCCAAGACCTTGACATCCCTCACCTTGATGCTCTTATCCTATCGGGTGATATCGCTAATTATTCCACTACAGAAGAATACCAGGCCGCACAACAGTTTCTCCACAACTTCCGCCAAGAGTTTCCCCTAGACCCGAAGCAAATTGTTCTAGTTCCCGGTAACCATGACCTGAACTGGGAACTATCAGAAGACGCTTATGATTTACGCGATCGCAAAAAATACCAAGGTAAACTCGAAGAGGGTCACTACATCGAAGAAAGTCCACGAGCGATTTGGGTTCGAGATGATACCAAATACCAACAACGCTTTGCCCACTTCAGCCAATTCTATCAAGCTATCAAAGGTCAAGCCTATTCCCTAGACTATGACGAGCAAGCCATTATCGACCATTTCCCAGAGCAAAACTTGCTGATCCTAGGACTAAACTCTGCTTGGCAACTGGATCACCACTTCAGAGCCCGTGCTAGCATCCACCCAGGTGCTCTGAGCAAGGCCCTGACCAAGATTCGCCGTAACCCAGACTACGTCAACTGCCTGAAAATAGCCGTTTGGCACCATCCCCTGAATAGTGACGGAAGCGATAGGATTACCGACCAAGGCTTCATGCAACAACTCGCTGTTGCTGGATTCCGTTTGTTCCTCCACGGGCACATCCACAAAGCCCAAGCCAGCCTTTTCCCTTACGACCTCAGCCGAGATGGGCGCAAACTCCATGGAATTTGTGCTGGCACCTTTAGCGCACCGACCTTTGAACTACGATCCGCTTATCCCTGGCAATATAATCTACTGAAAATTAACGATAATCAGCTTACTGTCTACACTCGCCGCCGGGAAGAAGAAAATGGTGCTTGGAAACCTGATTCACGGTGGACTCAGGGTCCAGGACTTGGTAGTTTGGATTATTATTCCATTGACTTGTAGGGAGTCGGGAGTCGGGAGTCGGGAATCGGGAGTCGGTGTAAGACGAAAATTTACTGTACCTCGTCAGTATGATAAACGCTATAAAAATGTTTCCCATCTCCCCATCTCCCCATCTCCCCAAACTTCCCACACTCCCTGTTCCCTGTTCCCTGTTCCCTTAGCGCACTAATGCCTCTTTCTCCAACAACAGTGTCACAGGACCATCATTCTCTATACAAACCTCCATCATAGCACCAAACTCACCAGTTTCTACCCGCAACCCACTCATCCGTAACTTATCCACAAATAGTTGATATAATGCCCTAGCGTATTCTGGAGCAGCGGACTGACTAAAGGAAGGGCGACGTCCTTTGCGACAATCTCCATAAAGGGTAAACTGGCTAACCACCAATAGCTCACCACCTATATCCTGCACGGACTTTTCCCAACGGTCATTACCAGTAGTCTCGTCTGGAAATAGCCTTAAGTCTAGACACTTTCGCACCATCCAGTCTAATTCAGCTTCCGTATCAGTATCCGCAATACCGACTAGTAGGTTAAGCCCTCGCCCTATTTTCCCAATCACTGTTGTTTCTACTTCGACTTGGGAGGATTTGACTCGTTGGATGATTACACGCATATGTAGCAGTTCTCAATTGGCTGAGGTATTTCGTCCTGGGTTTTAGGGAACAGGGAGCAGCGGATCTGGGAACAGTAGGAAAAAGATCTGAGTGTTTTTAGGTGTTATGATCAATGCCTATCCTAGACTGATTATACTCAATAACTAGTTTAAATGAGCGATTACCCCTTAAATAGCAAGGGATTCCACAAAGGTACTGTATCAATACAATAAAAAGCAATTTTTATGAAAATTGCTTTTTTAAATCACTAAAAGCCTTACTTAGTAAGCTTCCGAGCAATTATTTTATACTCATTTATAATCGCCACACTAGGGAACCATTTCTTCCCGATTCCCGATTCCCGATTCCCGATTCCCTGTTCCCAGATCCGCTGTTCCCTGTTCAACACTTCTAATTCCTAAAACCTAATTAACGATAATACCAAAAGAAAGCCAATTTCTAACAGATAAGTAATGCAAACGCTACGGTTTAATAAACCATCCCAAAGATAGCCTTGGCGTTTGGGAATATTACTGCGCTTAAAGGTACGACTCCAGCCAGTAAAAATAGCTGGACTGCGCAAGTTAAACTCCTGAGTCAAAATTTCCTCAATTTCTACCAAACGGGGATAGAAACCGCGCTGGAAGTGCTTCCACTGACTTTCTAGAATCCAGAAGAACAGGGGAATAGCACACCCAATCAGGGCAATGCTATTCTGTTTTTCTTTTAAGACCATGCGCACAACCACACCAGTGGCCGTAATCCCCAAGGCTTTAATCACCCAGATTTGTTTGTTGTAATCTTCTACAGTAGTTTGCAGGAAAAAATATTCCTGTTTGAGCAGATTTAGCTCAAATTCTGATCGCTTAGGGTGGCCAACGGCCAATCCCGATGGGGTTTGAGGGTCGATGGGTGATGGGCTAGACATAACGTTGGTGTTCAAGTAGATACAAAGTGTTGCTTGTGCAAAACCTTTTGCATCGCTGTCATCTGAGCTTTGACCTGTTGCAACTGACTTTGAAGTTGCTGAATATCTTCCGATGGTAATGATACTACTTCAGAATGGGATTCAAGCCCAGTATGGGTTTGACTATTACCCACACCAGTTTGCATTCGCGTAGCGTGGCCTACGGCCAATCGCTTGTACTCAAAGGTTTTGGCTGGCACCTTCATCACAGATTTAGGGGCTGGTTGATATTCTCTCGACCCACTCTTAGTAACCAGTGGTTCACGGTTTGACTCGAAGCTAGAACTAGTATAGACGGTATAGTTAATTGGCTGCTGTGGCGATGTCTGATTGTCTATCTGATTGTCTATCTGATTGTCTATCTGATTGTCTATCTGATTGTCTATCTGATTGTCTAAAGGCTTGTGTTGAGGAAGGTTCTGCTGGGATTCTGAAAGCCTAAGTTTTTCTAATAATTCTTCCTTTTTCTGAATTTGTTGTGCTAGATCTGATAGCTGTGACTGAAGTTGCGATGATTGTTGAGCAGACTTTTGCCATCCTGCTATAGCTACACTGGCCATACCACCTCCCAGGCTAATCACCGTTGCCAAGGTAAGGTAAGGCGTTGCCGCATCTCGCACATGACCGTAGAATAGTTGCTCCTCCTGTACTTTAATGGATATTGGCTTAGCACCGAACCAGCCTACGGGTAACGTCAGCGCAGCAAATACTGTTGCTGAAATCAATGCTGGTCTAAACACAAATTTATGAAGTGGGGAGGAAATCATAGATGATATTATTGCCCTTAACAACAGGTCAGTAAGAGTCCCGAAACCCTAGTCATCTTAACTAGTCTTCCCCTAGCTTATTTAAAATAATTTTGGTTTGTTGTGAGCCAACTCTAAAATAATTGTGATTATTTTCAGCAATTTTCGTGAGCCATATCACCATTAGTATGGTCGAAATATTTAGGGCGATTATATCAACAATACTCTAGGTATAGAAAACTGTGTAGTGTTGATGTTCCAGACCTTAAAGTGGCACAATCTCATCGTAAGCATTAAGTTATCAGTACCCAGTTATAACCACCAAGGAGTCAGCTTTTCAACCATGGCTGTTCCCGTAGCGTGCGCGTAGCGCTTAAGCTGATAGCTAATAGCGGATAGCTCACAGCTCCTAAGGGCTGAGATGGCTGACATCATTGATTAACTAGGAGATTGAAAAGAAGTGACATTCCTTTCTTTTCCTAGAGCGATTTAACGATTAAGGCAGTTGCAATCTTTAGATAATTAGAGGAAAAAGCATGTTGACTAAATCAGAAACTGCAATTGCGGCAATTGATGCCAGAGAGATATTAGATTCTCGTGGACGTCCGACAGTAGAAGCCCAAGTGCGCCTTGTTAACGGTGCCGTGGGAATTGCCCAAGTTCCCAGTGGTGCTTCTACTGGTACTTTTGAAGCCCATGAACTACGAGATAATGATCCCCGTCGCTACGGTGGTAAAGGGGTACTCAAAGCAGTATCGAATATCAAAGAAAAACTCGCCCCGGAGCTATTGGAAAACGATGCTCTCAACCAAATGTTGGTTGATCACAAGATGATTCATCGGGATGGTTCCGCCAACAAAAAGAATATGGGAGCAAATGCCATCTTAGCGATTTCCCTAGCTACAGCTAAGGCGGCGGCGGCCAGTAAAGGACTCCCCCTCTACCGCTACTTAGGCGGACCACTAGCTAATCTACTACCAGTTCCGTTGATGAATGTAATCAACGGTGGTGCTCATGCGGATAATAATGTGGATTTTCAGGAATTCATGATTGTACCAGTGGGAGCACAGTCATTTCGAGAGGCTCTGCGCTGGGGAGCTGAGGTTTTTGCCGCCTTGGCTAAGGTTTTGAAAGAGAAAAAATTGCTTACCGGTGTGGGAGATGAAGGTGGCTTTGCTCCCAACTTGGGGTCAAATAAAGAAGCGCTAGACTTATTGATTGCCGCTATAGAAACATCTGGGTATAAGCCAGGGGAACAAATCGCTTTAGCCATGGATGTGGCCGCGAGCGAGTTCTACAAAGATGCTCAGTATGTCTATGATGGCGCATCTCACTCCCCAGAGGAGTTTGTTAACTATCTAGCTGAGTTGGTGGGGCAATACCCCATTGTTTCTATTGAAGATGGACTCCACGAAGAGGATTGGAGTAATTGGCAGTTGCTCACTGAAAAACTGGGTTCCCGTATTCAGTTAGTGGGTGATGACCTATTTGTTACCAATCCCACCAGGCTACAAAAAGGTATTGATGTCGGTGCGGGTAACTCGATCTTGATTAAGCTCAATCAAATTGGTTCCTTGACCGAAACTCTTGAAACCATTGACTTAGCAACTCGCAACGGTTTCCGTTCCGTGATTAGTCACCGTTCTGGGGAAACCGAAGATACTACTATTGCTGATCTTGCTGTTGCTACTCGTGCCGGTCAAATTAAAACAGGTTCACTGTGCCGTAGTGAACGGGTGGCTAAGTATAACCAGTTGCTGCGGATTGAAGATGAATTAGGCGATCGCGCCATTTATGCTGGAACTTGTGGCATGGGCCCGCTGTGTCAGGGTTGAAGGTTAGGAGGTTAGGAGGTTAGGAGGTTGAAGGTTGAAGGTTGAAGGTTGGAGGTTGAACGCGATTCCGTGGCCTTTGGCCAAGGTTGAAGGTTGGAGGTTGGAGGTTGGAGGTTGAACGCGATTGCGTTGCCTTTGGCCAAGGTTGAAGGTTGAAGGTTGAACGCGATTCCGTGGCCTTTGGCCAAGGTTATTTGGTGGGGAGTGTGGGAAGAATGGTTTTTTCCTATCTCCCCCTACTTCTGGTATCTTCTGCACATCCGTCCCACAACCGATTCACGGATAAAAACTCAGTTGAGGCAAGCCTAGGGTTTCGTCCCAACCCATCATCAGATTCAAACACTGTACAGCTTGACCAGCTTGACCTTTGAGCAAGTTGTCGATGACTGACATGACGATAACTCGGTCAGTTCGGCTATCGACTTCTACCCCTATGTAACAAAGATTAGTGCCACAAGCCCACTTGGTTTGGGGATAGGTGCCACTGGGTAACACGCGGACAAAGGGAGAGGCGCGGTAAAAGGCTGTGTAAATGGTGAATAAATCTTCCCTGACTAGTCCCGGATCCTGCAATGTGGCATAAACGGTAGCTAGGATTCCCCGTACCATGGGAACGAGGTGGGGTGTAAATTGCACCCTGACTTCATGACTGGCTAAATGACTGCAAATTTGCTCAATTTCTGGGGTATGGCGGTGATGGGTCACGCCATAAGGGGCTAGAGAGCTGTCGGCTTCTGCTAGTAAGAGATTGGTTTTTGCCTTGCGTCCACCCCCAGAGGTGCCAGATTTAGCATCGATAATGGCAGTGTCTGGAATAATCAGACCCTGTTTGAGCAGGGGAGCAAGGGCGAGTAGGCTGCTGGTGACGTAGCAACCAGGACAAGCGACTAATTGGGCAGAGGAAATGCGATCGCGATACAGTTCCGGTAAACCATAAACAGCAGTAGCAGCGGTTTCTTGGTCGTGGCGCTCTCCACCGTACCAGCTTTTGTAAGTTTCAAGTTTACTAAATCGATAGTCAGCTGAGAGATCGAGAACTTTTAATCCTTTTGATAACAGTGATGGTGCTAGCTTATGGGCTAAACCGTTAGGCAAGGACAGAAACACTACCTGACAACGGGATACAATAGTATTTATGTCAATAGGCTCAATGGTTAAATTAACACGATGGCCTAGATGAGGGTAAAGCTCGGCAAATCCCTTGCCAGCACTGCTTTCTCCACCCAAATAAACTATATCGACTCCTGGGTGATCCATCAAGAGCCTTACAAGTTGTACGCCACCATAACCAGAAGCACCAATTATGCCTACTGGTAGGCGTTCTAAATCCCCCATCATGTTCCTTTCCTATAGGTTGACACTCCCCGCTTTAAAAAGACGGGGATTCCTAGATCTACGACCGGCCTTAAACCTCCGTGTCCAAATGGCAATATCTAAACCTGAATCCCGTCGAGACCAAGATTCTAGTCAGTTCACGAAAGACCCAGCGGGCTAGTCTCGCGATAGCGTTTAGTTACTTTCAGCAAAAGTGCCTTATAAAGTCCGTTACTTTCCTGTTTCACTTGGTTTCGGCGTGCCGGAGACGAAACCTTAGAAGAGTGGAGCCTTAATAAAAAAGTTTTAACCCTTCTATGCATAGCCTGTAACCCTTAAAGGCTCCACTCTTCTTACGGTAACTTCTAACCCCGCCGTACCATTCTCTTTTCTCAGGTCGTATCTTTGCTGGGTTCACACACCAATTGTTAGTTGATGATTGGGTTTTTAAAGAGGACTTTCCCTACCCTCCGGGCATTTCTTCTTTAAGGTCAAACAATTGCGGGTCTCTGACCCGGTTGTGCCATCGCCAAAGGCGACGCTACGCGAACGGATTTTCAGCCTGTACCCATATCTAAATAATACTCTAGCGCACAAGTATTGTCAACCTTTTTAATGGAATTGCATCTAGGCGACTTTAGTCGCTACCTGGCTTTCATCCCGGAGACGAAACCTTAAAATAAGGTTTGAAGTTACCGTAAGGAGAGTGGAGCCTTAATCATAAAGTTTTAACCCTTTTACCCATAACCGACTAACCATAAAGGCTCCACTCTCCTAAGGTTTCGTCTCTGGCCTTAATCATAAAGTTTTAACCCTTTTACCCATAGCCGACCAACCATAAAGGCTGCCTTATTTTTGCGGTAACTTCTGACCCGGTTTAAAAACACGGGGCTTTCAGCCTGGAGCAGTACCGTAAGAGCTTTCACATCCTCCCCCACTAAAGGCTAATTGCTAGCTCAGTGGGAGATTCTCAACCTTGGGGCTGAGTATACACCTGCTTGCGGGACTCTTGACTAGACCAAGAACAACCTCAGTCCCTGTCAGACCCTCTCCACAGGTATTTTCATCCACTGTCTTGGGCACAGTGGCTCGCTTTTCTACGTCCTGTTTTAGCACTATTTGTGCAGCTGCCACATTTGTTAGTCAATCCGATCACTAACAAAAATTATCCCCTAGCAACGGATCGTAAAAACTTAATAAGTGTACCCTAATCCCTCAGTTATTGGCAACATTTTAGTGCCACAAGACCAGTTGTGATTTCGTAAGCATTCAGCTATCAGCCCTTAGGGGTCAGCTTAAAACAAGCTATCCGGCTGAGGAGTTCAACGGACTCAAAGCCAAAGACTATAAATTCCTCGCTCAGGGGAGGGAACTGATATTAAACGAAGACTTACCTGTTTCATTCAAAAGCACCTCAAGCAGCACCTCAAGTAGCACCTTAGCTGATACCTGACGCCTGAATGCTTAGGTAATTTACCAAATCACAAGGCGCTGACATCGGAACCTGCTTCTGGTGATTAAAAGCGTGGTCTATCACCAAGCAAGCCGCCGCACTTCGATAGACTATACTAGTGACCAAGAACATCTAACCGGGTGCATCTCATTTTTGTAAAAAAGAAGGGAAGTTTGGGAAGTCTGGGGAGAGGGGCGGGGGCGCGTGGGAAGTGTGGGAATTTTCGGGGGAATTTTTGCCTAATTTCAGGCATTGAGATGCACCCATCTCACCTAAGCGTCAAGTGTCAAACTTGGGAAAATGAGCTAGGATCATGGTCCCATTGATTTCAAGCCCATTCATTAAATTAAACAAAAGCAGCAAACAAGTGGAATCCACGAAAACTGATGTGTATAAGTTTGATAGCATTGATGATGCTCTGGCAGACCTGAAATCAGGTCACGCAGTGGTGGTGGTTGATGATGAAAATCGGGAAAACGAAGGAGACCTAATTTGTGCTGCACAATTTGCTACCCCTGACATGATTAATTTCATGGCAGTGGAAGCACGAGGGTTGATTTGTCTGGCGATGACAGGGGAGCGCTTGGATGCTCTAGACCTTCCGCTAATGGTGAGTAACAACACGGACACTAACCAGACAGCGTTTACCGTGAGCATTGATGCAGCACCCCACTTAGGGGTGACGACTGGTATCTCGGCTGAAGACCGTGCTCGTACTATCCAGTTTGCGATCAACCCAGTAACGAAACCCAGTGATTTGCGACGACCTGGTCACATTTTTCCCCTCCGTGCTAGAAAGGGAGGGGTATTGAAACGGGCTGGTCATACGGAAGCAGGGGTTGACTTATCAAGACTTGCAGGTTTATACCCAGCGGGTGTGATCTGTGAAATTCAGAATGCTGATGGCTCCATGGCTCGCTTGCCAGAGTTGATTGAGTATGCCAATAAGCATCAACTCAAAATTATCAGTATTGCTGATTTAATCAGTTACCGCCTCAAACATGACCGCTTTGTTTTTCGAGAATCCGTTGCCCAATTACCCAGTAGTTTTGGGAATTTCCAGATTTACGCTTACCGCAACACCTTAGATCACTCGGAGCATGTTGCCATTGTAAAAGGAGACCCGACTCAGTTCAAAGAGCATCAAGTGATGGTGCGGATGCACTCAGAATGTTTAACGGGAGATGCGTTGGGCTCTCTGCGCTGTGACTGTCGAATGCAACTACAAACGGCTCTGAAAATGATTGAGAATTCCGGTCAGGGAGTCGTGGTTTATTTGCGGCAAGAAGGCCGAGGGATTGGTTTGGTGAATAAGTTGAAAGCCTATTCCTTACAAGATATGGGACTGGATACCGTAGAAGCAAATGAACGTTTGGGATTCCCTGCTGACCTGCGAGACTATGGCATGGGAGCACAAATTCTCAATGATTTAGGAGTTAAGAAAATTTGCTTGATTACCAATAATCCTCGCAAAATCGCTGGTTTAAAAGGTTATGGATTGGAGGTAGTGGGTCGGGTCCCATTGTTGATTGAAGCTAATGACTACAATTCTAGCTATCTGGCAACTAAAGCACAGAAGCTGGGTCATCTGCTGTTGCAGACCTATCTAGTTACGGTAGCGATTCATTGGCAAGACCAGCCCCAGCAGGTGACAGAACGTTATGAGCGTTTAGAAAAGTTAAGGTCTCTAGCTCATAGCCAAAACTTATTATTGCAGGAGGAGTCAAGACCTGTAGCGTCCGCAGTTTTTGAGAAACCTGCTTTAATCGTACACTTGGGCTTTGATCAGCCTGAGCTAGCAGCACTAGATTGGTACCAATCCAGTCAGCATCCCTATGTAAATGCGATCGCTAATATTTTAGACAGCGTGATTGAATGGCCTGAGCTAAGATGCTTGGAATTTCTAGTCTCTTCTGGACACGATCCACTGACAAGTTTACAAATACTTTTAGACCGAGAGAAGTTTCCCTTTACGAAGCGACCATCTTCAGTGTGTGAGAATTTAACAACTCAGAAAATTTATAGTTTTGATCGCTCAATAAAGTAATATGAATTATTGCTTTTAGTCCTCAGTTATTACTTAAGTTATTACTTATTGGTTAACCCAACACCCATGCTAATGATTTAATCTATTTTAATCTCTGTGGTTGCTTAATATAGAAAAAGCCCCTTGCCAGTTCAGACAAGAGGCTTTTTCTATATATTAAATAATATATATCCTGGCACTGAGCTATTTTAGCAGGCAGCTACCCACCAACTATCTTCGCCGCAGCTACGTTTCACCTCCGAGTTCGGGATGGGGTCGGTGTGGTTCCGTAGCGCTATAAGCACCAGGAAGGTAG
>NZ_JAAHHX010000159.1:0-4268 GCF_010672065.1 Moorena sp. SIO4A1 | reverse complement strand
CTCGTTTACTCAAGTCTTCAATCTCTTCTAGGAGATTAACCCAGTCTACTTCACTATACCGTTGTTCTTTGATCAGGGAAACTTGTTGTTCAACCCATTGGATGATGTCAGTTTCATAGAGCATTTTGTTCTAGGAAATCTCACTATATGTGACGAAAGCCTTACCTGGTTGGGTTACGCTGCTGCTCACCCAACCTAGGAATAACCCTAGTGCCAGATGTAACAGGATAATGAACTTTTTTTTATTTTACTTCCATGTGGCATAAACGCAGTATTCAAATAGTTCCTTCTTACTGTTACGTTTCCTGATCGCCTTGCTACCCACGTTTGTAAACCCAAGGGAATTTAGCGAATCTTCAAGTAGTTTTTCCGTGTGTACCTGCACACCGTAGAAACTAGAATTACCCACAATATACGACAGTACAGCACCTTTATTCAGTATACTTTTTAGATTATTAAAATGTAAGTGCATATCATGAAAATACTTATAGACATAATTAGCCATCAACAAGGTATTCTTTTCTTCAGTCTCAAGGATTTCGGAAACTACCAGCCTTATAAGTTCCGGCAATTCAAGACCGTTTGATTCCCAGTTCTGAAGTCTGCTGGTAGCAATTCCCCATGTGCCTCCGATCGCTTTCCAATCAAGTTCACCAGCTTCACGGGCAGTATCAAGAAACTTTGTCCAGTACATATAAGGACGAAGTTCTCGAATATAGCTGATCCGGTTTGGGTAAGGTGGGGAGGTAACAACGTGGGAATACTTCACTTCTTCAATAGAAACAGGTTCCCGTGAATCTACGGAGTGAACCGATGCGGAACCGGGAAGTGCTTCACTGGCACTTTCAACGATCGCATCCAAGATTTCTAAATACAGAGATTCAATCTGTTCTACCTCAAAGGTTGTCACTTGATCGTGAAATGACATGGACACATGATTGAATGCTGCGGAAGATGTTTCAATAACCAACCGGCAAAAAGAAATCCATGCCAGAGAAGAAACATTGTTGTCTTTCGGTTCGCCAAACTCGTTAACAAGCACCTGACGAAGTGCAGCTATAATTTTTAATGTATCTACGGACCACCACCTTGTAATGTTATGTATTTTTGGCAACCAGTTATCTTTATTAAGATAATATTTGGATTCTATCAGCGCTTTTTTAACCCCTATTTGTAGCTTTTTAAGTTCCGTTTTTGTGTAGTTACGGCATTTAGCATTACCTAACCATATCAAGAAGGGGTTTATATCAAAACAGTGTGAATAAAAACCATGTTCAGCCGCCACAATACCAGTTGTTGCTGTTCCTGAAAACGGGTCAAGGATGAAAGCATTTTCAGGGATGTTATCAATAATTTCTTCTACTAGCTTGACGGAATAAGCGGGGGTTAGCCGCAACCATCCATGTCTACCAAGTTTCTTGTTGTATTTGAAGGTGTAATCCGAACGTTGCTTAACCGTCATATCCATTACTCAGCCCTCAACAACGTTTCCAGGACATCATGGATTTCTTGTTTAATCTCTGTGCTATTACGGTTGAAAAAGTCTGCTAAGTCATACCCAAGAACCTGGTCACAGAAGGCATACAGAGACTCTTTATTGTTGCTATTCGTTGTACCAATAAGAATACCGCAACGGTTATTCCGGTATCTCAGTACAATGTCAGAATCAATCTGTGAAGAAAAGATTGCGAATACAGGAAGATAATCGTTTGCCCATGCTACTACAGCATTATCAATGTCGGCATTTTGACGCTTGGAGTCTTTGCTTTTGTAACCCTGACGCACTTCAAAAACGATCCCGTTAGTGGGTTCCGTAACTTCACCTAAGTCAGAACAGTAGTCTTTAATCCATTGCTTTACGTTGTTGAGAATCATTTGATTCTTAACTTCAGAAAGTTCAAGTCTGCCGTCAAGGGATAGCTTTTTATCTTTACCAGAGCGAGTCTTTGCTGTGTAGGACCAGGTTGCATAAACGGGGTCTGTGTAACCAGTTGTATCTACCAAAACTGCACGGAATAGACGTTCACACCCAATGCCGATTTGCCGATATACGGAAGTCATTCCACCTGCTGCACGATGTGCAGCGTACATCAGCTCGGTGTCAAGACCTACCCATGCGTAGAAAGGGTCTGAACCGTAAAGCGTCTTGAATCCACTCAGGGATAGCCCCTTATCGCTGTTACCCTGCCCGAACTTGGGTCTGTAGGTCTTGCACTTCTTGATAGGTGCAAGGAAAGTCTTTAGATATTCCGTTTCTCTGTTATTCACCATAAATTGGGGTTGGTAAGGGGGAAACTGGAAGCCCCTGTCGTTCACGTATGGGGAGGAAAGTTTCCCCCTTACATAAACAACTGAGCGTAAGGGAATCCTTATTGATAGGAATAACCATCGCTGCGATGAACAAAAGAACAGTATTTGTGTGAAATTCCGGCTACTCGACCTGTAGCCGTTGTGATATCAAAGCTACCGGTTGCTCGACATAAAACTCGACCAATATAAGAGCCAACTTTTTTCCCTTTGGTAACAACAGCTTTAACAATATCCCCTGTTTGAAATCCAAAGTGTTTCTTGGTGTTTGACCGATGTCGAATCGGAAAACCAAAAGCATTTGTTCCACACATTTGACGGTTGCCATGTCCTGTTGCTTTGATTCTCATTGGTCTTGACACTAAAATTTTTAAGGTATCTGGGGTTGAGTAGCCTACATTGGCCGCGTCCAACCAATGAGTTTTAGGTAAATTTTGACGACAACGGTTGTATTTAGTCCTACCACCAGTTCCCGTTTCCACAGGTATTCCTAGCTCTTTGAGGCCATTAAACAGTTTCCATTCGCCGTTGGCGACGCTACGCGAACGAGTAGCATTAACGGCGGCTGTGTCAGCTAGTGATCTTTTCGCTTGAGATAGAATTGACTTGAGCAGTAAGGGGTTATTTTCTAAGAATTGCTCAATCGGTTTGTTTCCTTTCTTTTGGTTGCATTTTCGACAACTCAAAGTCAAGTTGGATAAGCGATTAGAGCCTCCTTTTGACTTGGCAACAATATGCTCAATCTCTAGCTTAGTGTCCGTAGCACCGCAGTAAACACAACGACGATGCCATTTTTCTAGCATATATTCCCTTAATTCATAACCGGCTAGGGTTCCTTGTTGATATTCAATTCCCGAGATTTCTGGGTTTTGTATGAGTTGGGTATCAAATCGTACCAATTCAGTTGAGATATGAGCAATTGGTGATAACCGCCAAAGCCGTTTTACCCAAGTCAATATGTTTTCAACTCGACTGATTAATGACGGTGGCAACCATCCCTCTTGACGACATCGATTGTTAAACCGAGGTTGGCGATAACGAGTTTTGCGATTTCTGCGAGAACGCCTTAACTGTCTTCTAGAGGTCAGAGCGGATCGAATTTGATCCCCTCTGTGAGTCAGTTCTGCTCCCCACAGCACAGATTCATTTCTCAGGATAGCTATACCTGTAGTCTTCGCTCCCGGGTCGATTTTAATCCTGAGCTGTTGATTATTTGGTTCAGCAACTTCCTCCTTCAATATAATCGTAAAAGGATACCTTTTAAACACAGCCGCTTTTCCCGTTTTGAGCAATTTTCTGGCTCTAGCTGGATGAGTTGGGTTTAAAGGTTTTCTTGAACTGTTCAAAACAAAAACAAACATGAGTTTAATCTCCCATTAGGGGTAATGTGAACCGTGCGCTAAAGCGCCCCGCTTCGCGAACGCCAATGTTTAGAGTCGGTACTTTCTTCAACACACGGGCTTAACCCTTGTACACCACACTTAATGCTGAAGTTCTAGAGCTACAAACTGGTTCATGCATTCATAGGTAGGACTTAAACTCTTGCTCTAAACGTAGACTTTTTAGGTCTTTGGCTGGTCAGGTGGGCTTTATTCAAGCCCCCGGCTTATAGCCGTGGGGTTCCTGACATCCTTCTATATTACAACTTTTTTGATAATTTTTTTTGAGGGCTAACTACTAATTATACCGTTGTTCTTTGATCAGATAAACTTGTTGTTCAACCCATTGGATGATATCAGTTTCATAGAGCATTTTGTTCTTGGAAATCTAACTAAACATGACAAAAGCCTTACCTGGTTGGGTTACGCTCCTGCTCACCCAACCTAGGAATAAGGCTACTGCCAGATGTAAATCAGCACAAACAAAATAATCCAGATCACATCGACAAAATGCCAGAACAGGGAGGTGGCAGCAACCCCAAACTCACCGTTGTTGTAGTTACCGGGAATGAAGGAGCGTCC
>NZ_JAAHHX010000158.1:0-4340 GCF_010672065.1 Moorena sp. SIO4A1 | reverse complement strand
CTTTCTTTTCAGTGAATGATGAGGCAATCAGTACCCGTAGAGGTTCAGTAGGATTCCAGACTCTGGGCTTAAAGGGAATTTCCTCGATACTAATGCCCAGATGCTGAACTTTAACTTTATCTGCTGGGCATCCTAGATTAATGATGCACTGTGCCATATGGGGGCCCTCGCAGAGAATTCTATCTACCTTGGCAAACAGTTCCTGATATCTTTTCTGCCAGTGGGGGCTACTTTTAGGCAAGGAATTAACATCCCAACCGTAGAAAGTCACTACCTGCCTAAGTCCTGCTAGCTTCGCTGCATCTAGATCTCCCCAACCAATATCACCAAAATGAGAATGCAAAATGCTTGCACCTTGCCGTTTGGCAACTTCTACTAAAAATCCCAGGTGACGGCGAAACTGTAGTTTGCGCACACCCTTATCCCAGAAATAGCGCCATTTGGAACTATCACTCAGTGTGTGGATATTGGGTAGCCAAAACTGCTCCAAATTTTCTGTGCGTTCGCAGACAATATGATTTTCTACTTCATCAGGCAAGTAGCGAACTTGGTTATACATCCAAGTTTGCGTCTGTGGTAGCCAGAAGGGATAGCTATGAATAACCTTAATTTTTCTCTTGTCCAATAGCTGAATACTCATTTATTTATTTAGCCCTACCATGACTAATAATTGCTGTATCTGTTCTCGATTGATACACCAGCTTGCCAACAGGTAAGAAATACCTCCTATAGGTATCAGTATGCCTAACACCCAGCCACTACCTAGACCGGTGGGTAACAAAAACTTCAGCCCTACAAGCACAAGTAGCATTAGGAGACTAGCAACAAGTGGTCGCCAAAGCACTGCCCCAAAGTCACGCATCCGTAAATGAATGAGACTAAAAGGAATATTAAAACTTGGGTAACACCAAAGAAAAGACGCGATCACGTAGGCAACTGCAACCCCAACAATCCCCCATTGCAAACCGATCACGAAAGCAGTAAGTATCAATATTCCAGAAACAATTCCCCATCGAAACTGAAGGTCTGGACGACCTTTCGCCTTATAGATTGTGCCTACTGTTGTTCCCAGAGATTGCTCCATTCCTACAGGAGCCAGAATCATCAGTAGCAAAATGACAGGCTGCCACTGTGACCCAAGTAATGTCAGAACAAAGGGCTCAGCAGCTACCCAAAGACCAACCATCATTGGAAAAGAAATCAGAGCAATTAAACCGATAACTTTGAGATAGGCACTTCTAAATTTTGCATTGTCATCTTGTATTTGGGAAAATACAGGAAACATCACCCGAGCAATCACATGAGAGATATTCTGCAAGGGGTAAAGCATGATGCGATATGCCAAGGTGTAGTATCCCAAGTCTTGGCTTCCTAAAACTCGTCCAATTAGGAGGTAGTCTGCATTTCTCTTAAAATAGCGCCAGATACTAGCTGCGGTTAAATTCAAGCTGTAACTACTAACATCTTTGACCTCACTCCAATCAAAAATCATTTTTGGTCTCCAGCTAGTGGCAGCCCAAAGCATAACTGTTGTTACTGTCACTAATACTAATGATTGGTAGACCAAGCTCCATACCCCAAATCCTAGAAGAGCTGAACCAATGCCAACGAAGGAAGCAGACACGATCGCACAAATTTCTATTTTGGCTAAGGTATTGAATGCTAAATTTTTTTCTAAAATGGCTTTCTGTAAGATGCTGATACCAGAAATAAAAAAGTTCAATGAGAGGAATCTCAGAACTGAAGTGACCCTCGGTTCCTGATAAAAACTGGCAGCCAGTGGTGAGATAACAAAGATAACAAATATCCCTAAGATTCCCAAGGCTACATTGATCCAAAAGAGGCTATGCAAAAGTGCATCAGAAATATTTTTCCGCTGAATTACTGCTGATGAGGTGCCCAAATCCTTAAACAGGTCTATAAATGCGATCACAATCATCGCCATGCCCAGTAAGCCAAAATCAGAAGGTGAGAGTAGGCGGGCAAGGATAGCAGTAGTGACAAACTGCATCACCTGCCGCCCGACTTGGGACACTAAAGACCACTTTACTCCAGATGTGGCAACTCGTTTAAGGGACATTAAATCTTCCTCTGCAAAGCTCTTTGACTATTTATTCAACTTATTCAACAGATGTACGTCTCACTTAAAAATTACTACCAGCTAGGCATAATCTCTAAGAGCAGACTTGAAAAATTCAATGTTCTTTTTGTATTCATTGCTGTTTTTTAGCATTTTTTTATAAACCCAAATCCAGAAACTATCGTATATTACTTTGGAAAGATGAATGACTTTTGGTTCGACACCTATTAGAGCACAACAAGCGGCGGTATGCTTTCCATCAGCAATAAAGTATCGCCCATCAACATTAAATACTTTGATTGGTTCATAATTACCAATTTTTATTGAATTCATTTTTTCTTGATATTTTGTTTTGAGAAATGCTATATAATTATGGTTGACTTTGCGAGGTGATCGAAAATCTAATATTCCTCTATTCACTCTTTTTACATAACTAGAATCCATGACATCTTTGTTATTTTTAAGATTTTTCATTAAATCAAAATGTGGAGAGTCAACAATATTAGTGTTGACAAGAGTATGTGAGTCTTTTAATCCATCGGCACAGAGGTATAAGGATTCCAATTGTAATGATTTAATCTCGCCAACACAAAAATATTTTAATATGTCGCTTGAGAGAAGTTGGTTAAAACATTTAATACCAACTTCAGATTGATATAAGATGGAAATATCTAATTTGTAGCAGATTCCATTAACTTTATTTAAAATAACTTTATTTAAAAGCATATAATACTCCACTTATCGTCTATACTAATTCAATTCAAATTATAGAAGAAATAACCTGAACTTTTTCATGGTGAGTGGCCCCATAAAATATTGCCCGAACAAAAGCATTAATAGTTCAAGTTATTTTTTATAGTTTGCTTATTTTGTTTCCGATTCAATGAGTACCTCGTAATACTTCATAGTCGATAGATAGTCACTACTTACTTTTTGAATTTTCCGAATCTCCCGTTGTGCCAAATAATCTAAAGAGACATCAAAAGCCCAGGGAAGAAGTTTAGCCACGCGGAATGAAAGATGTGACTCCTTAGACAAATAACCACCGCGAACTCTACAGACTGACTTGACAGAAAAACTATTAGATATCTCATTCTTGTAGTCAAGTTCAGTTAGCACAAGCATTCCTGACGCCGAAGTCTGATTGGAGAGACTGACCTGCTCATCCATAATTAAACATCCCCCCGGAACTAGGACGCGGCGTATTTCAGATAATATTTTCTGGCAATTAGGTTCCTTGATCAGATACTGAAATACGCCACTGGAAAGGCAAGTATCAAAACTGTTATCTGGGAAAGGAATTTCTACACCATTGAAATGAATAAATTTTAAAATAGGTGACTGATGAATATCCTTTGCCACCTGAATCATGTTTTCAGATGAGTCAATTCCTGTATACTCAATTCCCAAATTTGTAATCCTAGGAGCAAATCTGCCAGTACCGCAGCCAAAATCCAAAAGTTTTTTTGATTTTTTCAACTTTTCCTGAATCAAGCGCCACTGAATCTGATCAATCAGGCGATTCTTGAAGCCTTGATTGTCAGACGGATCAATAACTGCTTGCAGAATTCCTAGTTTAGCATATGTGTCCCAATCTGTCATCGAAATGAATCTCCTATATAGAATATTTTTTGCTTACAATACGTGTTTTATCTAAGCTTGGATTTGACTGCTGCAAGAACACGGGTGATTGAATCTTCAGCAGTTACAATGGGACATGACAGAGCTTCACTTCCAAACCTTTGCTTGAATTCTTTTACTCCCTCATGCCCACCACTAGGATTAAAATCAAAGCAGTCATACTTCTGCTCACAAGCATCTTTGATGCTCTCATACATCAGAAGATTGACTGGACGAAGATGAAAGAAATCTTCCAGAGTTGCACCATGCCAATACACTACATGTTTTTTTGCGTAAAAACAGAGTATTCCAGAAACAACTTGCTCTTGATAAATTGCTAACCAAAGCTTGGTGTTAGCTGAATGTCGCTGAAAAATATCATTAAACAATTCCCATTCATATTTAGAAGAAGCCTTATCTCCCCATCGCCTCAAGGAGTCTTCGTAAACCTGATAATAATGGCTCCAATCATCGAGCGTAGAGGCTGTTTTTACTAAAAAACCGGCTTTTTTTGCCTTTTTGGTCGCAGATTTATGCCCCCTTGACCATTTCTTGTAGATAGCCTCAAACTCAACTTGCAGCTTGATGGTATGAGTTTCATCATCTTGGCTATTGATTAATCCTAGTTTCAAGGCAAGCA
>NZ_JAAHHX010000157.1:0-4449 GCF_010672065.1 Moorena sp. SIO4A1 | reverse complement strand
ATGTCTCCCACTCTCAGATTTGGGCATTACAAAAAGGCGATCGCTTTTATATTGGTGGGAAAACCAATCGTGCTTTGGTCACCTTTGAACGGGAATTGATTGAGATTTTAGAGCAGGTCGGTGAATCCTCCCAGACGGTAGAACCTTTACTGGCTAAATCTGCTTAGTATTTAGCGATGCAGCAACGGAACAGGGGAGGGTACTAAACAGAATCAGAAAGGATAACTGAGTAACCGAACCACTATGGTGATCAACCCAAACATCAAGGGCAAAGTTGGTGATGCTGGAGCCTAAGAGCTGATTTGTAAACTCGCTGTAATCCTTGTAGGATAAGGCTTGCGCTCAACTAGAACAATTGAACTATTTAATACCCAAAAGACAATCATAGTAAGGCTTTCAAGCTTATTAATATTTACTTGACAAATTAGCTCTCATCATTAGATATATGACTACCAGGAACGGTATGGATTTCCACCTCTGAATCTGAATCGCTCAAACGCGCTTTTGCTCCTGCTTTCAGCAGTAAGAGGGGTTGAATTTTTTGTTGATACCAGTAATCCACCAGAACAAAAATGGTGGTTATCAGCGTTGGAAAGTCTATACTGTTCATAGGAGGTTTCCGGGTGGTCAGTGACATTTCCATCTTCGAGCCTCCTTTCTCTTGTGTCTAATTCACATTAGGCGTTAGTGATAAAATAATCAATGTCTGTCGCCTCTTCAATTGAACTTGCATCTCCTACGATAGCAAATGTTCTTTCTCCTTCTAGAGGAGACCTGAGGGGGTAAAATGCCAGCTAAAATCCTTACTGGGAGTACTTTAAGCCGATATGTTACTTAATCGGTGCGCCTGACCTAGGCGAATTAAATTCGCTACAGGTGCGCACCTAGAATATACATACTGTTTTGGCCTGAGCTTGGAGGTAGTTATAAGGGTTTGAGCTTCTAGAAAATCATTCGTAGGGTGAATTTGCCAGTTTATCTTTGCTAAGATAATTGGCATCAAAGCCTTATATAGTAAGCTTTTCAGGGCAAATGTCACCCCCTCAGGTGAAATTTACTTGGTCAATTTGAGCGCTGAAAAGCAGTTACTGAGATAGTTTCAAGTTTTTGGAGAGGTCTATTAAGTCCGCGCTATGACGGTTCTGAGGTAATTTAGGTGTTGGGTTTAAGTGTGAGCTTGAGTTCGGCTAATTCCTTCAACAGTTGGTCGATCAGCTTTTGCTGCAGTATCACGACCACCAACTGCTCTGTTGTCAGTGGCTTGAGTTGGGGGGAAGCTAGTTTTTCGGGTTTCGGTTGTTCGCTCATGCCGCTACCACACCGGATTTCAATATTTTGTCAACCACCCTCACCTGAATTCTTACATTTCATATAAAATCGTTGGGGGCATAATAACTATAAAATCATTGAAGGCACAATAACATTGAGCAATCTTGGCAATAAAATCCATATACAGTGTGTCAAAAAAATTAAACACACTTTATATGGATTAATAAGCATGGGTTGATCTCAAGGTTTGGGTGTTCGACAAAACCCAAAATCAGGTTGCAGATTGCGTCCTGCTATCAGCAGTCACCACTAAGTTTGGTGAATAACTCGTTGTGTCCAAGGTCTAACCAAGCTACCACTCTCCGCGAACTGAAAACCAGGTTTGCAACGCCCCTAAATTAAGGACAGCAAAGAGCTGAGTAATCATGTCGTCAGAGAAAAGTAATCAAATTTAAGAAGTTATGAGGTCAAAGTAGTGAGGATCCTCTTAATCTGCACTGAGAAGCTTCCTGTTCCATGTATTCGAGGAGGTGCAATCCAGACTTATATTGACGGAATACTACCTTATCTAAGCAAGTTTCATGACGTTAGTGTTTTTTCTGTCACTGATTCAGATTTGCCCAATCAACATGTCCTGAATGGAGTCAGCTACCAGCGCTTCCCCACAGGTGATAGTGATGCTTACTACCAAGCAGCTGCTAAATTTGTAGCTGAGGAAAAATTCGATTTAGTCATTCTTTACAATCGCCCTAAATACTTACCCTCTATTGCTGCTGCTAGCCCTAGTAGTCAGTTTCTCCTGAGCATGCACAATGAAATGTTTCATGAGGAAAAGATTAAACCTGAGGTTGCTGAGACTTGTCTAGAGAAGGTCAGAGGAGTCATAACAGTCAGCAAATTTATTGCTGATGGAATTGCCGATCTCTTCCCTGACTACCGACATAAACTTAACCCGGTATATGCAGGAGTTGACTTAGAACAGTTTCAGTCCCGATGGTCACCGGAAGGATCTAGACGTCGCCAAGAATTGCTAAGTTCTCACGGATTGACCGATCGCAAAATCGTTGTCTATGTAGGTCGATTAAGTATTAAGAAAGGACCTCATATCCTAATTTCTGCCCTACCCCAAATTCTAGAACAACATCCATCAACATTTCTTTTTATAGTGGGTAGCAAATGGTACGGCCATAACGAGGAAAATAAATATGTTCGTCAACTGAAAGAACAAGCAAAAACCTATGAAGAATCAATTTATTTGACTGGCTTTATTCCACCGGCAAATGTCCAGAAGTACTTCCTCATGGGTGATATCTTTGTTTGTGCATCTCAATGGCAAGAACCTTTAGCACGAGTTCATTATGAAGCAATGGCAACAGGTCTTCCTATGGTTACCACAATGCGAGGAGGAAACGCAGAAGTAGTCATCCCAGATATGAACGGTCTCTTGATCAGTGACTATGAGAATCCCGATGCCTTTGCAGAAGCAATTAACTCTTTATTGTCCAATAAAGAGTTAGCTGAAAAAATGGGTCGATACGGACGCCATCTGGGTGACAAGTATTATGGTTGGGAGCGGGTTGCTTCAGACATTTCCCGGATTATTTCAGACTGCTGCCTATCCTAAGGATAGCAGGGTAATCCCATTTAAATTTGTCAACTGGGTATCAAAAACCTAGGACAGTTTTCAATCATACCTTCATCCCTTCTTCGGCTCATGAAAGCGTCATGAAGAGTTGGCAGATTAGGTATTATTATTGGCAGGGTAAGGAGTAACTTCGTATCACCATCACGACACGGGTCTTGCCCTTCCATAGCAAGGGAATGGCTGTGATATCATTGGACTTGCTCAAGGGCCCGTTGTTGAGCTAACACCAGATGATGTTCACTCGCCCAGGCACTCACCGTGTGTAAGCCAATGAGATTGCTTTTCGCGATCGTAGGAACCCCGAGCAGTTAAACCCATCAATATTGATCAGCTTAATCTCTAGCTGGGTGGGTTACTGCTCCACCCAACTATTGAAGCATTCATGCAACTGAGTTGGGTCAATCAATGCCAAGACTCCCGAAAAGGTATTGTGAGATGGAATACTATGGGGCAATTCCAAAAACGTCTCTAACCATTGCTGTTTCACTTTGCCATAGGTTTCAATGGCTACCATATTATCTGCCCCAGACAGAAGCCAAGATGGTGATGGTCACAATATCTACAAGTTTATGCTTGGGTTCCCGTTTGACTCTCCGGTCATCCAATGCCTCAAACTGATTAATCACGCTATGAATGAGCTGTTTCATCCTTTGTTGAAAGGGGCGATGGGGTGGGAGCACCAAAGCCAAGGAACATCAGGGCTGAGAGCATGTGAACAGACTAATTTAATCTCTATCCAATTTCCTGGATTCTGGAGAGATTGTCTAGTCTGAATTGAACCAAAGCCAACTTTTGCGCCAACGTGTGTTTTGTCAAGTACAATTTATACAAAATAGCTGGGATTACCCTGGAATTTTAGCTTGCACGTCACCCCCTCAGGATACTATCATGTTCTTGGTAATTATTTTGATGCAGAAGTGTTGAATGTCAAAAAAAAGTGTCAAAAAAGTTGTTCAATATGATAAAATCATCAAAGCTATAAAATTCATACTCGTTAAGTATGATTTAAATAAGTTTTCCAAAAATCATAAAAGATATTTTGGAACCGTTACCAAAAAAAGATTATCTATCTCTCAGTCCCTTCTCATTTGTATCTTGTTAGTTGGAGTATGTAATGGATAAGAGTGTGATCAGTATGCGAGATTTATTGAAACGGTTAAATCTTCAAAAAATAGACTTGACGATATCTAAATTTTCTAAAGCGGTTAATAAGAGAGAAACTTTTTTTATTAAATAACTCATCAATTAAAAAGGCAACTCAATCAAAAAAAAATCAATTTAAAGCCCGAGATTTATTTATGTTAGCGTTGCCTACGGCCGATAGATTAACTATTTTTACTTTAAAAAATAAACTATCATGGAGCCAAGGATATCATCAAGTTAACTTATTTTGTGGCTTGGACATTTGCCCTTCAGACGTAGGGGGAATAGTTATTCATTATTCAGATTTATAGCTATTTAATCACTTATTTAAGATTACAGCTAATAGAAATAGCCGTTCGCGCAGCGTCGGCTTGGCCGTAGGCCACGCTAAG
>NZ_JAAHHX010000156.1:0-4479 GCF_010672065.1 Moorena sp. SIO4A1 | reverse complement strand
AAAGCAGGGGGGCATTGCTGTGGAAACGGTTTCTTTCATCGGATTGAGTGGAGAAGAATACGAACCTAAAAAGCATACTCTATATAGAGTAGCACGATTTTTGTTTATAATTTGCGCTAAAGTCCCAATAATAGGTCGGCTTTGCTATATTTGACCTATCTTTTTTTAGGTCTGATTGCTGTATCTTATGCTACATATACCTTTCCCCTACCTCTGTCGCCCTGCTAGGGGATTTTGTCATCCCCTCGCAAGCGGGACAGTAAATACGCCCAAAAACAAATCCCTAATTTGCGCGATTGTCTTTTTCAGACCAATCATGGTATCTCTGGCTTTTCGTCCGGCCTCAGAGCGAGTGCCACCACTGATTTTTCGACGGGTCACAAATTCTCTGATGTCAGATTCGGCAGCATTATTGTGCAAAGGGATATTGGGTTTGTCGAGCACCCGAAGCAATTGCTCCTTGTTTTGTCTAAATTGGTTCAATGCGTTGCTCAGAGTGGGGTGGTGCAGATAACACCGACCAAAGATTTCATCAAAGCGAGCAGATAGGTACTGCTTTTGCTCGGCACTCGGGTGATCTTGATAGGCAATTAAGCTGTTGGTAGTACTCCCATAGAAGGGTTTGGACTTCCTCAATGTTCTCTCGAAACTCAGCGGTACTCCCCTCAAAGCATGCGAATGATTCGTTCACCATGAACCCAACACAACCCATGAATGAGAATATTGAACTGTCTGGCTCCATCTGAGAGAATCAGCAATTTTCGGTTAATGCCACTCTCGATTAATCCACCCAGCAGAGCGGCTTCGGTGACCCTCTCTGCGACTTTGGTCTGCACAATGCCAATCGACTCGCGCATAGTCCTGCCATTGCTCAGGGTTATTTCCTAGAACCGTTGAACCAAAGCTCAATCGGTTCATATGCTTGTCGGCTAACTTATAGGAAGCGTGCATATTGGTGGGCATCCTGATTGAGTACATAAATCGGGGCATTGCCTTGTAATACGGATAAGAAGTTGCGTCGAGTCTTGCGGGGGGTGCTCGCAAAGAAAGTAAACCATTCATTGCCAATCACCGTGCAATACCCGTTCTTCCCACTGTGTTGTGCTCCGGTATCATCGGTGTGAACATACTCTGAGAATTTTAATCCTGCCCCTAAAACCGATGCCTGAGAGAGTGTGAAACACATCTATATTTGCGCGCTCGGTATGAATTGATTTGACCGACCGATATCTCGATACCCCATTCCAGTAGCTGCTCATGAATCTTTGGTTGCGTCACTCGATTGTGATAGTACTGGTGCAAGATATATCCCACTAGTTGCGGGCCATAATGTCCAGAATTGCTGATACGAGGCGCGGTAATTGACCACTGATTACCCCGACCTCTGGTAACACATATTCGGCTAAAAAGAAGCGGATGTTATTTCTTTCTATGCGAAGTTCGTGGAACAAATATTCTCGGTATCCATTAAATTTTGCCCCTTCTGGCAGTTGAGAGGGTTCTATTTTCCATTCGGTGTCCACCACGAAGCTATCTTTCTTACTGCGTTTGGCTGAGGCGCGGACGTTTACCTTTCCTTTGCTTAAGTTCTAGCTGCTTCTCTACACCCACGGTTACTCGCACGCTCGTTGAGGCTTTTTATTTAGTTTCTTTTTAGCTAGTAACTCTTCCTCCAATTCACGGATGCGCTTGCTTAACTCTTGATTGTGCTTGGCCAGTTCCGCTATCGTTTCAGCTTGTTGCCTGACAAGCGCACGCAGCTCCTCGACCTCATGAAGGTCGGTGAGTTGTTCATTTTTTACTTGCACAGAGTTTTTAGGCATACCTTTGTTTAACCAGATTTATGCACTCTTGACAAGGGGGCCAAGTCAATACCTATCTCTTTCACCCGACAGCGGTTATTGAGAAGTTACCATATTTCTCATAACGAGTTGCAATTCGTCGATTAAGCTATAGGCGATTAATAAGTCGTTCGACTCGATTTCGTTCTCTATACAGACCACGATTGAAGCGTTCTCGTTTTCTCTCATTGCTTTTCGGGGGGAATAACAGGGGTTGCTCCCTAGAATTGAAACCTGATTGTTAGTGGAGCCTTAATTAATAATTTTTAATCCTTTTCTGCATAACCCTTAAACTGTAAAGGCTCCACTATCCTTACGGTAACTTCAAAGAAAACGCAGTTTTTCTCTAATCGCTTGACTACTGTAAGCTTTATCACCATTAAAGTAGCGAAATCGACTTTTTGGTCTTCCTCGTCCAATTCGCGCTTACTTTCCTCCAGTCAGTAAGTCATCAAAAGCAATGGTGTCATGACGTTCACCTGATGTTAGGACAAAAACCATTGGTTTTCCAAATCCTTCAGCTCGCTTTGTGGACTTTTGTAGAAAAACCTCCCTTACTACGCCGCTTAGCTTGGTTTTCTTGCCCCCAAATGCTACCGCCGCATGTTGATGTGCTCTGACTAAGGTACTGTCGGCAAAATGGACTTCCCAATCAATCAGCCCTTCGGCATCAGCTTTTTGTTGAAGACCTGCCCAAATTTGATCCCAAATACCAGCTTTTCGCCATCGGTAGAACCGACTCGAGACTGTACTGTGAATTCCGTAATCCGGAGGTAAATCTCTTATGGGTGCGCCTGTTCTCAAGATCGGTGAGAATCCCATTAATGATGGAACGATTGTCATGTGCTGGTTTTCCTGTCCGGAGACGAAACCTTAGATAGGGTCGCCTTTATGGGCGACAGGCTATGGGTAAAAGGGTTAAAACTTATTAGAGTCGATGCCTGGTATTACCCAGGGCACCTCTCCTTCAGATCTGGACGTGAAGGTTTCCCCTCATCCAGCTCCTAGACATCCTTAGCTTTCGCTTTGCCCCCATGGATATATTGGTGACAACTTTGATGGACAGCCATTAGGTTTTTGGGCTTCCAATTGTCGTGATTTCTATCAATGTGGTGAAGGTGAACCCTTTCTCCATCAATGAATTTCAGTCCGCAATGTCCACAGGAATGGTTTTGTTTCTTCAAAGCCTTTGCAGTAGCATTATCATATAAAGCAGAGTTTCTATGACTCCAGTAGATTAAGTCTCCGTCATAGGGGGACTTAATTCCTCTAACCATTGTGTGGTCGTTTTCTTTCCACGATACTGTGGGGAAGGCTATCTTTACTAACCTTTTGGATTTGTACCGGTTTATTGATTTCTGCTTTCTGAATTTTCTTTCAGCAGTTTTTGCCGGGAAGTATAGGTCATATGGAGAGTCTTCCATGCAGCAGTATCTGTGGTAGTTCCTCCAACCCCGTACGATTGGTGCTAATTTTTGGGCTTTGACTTCTGCACCATAATTCGAGCTGTTGGCCACGGTTTTTACCTTCTTTAGAAATTTCTTGAGGTTCTCTTTTGAAGGGTAACTCTTGAATCTTCCGTCATGCTGGACTCGGAAAAACCAGCCCAGGAAGTCAAATCCGTCTGTCGTTTTGGTTATCTTGGTCAATCGGCGCGCTTATTTCCATCCCTCTTTCTGCTAGGAAGGTTTTGATTCTTTTCAGTACCTTTTCCGCGTTTTCCTTTGGCTTTAGGAATATCACCATGTCGTCCGCGTATCGAACGGAGGGGTGTATTGCCTCTATTCCGTTAAGTGCTATGTTGGCGAGCAGTGGACTGACAACTCCTCCCTGTGGGGTTCCTTGCTCAGGAAATTCCAGGTCAATTCCGGCTTTGAGGCAGCGGAATATCCCAGTCTTCAAACTTGCTGGTGCAATTAACCTATCCATGATGGACTTGTGGGAGATTCTGTCGTTCGCGAAGCGTGGCCTACGGCCAAAGCACTTTTTGATGTCTAGTTCAATTACCCTTTTGGTGATGCCGTTACATTTTGAATTGAGGTTTTTGAAAATGTATTGTTGGGCATCATGGGCACTGCGTCCAGTCCTAAACCCGTAACTCCGGGCGTGAAAGGTAGCTTCGTGGGCTGGTTCGAGGGCGTACTTTGCTAAACATTGCCATGCTCTGTCCGTGATTGTCGGTACTTTCAGCATTCTCGTACCCCCGTTTTTCTTAGGTATTGGGATTTCCCTTAACCCTTGGTGCGTCCAATTTTCCGCACTGGAGCCTAGCATTTTAAGTAACTCGAATCGCTCCCGGTATTTGAGGGCTGTTTTGCCGTCAATCCCGGCTGTCTTTTTACCCTGATTTAGTTGTGTCACTTGACGGATGGCCAAAAGCTGTGCCGAACGGGATTTCAAAATCAGTTTTTGTAGAGACCTTGCTTTCCTCAGGTCACCAGCTTGAACCGCTTTATACACTCTTCTTTGTAGGCGGAAAAGATTCTTCCGGAGTTGTTTCCAGTTTTGTCCTTGTTACGGTCGATGTCCCCTATTAAGGGGAGCACCTCCGCTTCAGAACTGGGCGTGAGACTTTCACCTCACCCAGCTCCTGGGTAAACTCGGTCTATGACCGGCCTTTCGGCTTGCTCCAGTGTAT
>NZ_JAAHHX010000155.1:0-4504 GCF_010672065.1 Moorena sp. SIO4A1 | reverse complement strand
TAACTGATTGCCAGCCTTATCTACCATTACAATCTTGATATTTTTTAATCGTTCTTCCCAATCAGGGGTAGCAGATAAAGGAATCGGTGTTCCTAAAACTCCCAAGCGAGCACCGACATTAATGGCTACCAAAGCAGTGCCATCAAGACTCACTTTTGGGTCATAAACTAAATCTGGCAGTTCCATGAAGGGAATGACAGCATCAAGAGCAGCTAATGCTTCTTTAGGGGTAGTAGCACTATTAATCTCTTCGCTACCAACTCTAACGATTAAGTCTCCTTCATATACAGGTCGAGCACCGAATTTGGCAGGGACAACCGCTCCACTGTTGAGCAACATCTTTTCGAGAAGTACACCTCGTATGGGTTCAGAGACTTTGAAGCGCTCTTGAGCAGCAGGATTAGTCAGTCCGGCTTTGTAACCTACAACTTTGCCTAAACTAGAGCTCAACTGTTGTACAAATTGGTCTTGCAAAGCCTGGCCTTGTTCAACGCTTAGCTGAGTCGCAACTGCCCTAGCTGGGGTTTTGTTGAGATAGCTAGTTGTCAATTCCTCCACCAGACGACTATCAGGGGTTTGCTCTAAAACTTTAGTAGAAGAGCTACTAGTTGAGTTGGAGTTCTTCTTAGCCCCAGTGAGGTTGCAGCTTGGCAGATATACAACCGAAGCCAATAGTAAAATTGCTAGGGAAATAGATTTGATATGTTGCATGGTGTTGCTAGAGCTGTTTTCATGATTCAAACCATTTGGCATAACTCAAGAGCCGAAAATTACTTCAGTTCCATTTTGTGGTGTTACTTCTGAGTTACAGAAGGGGAAGTATACATATAGAGAATTCACGACCAAGAGGAGGTAACCATAAGCGTAGACAAAAGCTTATCAAAAAGCGTACACAAAGGCGGGATGATTTCAGCTTATCCCATCACTGAATCAAGACACTAGTTGATCACGACTTTCGGCGAGCTAATCAGCAATCGGTAGTGTTGACGGTTAACTGTTAACGGTTGACTGAATACACTCAGCCGTCAACGGGAAATCCCATTCCCTGTCTTCGAGGATCAGCTTCAAGAGATTATTAGTCCAAGTCAGATCATGTCCGGTTTAACACTGATCTCGGAACATCTGAAATGTTTAAGTGGAGTGTGAGCGTCTCACTGACTAGCCTATAGTCAGCTAGCAAAATCCTTACACTACAAAATAACAAGTAACAAGTAACGAGTAATAAGTAACAAGTCACAATTTCCCTGAATACGAAGTGATTAAGAGGTGCGCGCCCGTTCGCGCCCCGCGTTTGGCTTTGCCTAAAGGTGCGCGAATTTAATTCTTAATGGGTCAAGCGCACCTCCGGACTTGCTCTCATACCTTGGCGATTAGGAAATATATCAATAAGTAAAAATGAACCAATCACCAAACACTGGAACAATTTTAATCGTTGATGATAATCCCAATAATTTATCAGTTCTCTACAAAACTTTGGAAAGTGCTGGGTTTAAAGTCAGAGTAGAAATGGATGGTGAAGGAACTATTGAACAAGTAGAATATGAACCACCTGATCTCATATTGTTAGATGTAAATATGCCAGGTATTGATGGATTTGAAACCTGTAAAAAACTAAAAAATAATCCAATATCTAAAGATATTCCAATAATTTTTATGACCGCGTTTGCTGATATAAACCATAAGATAAAAGGATTATCTTATGGTGCAGTAGACTATATCCCAAAACCCTTTGAACAAGAAGAGGTATTAGCTAGAGTCAGGCTCCATTTAAAACTCAATTGTTTAAGCAAAACCCTTGCTGAACAAAATGCCTATCTCCAAGAGGCTAAACAAAAAGCAGAAGTAGCTAACCAAGCCAAGAGTGAATTCCTAGCTAACATGAGTCATGAACTCCGTACTCCCCTAAACGGTATTATAGGATATGCTCAAATTCTCCAACGTGAGGCGGCTTTAGCCGCCTCCAAAGGTGAACGAAATTTAACTGCCAAGCAACTGGAAGGCTTAAAAATTATTCAGAAAAGCGGTAGCCATTTGTTGACTTTGATCAACGATATCTTAGACTTTTCCAAAATCGAAGCTGGCAAAATGGCACTGTATTCCACAGAATTTAATTTACCAACCTTCTTAGAGGAAGTTGTGGGAATCATCCGCATGCGAGCTAGTGAAAAAGATATTGTGTTGAGATTTGAAGAAAAAAGTAATTTACCAACTGGTGTTAAGGCAGACGATAAACGGCTCCGACAGGTACTGATCAACTTGTTAGACAATGCAGTCAAATTTACCGACCAAGGCAATGTAACTTTCAACGTTGGAGTGATTCAAGACCAAAACCCTACCTCCCTTGATCAGGGGAAAGATTCCAAAATCCAACATCGGACGATTCGCTTTGAGGTGATTGATACCGGGATAGGAATTAGCCCTCAACAATTAGATAATATTTTCCAACCCTTTGAACAAACGGGGGATAGCAAATATCGGGCAGCTGGAAGCGGCTTAGGCTTAGCCATATCTCGGCAGTTGGTGGAATTGATGGGAAGCCAACTAAACGTTAAAAGCGAGTTAAGTAAGGGGTCAATGTTTTGGTTTGATGTTGCCTTACCTGTGGTTAAAGTTACCGAAGCAAAACGGAATATTGCAGGTCAAGTGATGGGTTACCACGGAAAACGACGCAAACTGCTAGTGGTGGATGATAACAAAGAAAATCGGTTGGTATTACTCAACATGCTTGAACCGTTAGGCTTTGAGGTGGTAACGGCAGAAAATGGTCAGCAGGGATTGGATGTCGCCATAGCGATCCGACCCGATCTGATTTTGACTGATTTATTCATGCCGGTCAAAACTGCTTTTACCATGGTGCCAGAAATTCGGGAAATACCCGATCTGAAAAATGTGCCGATCATTGCCCTTTCAGCCCGTACTTTTGACATAGTCCAGAAGCAGAGTCAGATGCTGGGCTGTGAAGGTTTTATACCGAAACCCGTTGACCAGGATCAGTTACTTGCTTTGTTGGAGCAGCTGTTGCAATTGGAGTGGGTTGATGACTGAGGTACTGTAATATCAAGTTTGGTTGAATACCCATAATTAAGGAGAAGGTGGGAAGTTGGTTCGTGTGGGAAGTGTGGGGAGATGGGGAAATGGGGAAATAGGGTAGATTTTTATTAAAGGTAATTATCCTGACATGATATGAGACCAATTTTCGTAAGCATTCAGCATATGCGCTACGCCCATATGCTTACCTTTCCCTTTTAACCTTTAACTTTTTTGAGATTTATTAAGTTACTCAGGTATTTTTAAAAAAAGTATAAGACTAAATCATTTCATGTCCGAGAGGATCGGTATTGTAATATGTTGGGAATAGGTATTAGGTATTAGGTAATTGTGATTACTCCTGTAGGATTAGTTATTACCCATTACCTATTATCCATTACTTACTATAGTAGTTTTAAATTCGGTGAAGTACTTTCGTCTTGGGTTAATGGGAGTAGGGAGTAGGGAGTAGGGAGTAGGGAGTAGGAATGGGTGCATCTCAATGGATGAAATTATGCAAGAGTGAGATTCACCCAATAATTGACGCAAACACTATCAGAAAAATACTTTTGCAAGAGGTTTATTCACACAGTACTGGATAATATCATACTAAAGGACTTGATAAGTGTAACGGTTAAAGACTTATGCGACGACGGGAATTCAATCAACTCCCTTGGTTTTTCCTTGGTTTGGGATTGGCTAACTGTACTCACAATTTCCAATCATTAAGACAATCATCAAGACAATCATCAACCTTTGACACAGCTAAAACACTTAGCATCTGGTGGCAACAGGGTTTTTATCCAGAAGAAACGGATGCACTCCGGACAATCATCGACAAGTGGGAAAAAAACAGTGGGATTAAAGTTCAATTAGTCATCATACCTCAGAAGGATATTCTCAAAGAAATCGAGAGTGCGATCGCATCAGGTAACCCTCCTGACATTTTCTATGCAGGGGTAGCAGACTTGACCATTATTCCCCGTCTGGCATGGAATAATCAACTGGTAGATGTGTCTGATGTGATACAGCCTCTGAAAAACTGGTACAGTGAAGGGGTTCTGGCTGGAGTCAATTATCAAAACAAAGTTGCTAAAAAACGTAGCTACTATGCTGTACCAATTATGCAATCAGCCATCCATATTCACTACTGGCAAGACATCCTGACCGAGATTGGTCAGGCAAAGGGGTCAATTCCCAGAGATTGGCAGGGATTTTGGCGGTTTTGGGAGGAGGTTCAGGGACAATTGCGTCAGAGCAGTTATCCCAATATGTATAGTATCGGCATGCCTATGTCCCTGAGCTTAGATACCTACAACAATTTTGAGCAATTTCTAGAAGCCTACAATGTCAAACTAATTGATAAAAATGGCAAGTTACGCTTAGACGACTCCCAAGTTAAGCAAGGCATTGAGGCAGCTCTAAGGCAATATACCCGTTTTTATATCAATAAGAATGTGCCACCGGATGCCGTAGA
>NZ_JAAHHX010000154.1:0-4510 GCF_010672065.1 Moorena sp. SIO4A1 | reverse complement strand
GTAACCGTACCTTTAGGGTCGGTGAATTCTTAGTTGCTATCAAAAAGAAATTGGTAGAAGTTTTAGGGGATGAATGGACTCCAGAACAGGAAAGTTGGTTTAGCGAATCGGGTATTCCCTGTGAAGTGTTGCAATTTGCTGCTAATGACTGGCAGCAAGGCAAGGTAAGACTTAATCTAGAATTTTGCCTTGTCGAGACTCAGGATAAAGTTGATGATATATCAGCTATTGGTGGTAAAACATTGCAAAGCACATCAACCCAGGTAGCAGAACAGCCAGACCTTGCAGAGCCAGAAACTAGCAATGATTCTGGATTCGACCTTGGAGTTGGAGCAGCCACAGCCGCTGTGACTGCTACTGGAATATCAGTAGCTGAAGCACTAGAGGAAGATACCTCAACTACTATCTCGGATGAGATCACACTGAAACCTACACTTGATGCAGATGAAGACATTGCTCTCGAACAAACCCCAAGCAGTCAAGAAGATGACTTTGATTTAGGAGACTTTTCCGATAGTGCGGAAAGTCAGGAAGATATTGGTTTCGAACAAAACCCAAGCAGTCAAGAAGAAGATGACTTTGATTTAGGAGACTTTTCCGATAGTGAGGAAGATATTGGTTTTGAACAAACCCCAACCAGTCAAGAAGAAGATGAGTTTGATTTAGGAGACTTTTCCGATAGTGAGGAAGATATTGGTTTTGAACAAACCCCAACCAGTCAAGAAGAAGATGAGTTTGATTTAGGAGAACTTTCCGAAAGTGACGAAGATATAGAGTTCCTAGAATCACCGACAGCAGCGGAAGAAGATTTGCTGGATTTGTCAGCAGTATCAACAGACAGTAGTAATGATTTTGATCTGGGTGAAATGTCTGATGATAGTGATGAAGACATGTTTCAACTGGACGATATTTCCTTTGATGAGGAATCAGAAAACGGTGATGATAATTCCCTAATGGATGATGTCTGGCAAGAAATGAATGAGCTTAAATAAGCTTAAATAATAGTCTATTGCTAAATGTTGTGGTAAATGTTGACATGGGAGCATCGTAGTGAACATGCCGATTTCAAAGCTTTCAAGAACCTTGAGGGTTTAGGATTTATAGGATTGTTAGCTGTCCGGTAAAAGAAGCCCCACGTCTCAATCCGTAAGGATGAGCGTGGGATGAATTTTACACAGAGTATGCACGGAACAGGGAAACGAGCTATCAAACTCCTAAGTAACTCGGAGCAAGTCATTCCTCTGCGATTGACCGTAGGTCACGCTACGCGAACAGCTTCTTGCTTAAGTTGCTTTTTTTCAAAACTAGTCAATCTAATCATTAAGTTTTTATATTTAATTTTGCATTGACATATGTAAAGACTTTGGTTATCCTGATGATAGGTCGAAAAACAGAATGTGACAACAATGAGAGCAGCGTATCAATATCGATTAAGGTTGACCAAGAATCAAGAACGTGAAGTAGAAAGATGGTTGGACATGCTCCGACATCAATACAACTACCTACTTGCCGACAGGTTTAACTGGTACGAACAGAATCGCTGCTCTATCAACTCTTGTCCTATTGTCTGCTATTTACCAGATCTAAGGAATAATCCCGACTATTTTTCCCAAAAGAAAACTCTTCCTCAGTTAAAAAAGGATAGACCTTGGTACAAGGTGGTTCAATCACAAGTCCTGCAAGACTGTGTCAAAAGAGTCGATTTAGCTTTTAAGGGGTTCCTAAAAGGGGATAGCAATGGGAAGAAGAGTGGGAGACCTAGATTTAAAAGTAAAGATAGATACAAATCTTTTACATTTCCATCTCTTAGCAAAGACCCTATAAATGGCAATATTTTGACTCTTCCTAAGTTTGGGAAAGTCAAAATGATCTATCACCGACCTATTCCAGAAGGATTTAAAATAAAAACAGCTACTATAACTCGAAAATCTGATGGTTATTACGTCACGCTGTCCATCCAGGATGAGTTTGTCCCGAATATCATCCCAGTAGACAGTGCAACCAATCCTATTGGGGTAGACATGGGTCTTAAGTCATTTTTGATTAAGTCCGATGGTTCAGAGGTACCAATTCCTCAATACTATCGAAAAGCTCAAAAACGGCTAAAAAAAATCCAAAAAGCTGTCAGTAGATCAAAGAAAGGTAGCAACAACAGGAAGAAGGCTGTCAGTAGACTAGGCAAAGCTCACAAAAAAGTTGCTGACACTCGAAAAGACTTTCATTTTAAAACTGCAAAGGGCTTACTAGATAATCATGATCTAGTTGCTCACGAGAAGTTAAATATTAAAGGTTTGGCCAAAACTAAAATGGCTAAATCGATATTAGACGCTGGTTGGGGGCAATTTCTGTCAATACTATCAACCAAAGCCGAAAATGCTGGGTTGGTCACAGTTGCAGTGAACCCTCGAAACACCAGTCAAAACTGTTCTAATTGTGGGACAAAAGTACCTAAAAAATTAAAAGACCGTATTCATTCTTGTCCTCACTGCGGGTACACAGAAGATAGAGATGTAAATGCGGCGATCAATATATTAAAGTTGGCGGTGGGGCATCCCGTCGGTAATAAAGCTTTCCGAGTATCCGAACCAGTAGGTGGAGTTGGAAAGAAGCCCACACTCAACCTGAAAAGGTGAGTGTGGGAGTATGTCACGGTATCTATGACCTACAAAATTCAAAATGTCAAAGTTTTGGATAACTATTCATAACAACTCTAATGTCTGAGATACCGAGTTGGACACCTCTTCATGCACGGCTACATAGAACCCTGCGGCAAAAGAAGCTACTACCCAAGAATCAGCAGGTCTTAGTAGCCGTATCCGGTGGGCAAGATTCCCTTTGCCTAACCAAACTACTCCTAGATTTACAGCCCAAGTGGAAATGGCAGCTAGGAATCGCCCACTGTGACCACCGTTGGCCCTATGATGAGGGAATTTCCCTTCATGTACAGCAAATTGCTCAAAGTTGGGGACTTCCATTTCATCTACGAACCGCCCCTGAAGTGACAAAGAGCGAATCAGCAGCGCGGCAGTGGCGTTATCAAGCCCTGATTGACATTGCCCAAACTCAAGGTTATCCCACTGTTGTCACTGGTCACACAAAAAGCGATCGCGCTGAAACAGTCCTCTATAACCTGATCAGAGGTTCAGGGACTGATGGCTTGCAAGCTTTGACCTGGGAACGACCTCTTGCTCCTGGAGTACATCTGGTGCGTCCCTTACTTGACACATCCCGTAGCGAAACTCTCCAGTTTTGCGAGCAGCAGCAACTTTCCATTTGGGTGGATGCTTACAATCAAGACCTTAACTATGCCCGTAACCGCATCCGCCAAGAGCTAATACCCTATTTGAAAACCCATTTCAACCCACAAGTTGAGACAGCCTTGTCCCAAATTGCTGAAATCTTGCGAGCAGACGTGGAATATCTTGAAAACACTGCTGAGCAAATCCAAAAGCAAGCCATGGCAGTACCTACGGTCGAGGAAGATCCTGCTAGCAATAGCCCTCCACGATTAAATCGTCTGGTATTACAGCAAGCTCCCCTAGCTCTGCAACGTCGTGTGATTCGGAAGTTCCTTCAGGAAAACCAAACCAAAGCCCTCAGCTTTGAGCAAATCGAAGCGGTGACTGGTTTAATTGCTGCTCCCAACCGCTCTCGAACGTCATCCTTTCCTGGTGGAGTAACAGCCTTGGTAGAAGAGGAATGGATTATTCTTAATACTGAAGTATGAAGTATTAAGTATTAAGTATGAAACACTTCTATCTCTTAGTTTCCGAGAAATTTTTCTCCTTCAACCTACCCTACAACGAATACGGGGCGAACTACATTCAACCTTTAACATTCAACCTACCCTACACCGAATACGGGGCGAACAACATTTAATATTAAACCTTAAACCTAAGAAGCTGCCAACTCTGGAGATTGGCTTAAGCTACTGATGATTTGAGATATTTGAGCGATCGCTTGTTGTTGAGAACCACCTGTTTTCTGGATGTGATTCAGAGCATTTGCGATCGCATCCAGCTTTTGTCGAAGTTCATTGACACCATCTTGCAATGGCTGTAGGGTTTCTTCATAGAGATGAAGTTTGCCCCAAAGTTGAGCGACCTTCACCTGATTGGAGAGCCAACTTTCCTCCCAATTTTTTACCTGAGCCAGCTTAGCATCCTTTTCTTGGGTTTGTTGATTGATCAATTCTTCAGCTTGGCTAACCCTAAGGCGCATCTGTTCAATTTCTCGTTCTAGTTGTTGCAATTGATCTGACTGTTTTTTGCACTGTGCTTCTAGTTTGATCAAAATTGGTCCTAAGTCAATTTTCTGGTTTTGTTGACCATTACTATCCACAATTCCTTGCCGCAGTCGTAACACTCGTAGATGCTGATTTATAATTTCTTCTCGTTCCCATAGAGTCCGGCGTTGACCCACCAAGGTTCTGTCCAGCATCTGGTAACGGTCTTGCTCATCTGCTAACTGGGTTTCTAGACTAATACGATCGTACTCACTAGCGACCCTA
>NZ_JAAHHX010000153.1:0-4537 GCF_010672065.1 Moorena sp. SIO4A1 | reverse complement strand
CGTCCAGTGAAGCCTCTAGATATCCAGCCCCGATCTGGGGTGATCTCAGCCTTGATACCAGTGCTAAATTCGTAAATGTCAACAGTAATAGTATTAGGATTATCATTAAAAGAGTCCATTGTTTCACTCCTGGTCTAATTTTCTATGGCGTTGGCCAGTACAAAGCCAGTAAATCGGAGCTACTAAGCCAAAGGGTTTCCAACCCTGGGGATTTTTCAGGATTGATTCTTTAATTCCCTCACGGTCTCGACTAATACGCCTCATGTTTGGTTCTGGATGGCGCTCCCCCAACATGCCAAAAGCTGAGGTAGTGAAGCAATCAATGCTTCCAGGTCCAGATTGCTCCCAAGCCTGCAATCTCTTCATAACTTCAGGAAAGCGAGCGTTTGCTACATACTTAGGTTGATGGCGATTGACCCATAATTCAGGCTGTTCGCACTTAGTCAGAACTAGGGCAATGCGCCGGTGTATCACCCCTGTTTCGGCTCGGTCTAGTGCGATCAAAAATTTATCCAGACCATTGGCATACTCTCTGTCTTTGCGATGAGCTAGGCCATCAAGCAGTAACATAATGCCGTTGGCTTGCACGGCATCTTCTAGGTAATCCCGAAGCAAGGGGGTACCGGATTGGTACAACACATCTTGGAAAAACTCGCCAGAATAGTCTTTACAATTGATGTTGAGCCTTTTCAGCCGCTGCCAGGAACACTGGTCTTTCAGAACTATCTCGATACTATAATCTTTAACCTCATCGACATTAGCATCCAAGGGAGTCCCTTCTAACTGCTCCCCTTGTTCTAAAAGGTTCTTGGCTTTGGCGATTAGTGCTTCCCCATCTTCATTAATTGGTGTTACTGTCTGCACTGGACTGGTGGAGGGGTCAGCTCCAGGCCAACGAGCCAAGGCAGCCATGTAGGTAGTTTTGCCAGATTTACGGTCTCCAATTACCCGCACACTAGCACTCAGTTGTGCTGGTTTAGGCAGGATTTTTTTCCCTAACTTATTTTTTCCTAACCACTTATCAAGCATTGACTCCTAAGCTGTTGTCCATTTAGAATGTATGGTCTTGAAATTAACTAAAAAGTGGTGCGTTACGGGGTGGGCTATTTCCATCAGGGGCGAACAGGCCGAAAATCCTGGTTAGCCCACCCCTAGGGCCTGTCTTCAAACTCGGAGATCCCCCGTTGGTCCCCCTTAAAAAAGGGGGACTTTGAGTATGGCTCCCCCCTTTTTTAAGGGGGGCTGGGGGGGATCATAATCTTGCGGAAAACTTTGAAAACACGCCCTAACCCCAGTCTAGCTGAGTTTAGAAATGCCGACCTAAGCCAGGCGGACCTCAGGGGTGCTGACCTCAGTTGGGCTGACCTCAGCAAAGCTGACCTCAGTTGGGCTAACCTCAGCAAAGCTGACCTTAGTGGAGCTAACTTCCATAAAGCTGACCTGACCAAGACTGACCTGAGCGGGGCTGACCTGAGCGGGACTGATTTGAGCGAAGCTAACCTGACCAAGGCTGACCTGAGGGAAGCTTACCTGATTAGGACTCAAGCATTAGACTGTAATTTTACTGAAGTAATCTTTACCGGAGCTTGTCTGGAAGATTGGAAAATTAATCAGGGCACGAAGCTCAAGCATGTGATTTGTGAGTATGCTTATCTAAAATATGACTATACACAAGACAAATTCATTGAACGTCGCCCTAGGAATGAAACTCAGAACTTTGCCCCAGGAGATTTTACTTGTCTGTTTCAGAAAGCCTTGGAAACTGTTGACCTGACATTCAGTGATGGTATTGACTGGAAAGCTTTTTTGCTTTCCTTTCAACAGCTCAGGGAAGAATACGGTGAGGAATACCTATCAATCCAAGCTATCGAAAAGAAGAGCAGTGGTTCATTTTTGATTAGGCTTGAGGTACCACTAGATGCTAGCAAGGCTGAAATTGAAGGTCAGGCAAAAACACTGTATGAGACTAAACTCAGTACCCTTGAAGGAATATACCGTGCAGAATTGAAAGCGTCCCATGACCAGCTAGCCAGCTCCCGTCAGCGCAGCGCAAATCTTTTGGAAATTGTTAAACAGCAAGCCAATAAACCCATTATTTAAGGCTTTTCTGTACCTGTTATGGTGAATTATTCATATGATGTCCAAAATTATGGCTAGGTAACCATGCTGAACAGCTGACCATACTTGACCTCAGGGTTTCAGAGGTTTCTTCTTTATGTTACGTCTCCGAGAGTGACAGAAGAGATATATTTTCTTAGACGGTAACAGCTTGTATACTCTTTTAATGAATAAAGGAAATACTAGTGAGATGAACAGGATACTGACGACTACAAACAGTAGCAAAACTACAACAGGCATTAGATAGTATACTTTATTAAGTAAACCAATTAAAAAGAAGTTGAGGACAATGCTAAAAATTAATAACCCTGAATTAATAAAATTATAATTGCTAAGCTTACCCCTTTTACTTCCTACGATATTGGGATTTTTATAATGATTATTGGCCGTCGTAACCATCATAAAATCTAACATATACAACAGAATTTCCTGGGTATTTTTGGGACGATTTTTCCAATCATGTTCCATTAGAAAATCTATTAGATCCAACAGTCTCTTAGAAACAAATTTAACTTCATTTCGCCAGAACAACTTTTGAGTTTGTAAGTCTTGTGTAAAATCACTAGGGTGTTTACGACTGAGCAACCGCACAAAGGTACGACCTAAGGAAAAAAAATCAGATTGTGGATAAGCTTCATGTTCATTCATCATCTCTGGCGGCATATATCCTAGGGTTCCAATACTGGTATTTTGCGAAGTAATTTGTTGTTGAATAATGTATTTTTGGGTTAGTGCTTTAACTGCGCCAAAGTCAATTAATACCAGTTGTCCATTGGGTCTGACCATGATGTTATCAGGTTTAATATCCCTATGTAAATACTTGGGATGGATTTCATTAAGTATTACTATCAGTTGTTTTAGCCAGTCAATTGCCTGTGCTTCAGTAATTAGTTGATTGTTCTGGAGCAGCCACTCTTCCAACGTTAGTCCATCAATCTTCTCCATCACCAAGCAGTGTAAGAAGTCGTCTTGGTTATTTTTATTAGGCACAAAACGGAAGTAGCTATCTGGCTCAACTCGGGGAATTCCTGGATGAGTGAGCTGCTTCAACACTTCTACTTCTCGCTGAAACAGCTCAACGACTTTTTCTCTCATCTTTGAATTGCTATAGTAACTTAATTTCAGGACTTTCAGCACTTTCCTTTTGCCTAAGTTACTTGAGTTAATACCAAGCAAATCTTCTACCTCAAAGGTTTGACTAAAGTTACCGCTACCTAACTTTTTAATAACTTTATAACGATTGTGTATTTCCTGTCCGATCTGAATCATAGTTACTTAAATCAGCCACCCTGGTACAAACGTTTGTTAAGATACTTTTTAATTACAGGATCTAGGGTAAAGAAGACTTCCCCCATATCCTGATAATTTTTTTCAATAAGTGAACGTTGTAACAAATTATTTAGAGATGTCTTTATTTCTGAAGTCGCTCTGTTGGGATATGAAGAAAATTCAGCTAGCAAGTGTTGAGTTGAGACTGGCTCGGTAGCCATGGCTAAATAGTTCATTAGCTCTTGATCAAAATCTGATAAGTGATAAAATTGCTGGTCGAGGAGACTGAGCAAAACATCACCAATAAATAATGACCCTTTGAGAAAATCGGAAATTTTACCATTATGGCAGTTTTGGATCGTCCTAACCGCAATCTTTAAGGCTAAGGGATGACCTTTGTACCTATCAATTAGTTGTCCCACTCCATGCACAGATTTAGAAAGACCGTAGTTTGACAAGAGTGGTTTGGCTTCTTCCTTTCTCAAGCCTTTGAGTTGGAATTCCCGAATTCTTCCTGCCCTGATTACTAGTTCCTTAACTTCCTGGGGAGGTTCTTGACTGGTCAACAACAAGCAGCTTTGATGGCGTTTGTACCCAATAGATTGCAGTAAATTTCCATACCCCTGGTAGCCCTCTTTGTAAATTCCAGAGGATTGACCAGCATCCAGAATCGCTTCTACTTGATCAAGCACTACCAAACAACGATGCTGGTTTAGGTAATACATTAGTCGCGATACCAGGTTATCTAGAGTTGTTGATGAAGGGTTTTCCTGATGGTTGGACAAGAATTGGATCAGGTCACTCAGAAGTTCTTCAACAGATGGAGTATGGTTGAGGGTACGCCAAATCACATACTCAAACTGATCCTTAATCTGTTCAACTAGCCTCACTGACAAGGCAGTTTTGCCAATGCCAGTAATGCCCAAAAGAGCCACCAATGGACAGTGATCTGTGACAATCCATTGCTCTAGCTGAGCCAGTTCGTTGGTGCGTCCGTAGAAATCCGATACATAGGGTGCGTCACTTAAATCGAGTTTGAAGAGGGGACTACTCTCGGTTCGCTCAGGAATAGAGCTTGACGGTTTTGGGACTGACTCGAGAACTAGCCGAAGATTTTTTTTGGTGACACGTTGTCCTGTTAGGTCTGACA
>NZ_JAAHHX010000152.1:0-4632 GCF_010672065.1 Moorena sp. SIO4A1 | reverse complement strand
GCTTCTTCCAGCGGGAAGATTAGGAAACATCTTTGACATCTCCCCCGGCTAAAGCGCGGGGGATTCTCACAGGATGTTACGCGGCAGGGTGAACCCGTGCCGCTTCACTCCTTCTTCGGTATGATTTATTCAAGGAATTGAAGACGTCATAACGATGTGGGACTGTCAAAATCCCGCTACCCACCTTGGCCAGGTCGATTGGCTGTGTGGTTACTTTCCTAATAATGTTGGCTGCACCGTTACAGTCTGCATTTATTAGGTTTCCTGATGAGGTTTTGTAAAGTCCACGTCTAACTCTTTTTCCTGATGGCTGCCATCCTTTCGGCAAAGCCGACGCTACGCGAACGGGTTTTGCACCGTGTTTCGGTAATGAATCGCCATCCAAAAAAGACGCCTTACTCGTATAAGACTCCTCAATAATTATTAATTTAATTCCGTATTCAGGACAGAGTTGTTTCAGTCTTTCAATTAATCTCTTAGTGGGAATTGCCACAAACTTTTGATTGCTGCTTTTCCCCATATTGGAACGACTTTTTTGTCCTTCATTATTAAACTAAGCCGAGGAGTCGCCTCCCCGACTCGTCTCCAAAACCGGACATGAAACTTTCGTCTCATCCGGCTCCTCGCGTAGTAGTCCCTTGTCAGTGGGTACTTCTCTTAGAACGGATTGGAATCTAGTTCCTCCTTTTGGGAGTTTGTAGTTCTTTTTCCGTGTTTTTGGTCGTGGCAGTGAAGATGTAATAATTCCTGGTTTTTCAGGCTATTATTACCTCCTAAGGCTCGTGGTTTTATGTGGTGAGATTCCATTATATCTCCATCCTTAAATCTTAGGTGACAGAATGCACATCTTCCCTCTTGTCTCTTAAAGAGTTTTCCCTTTATCGTATTCAGTTCCGGATGTTTTTGCAGTCTGTTTCCCCAATAGATTAGGTCTCCATCGTATATACTGCGTTTTTCCTTGACTTTCACGTGTCTGACTATTTCGGTCTTTGCGTGTTTGGGGAGGATGTTTTTTTCATCCTTAGTCATGAATACCCAGTTATCTATCGTTGGAGGTTTCCATGGGTCTTTTGGTATTTCTACCTTTGTCCCCCAATATTTCTCTTTAACCCAGGATTTTGATTTTTTTGGATGTCTTCTTTCTCCCCATCTTTTAAGTTTGGAGTATAGTAAGTGGTCTACTTTAGAGTAGGTCTTCTTACTTACTACCGGTTTGTAATAATTTGCCCATCCCTTTATTATAGGTTTGAGTTTGTGTATTACATTCTCTTGCTTGGCGGCTTTCATGTTGTCTATAGTGTCTGAAAGCTGCCTTACATGCTCCTTTACTTTTTGTTTTGATGGTTTAATGAGGGTTTTATACCCTTTCTTTGAGTGGTGTTTTCCTACTTTGTATTGCCTGACATTGAATCCTAGGAAGTCGAATCCTTCGGATGTGTGTACCACTCTTGTTTTACTGGGTTTTAATTCCAAGCCAATACCTTTTAACCATTCTTCCCCTTTGTATTTAAGTTTTACAAGGACTTCTTTGGACGGGTGGAGTATGACGAAGTCGTCAGCATACCTGATGATAGCTGTGGCGCTTCTCTTGTCTCTTTTACCATTTGGGCATCCCGGATATTTTATTTCTCCGGCTATTTCCATTAGGTAATTTTCTAGTCCGTGGAGGGCTATATTGGCAAGTAAAGGGGATATTATTCCTCCTTGTGGTGTGCCTTCCTCAGTCCTTATAAATTTCCCTTCCTCCATTACTCCTGCTTTTAACCATCCTCTGATTAGCCGTTTCATGGTCGGGTAGGTATTTAACTTTTTAAGGAGTATTTCATGGTTGATTTTATCGAAGCATTTTGTTATATCAGCATCCAACACCCATTTTTGGGCTTTTTTAATGCTGTTGAATATTGCTTGGATTGCATCGTGGCATGACCTTCCTGGTCTGAACCCGTATGAGTTAGGCTCAAAGTGAGCTTCCCATTCTGGTTAAGCATGCCTGTTTGGTTAGAGCCTGTAGGGCGCGGTCGTATATGGTTGGGATTCCTAGTGGTCTCTTTTCCTTACTTCCGGGTTTATCTATCCAGGTTCTGCGGGTTGCTTGAGGTTTCTTGTAGAGTTTGAGGTTTTTGACTAGCTTCAATCTCTTAGTGCTCGACAAAGCCTTTTGACCATCGATGCCAGCTGTTCTTTTTCCTTTGTTCTCTTGGGTAACCTTTCTCACCGCTACCATTTTTGCTGACCAGGACTTCATTAAAGTTTTTTGAAGACTTCTCACTACACGAACATCACCACGCTGAGAAGCTTTGTAAATTCGTTTTTGCAACTTAAACACCGTAATTTCTAGCTTTCGCCAGTTTACTTTGTTCCATTCCGACTGTGGAGCGAACCCCCGAGTTTTAGACATATCTATTGCTACTGGCAACTTTACATTCTACTAATCCGCGTGAGTCTGTCTGCGTATCCGGTACATTACATATCGGCGTTGGCTTCTGACTCAATCTTCCCAATATAGGCCATGGGGCTAACTACCTACTCAAGAACCGACCTTCTTGAGAGAACCTATATGGTTACTTCGTTCCTGATAACCTTGCTTTTGACCTTTAGGGTAGTACTATACGCCGGAATCTTTAGAGAAACTCAAGATGTGGGCTGGAGCATATCTTGTCTTTGGCGATTCGTTACGTTTGTTCGTAGCGACAGCCTATATTACGCTACATCGTAATTACGACGCTTCAAGTGTACTTTCACTTTTGTTACCCATGGGTCATTTTCCTATCTCCCATCCACCTAATAGGCTAGTAGATGTTTGACGTTCGACCCCGCTTTACCCTAAGACTCGTTAGTTTCTATTGGGTAGGGGTAGGGATGTCACTCTAGTTTCGAGAGGACAGGTTTTTCACCTGTAAGGTTATCAAGTTGTCAAGGTTATTATTACCTTGCGGCTAATCCCCCAGATCTTTTATATGTATGGTTTCTAGCCAACGAATCACACCCAACCTATTACTATATTCCCAATGCCATCATTTAGACAGCGATTAATGATGAATCGAGCAGCCTTGTTAATGGCATCCCGCATCTGATTATTTCGTTTAAGTTGAATTTTGTCTAGATGGGAATCCCAATACTTTTCCGGTTTTCCAGATTTGTATTTAGCTACAAGGCGACAATACCCCTGATTCATTGATTTGAGCTTTCGACCGTCGATAATAAAGCTTTTTCCTAACGTTGAAACGCAGGTTAGCCAGTTATCGCCACCGTGATCTATTCCGATAGCTTGAGAGTAATCAAGTCTTGGATTATCGGTTATTGGTTGCTTCCCATCATCAATGACCCAGTCTATCCACAACTGTCCGTAACAAGGGCGAACAGTGACCTCTTTGACCCAGTCAGGGTCAATAAAATCTGGTGGCGAGAGTGTTATTTGAGTTAGTAATTCAGGTTTGCTTTCTTTGCTAACAGAAGGGTAAAACAATCCCTCTTTGTATGTCAGAGCTTGTCTAGGGAAAGTCACCGCAGCGAACCCACCTGACTTTCTGTAGCGAGGAAACCTGGGTCTATCTACTTTTCCCTGATAATATAGCCCCACTAACTTGTTGTAGCTAACAATAGATTCTCCCACAGTCTTAAGAGTTTGTTGAGCTGATTGAGCCGCCATCCCTTTGTAATGAGGGGACATTTTCAAGGCTTTATCTAGCTCTGGATATTTAATAGCACACTTGTAAGTTTTCCATCCAACCCTTAATTCATCTCCACGCCAGTAAGTGGTGTAAGCCTCTTGTTCCTTTAGCCAATCGTAATGTTTTTGTTTAGTATAGTAAATCGCACAATTAAACAGGCTGTTGGCTTGCTGGCACTGAAATTCCCAAAATGCTTTTTCTTCTTCTGAAAACGTTGATCTAACTGGGATTGTCTTGTACAAGTTGCATCACCTCCTTGTTTACAAGTATACTTGCTACTACAGCCGTATTCAACACAATCCCGGAAAAAATGGCAAAATTATCTAGCAAAGATTATGAGTACCGCCGTACAGAGGGGTCGGTATCTTCAATAAATTATCATTTTGTCTTTGTCCCAAAACGTCGAAAGCCTGTGTTAGTAGAACATGTAGCTCGACGGCTTCAAGAAATAATCTTTGATCTGGTCTCCGAACATGGCTGGAAACTAATTGCATTAGAAATAATGCCAGACCACGTCCATATATTCTTAAACGCACCGACCCATGAATCTCCTGCTGAGATAGCTCGATGGGTAAAAGGTCGAGCTTCACATCACTTGCGGAAAGAATTTCCTAGTCTTAAAAAATTGCCTTCATTATGGACTCCGACCTATTTTGTGGCGTCAACAGGTCAAGTCAGCACGGAGGTTGTCAAAAAATATATAGAGAGTCAAAAAGGAAAATAGCCAGGATACGACGGGGTTAACCCCGTCTCTCTTTTTCATCCCCGGTCATTAGACGCGGGGTTCTCAAATTTCAGGACGTTTTGATAGTAAAATACTATACCAGTTCTCAATTGAGGGAATCGGGAATCGGGAGTCGGGAATCGGGGTGCGTTTCGTTGGCTAGAAACTCTGCTGCATAAACATCAGAGGAAGATTAGCCACTAGGGTAAAACCTAGATAACTTAATATCCATGATGG
>NZ_JAAHHX010000151.1:0-4761 GCF_010672065.1 Moorena sp. SIO4A1 | reverse complement strand
TGAACCCGTTACTCCAAGGCGGTTTCAAAACCTCAGAAAAAATTTTGACATCGACAATGAAACAGCCCTGCCTTTATGCACGCAGGGCTGTTTCATTATCATTAAAATAGAAGATAATCGGATATAATTACTGTTAAGTACAAAAACTGAGGATATACTTCAGATTATGGCTCATTTCGCTGATTGCTGCCTTAATCGAATCAAAGCCATGTGCTCGAAGAAGGGTTAAAACCCAGGTTTTGAGCAAAGATAAGTTTTTTGGAGCAAATCCGGATTTTTGGGGACTAATATCTTCCTCATAAATGACGTCTTTTACCCAATGAAGAGAATTTTCAATCAGCCAATGTCCTCTAATTCCATCCATCAAACGACGAGATTGAGGTGATTTTGAACTCATATAATAACTAATAGTTTTGAAGGGTTGATTACCGCGAGTTCCACTGCGAGAAACTTTAATTACACAACCAGCCCCAATCCATTTGGGGTCAAGATTTTCCGGTGGCTCAAACACTTCGATAATACGATTTGTATTACGGTTTCTAGTTTTTTCATGATGGATCACTTTTTGTCGTGGTGTTTGCCGGTTTGATTCCCTTTCTATTTGTTGATATAATTTGGGTTGATTTCTTTTTACTTTAACTAGATAATCATTCCCTGATTCGACTATGTCTGCCAGAGTTTTTTTTGACAATGAAGAGCATCAAAAGTAAATACGACGGAGATGAAACCTTGAACAGTGGAGCCTTATTACAAAAGATTTAACCCTTTTCTGCATAACCGATCACCCATAAAGGCTCCACTGTTCTACGGGAACTTCAAAACCCGTTAAATCTAATAACTTAATTAAGTCTCGAACCACGGTTATTTCGCTTTCGTGTTTGTTTTCCATCATTTTTAGCCCTAAAACTAATCCTCTTTGATGAGAAAAAGCTGAAACACAGTTGATAAAATTTTGTTGAGCCTTATCGTAGTTATTTACAGTATTTTTTAGACTATTGCCATCCAGTGATATCCATTCTGAAGAGGGAATCAGACTATATTGTTTACTCCATTGATTAAACACAAATTGGAGTTCTTCGTAATCTAAATTAATCATGACTCTTCTGATTGCTGAATAAGAAGGAACACGAGCATGCATGAATTTTAAGTCTACTAATTAATTGGGTGCGGTGGCGTTCTACAAATCTACCCAATTGTCGATAACCCCAATAACCACTCATCATCCCCATAATTATGATTAAAAGCACCAGCCACAGAGGATGACGAAGACCATGAGGACTGCGATGATCAGGTATTTCTTTGAGATAGTCGATTAAGCTTTTCTCCATGATGCATGGCATATAAGGGGAATTAGCCCGGTTTTTCCGGCTATTGCTTAACTATACAGCTTTTTACTCTATAATGAAACAGCCCTGCCTTTATGCACGGGGTTACGCCCAAGTTGACGAGTGGAGCCCCCTTCAGCCGACTGAGATTCCTGGCGAATTCATCACGGTAATGACGAAGTACTTAACTCGTGCGGCTTGTTCTAAGTAGGAGCCTCTAGAAAATAGAGGGGTATGACTTAGGTAACTCGCGGGGATAACCCAAAAGTTATAACTGTTCATCTGGATGGCGGTGCAAACCCGACCCCCTGGAGAGACAGGTGACTCCCTACCTTGGCCACACCGAGTAGGCGACATCCTAGCAGAGTGAAGCTGGCACCAGGGCGCAATCAGACACTAATCAGATGAGTGACACTGGCGCTAAAGGGGAGGTGACATGGGTAACAGTAGCAAAAGTCCTGAAAAAGTGTCTTAGTACTAAGCCGCAATCTGACTAGTATATGCGAGACTTAATTCCCGATTATTCTCACAACGTTTTGAGTTAGACAGTTGTAATCTCTGAGAAGGGAATAGGCAAAATGGACTGCCCTAAATCACCATAACAATCTGATGGACGGAACAAGTAAAAACGGCAGCAATAATGAGTCTGTAGACCGGTCGAATCTACGGTAAGTTATGTCAAACTTAATCCTCACTGCCGGGTAGGATGCAGCCGAATAACTGGCTGCGGGTATTCAGAGTATACAAGCTCGTTTGAGAGCACAGTTAGACACATGGTAAAACATAGTGAACTTTGGAAAAGACAACAGTGGAAGAAACTCCGCCAAAATCTTTTCCGCCTACAAAAGCGTGTATATAAAGCGGTTCGAGCTGGTGACTTGAAGAAAGCTAGGTCATTACAAAAACTCATACTGAAATCCCGCTCAGCACAGCTTTTGGCAGTCCGACAAGTGACACAGCTAAATAAGGGCAAGAAGACGGCTGGAGTTGACGGAAAGTCAAGCCTCAACTACAGAGAACGCATGGAATTGGTTGAAGCATTGAACCACTATGGTCATGACTGGCACCATAGCGGACTACGCGAAGTCCCCATCAAGAAAAAGAATGGTAAGACTAGGATGCTAAAGATACCTACCATAGCCGACCGAGCATGGCAATGTCTGGTGAAGCTAGCCCTTGAACCAGCCCATGAGGCAACGTTCAGCGGGGATAGCTACGGGTTCAGAACGGGCAGGTGCGCCCAAGATGTTCAAAAACGACTTCAATTACATTTGAAATCAGACGCCAATGGCATCAACAAACGAATCATAGAACTAGACATCAAAAAGTGCTTCGACCGAATCAGCCACAACTCTATTATGGAAAGGCTTATAGCACCAGCAAAAATCAAAACGGGAATATACCGATGCCTAAAAGCAGGAGTATCCGTTCAGTTTCCAGACCAGGGTACCCCTCAAGGGGGGGTGGTAAGTCCTTTACTAGCAAATGTGGCTCTTAACGGAATAGAAGATATTCACACTAGTTTGCGATACGCAGATGATATGGTGTTCATCCTCAAGCCTAAAGACGATGCTGCCAAAATCCTCGAAAAGGTCAAGGCATTCTTGGCAGAAAGAGGTATGGAAATCAGTACAGAAAAGACCAAGCTGACCAAAACGACAGACGGATTTGACTTCCTATGAAGTTACCGTAAGAAGAAAGAAGCCTTTACAGGGGACAGACTAGGCAAAAAAGGGTTAAAAATTATTAATTAAGGCTTCTTTCTTCTAAGGTTTCGTCTCCTGGGGTGGAGATTCCGCGTCAGAAAAGACGGAAAGTTCTCGTGCATTCCCTCAGAGGAAAATCACAGAGCAATCCGCAAGAAGATTAAAGCCGTAGTCAACTGCTCGAATTATGGTGCTGAAGTAAAAGCTAAGAAACTAGCCCCCATCGTTCGCGGATGGCGCAACTACCACAAAAGCTGCAATATGAGCAGTTCTAGGGATTCCTTATGGTTCATGTGCAACACTGCCCACCGAAAGTTCCGAAAGGAAAAGAAAGTAAGTCGGTATAGAGCCAACGAACTATGTCAAAAGGCATTTCCAAAGGTAGGTTACAAACAGAACCAACACGTGAACGTACGGGGGACTAAGTCACCCTACGACGGTGACTTAGTCTATTGGAGTCGAAGAAACTCTAACCTTTACTCCGATGCTACATCCGATGCATTGAAAGAGCAAAACCATTCCTGTGGACACTGTGGATTGAAGTTCTTAGAAGACGAATCTGTACACCTTCATCACATAGATGGAAACCACGACAATTGGTCAAAAAAGAACTTACTAGCAGTTCATCAGAGCTGCCACCAACAGATACATTGGAGCACTCCGAAAGGAAAGGATATCTAGGAGCTGCATGAGGGGAAACTTTCACGTGCAGTTCTGAAGCGGAGGTGCCCCGGATAATACCGGGCATCGACCGTAACTGGGTTAAGCTATTAAATTGCTGGGGGGCTTTGCCCCCTGGCCAAACCATCGGGTTTGCTCCCATGGGAGCATGTCTGGTATGGTGCGAAATCTGAATTCATAAGGTTCATCTGGCCGTGGATAGTATTTCTGCGGCTATTTTTTTTTGTAAGGGAGTAGGGAGTAGGGAGTAGGGAGTAGGGAGTAGGGAATCGGGAATCGGGAATCGGGTTTATCTCAATGCATGCTGTTTAATCCGCTAGGTGGAATGGGCATGTTGGTGGAACGGGCATGTTGGTGGAACGGGCATGTTGGTGGAATGGGCATCTTGCCAGTTTCATGCTTATTTTCGAGTGGGCAGGATGCCCACTCTACTCCTCTTCAAAAGAAGACTGACGCAACCCCCTTTTTTTCTTGTCAGGTGTCATTTGAGAGTTAATTATTAAAAATTTTTAGGTAACTTGACGTAATCAATTTGAAAAATGGTATAAGACATGCTTGCTGTTGAGCTAGTTGTGTAGTGACTCTTGCCCTTGCCTATCACTGTGCCCCAATTCTAGCAAACAACGTCATTGCAAGCTTTGAGCCACTTGTGTCAGGCAGCTGAGGGGGTGACATGCAAGCTTAAATCCTTACTGGGTCATAAGTTCAGCTCATATGTTACAAAAATATACATTCTGTTTTGGGCCGAGCTTGGACGTAGTTATAAGGGTTTGAGCTTGCCATTAAATGAATCGAGAGTTAATTTGGGACTGTATCTTTCCTGAGTTCATTGGACTCAAAGCCTTATATAGCAAGCTTTTCAGGGCTCATGTCACCCCCTCAGCTTTTCTGGGTTTATGGGTTGTCGAGGTTTAGTGGTAGAGTATCAAAGGCTTCCAGAAGTGAGCGAGGCTCTGATTTATACAGGGATGATTCGACTCATGCTGCGTCGCCTTGCTTCTTAATAAGCACTTTATAAACGGTCTATAACGGGAGCCGGTCAAAACAGA
>NZ_JAAHHX010000150.1:0-4838 GCF_010672065.1 Moorena sp. SIO4A1 | reverse complement strand
CCAGCGATTTGTACAGTTTAGGGGTGACCTGTATTCATCTGCTTACCAACGTTCACCCCTTTGATATGTTTAATAGTCTAGAAGGGAAGTGGGTTTGGATCGATTACCTCAGGCAACCTGTCAGTGAGCAGCTTATTCGCATCCTGAACAAAATGGTAGAAAATTTACCAGACCAACGCTACCAATCAGCCATTCAAGTCCTAGCAGCACTTGGTTTACCAGAGGATTTCGCTGCTATACCAGTAACGTCTTTATCTACAACAGTTACCCCTAAGTTTGATACTCCTACTTGGAAATGTGTACATACCTTTTCTGAAGAGTCGAGTGGAATTAATTCTATCGCCTTTAGCCCGAATGGACAAACTATAGTTAGTGGTAGTACAGATAAAACTATCACGATCTTTAACTGGCAAGCTAAAACAGTGGTAGCCAAACTTTCAGGACATTTAAATGTGATTGAGGCGGTTGGGTTTAGTCCAGATGGAGAAATTATCGCTAGTAGCAGTTGGGATAATACCATTAAACTATGGCATGAGTATACGGGAAATTTAATCCATACCCTTTGTGGACATTCTGCTTGGGTAAAGTGTCTGGCAATTAGTCACAATGGGCAACTTATAGCTAGTGGTAGTGCGGATCAGACTATTAAGCTTTGGATGCTGAAGAAGGCATCATTACAGACAACTTTGTTTGGCCATTTAGGAACCGTTAATACAGTAGCTATTAGTAAAGATGGACAACTGCTAGCTAGTGGTAGTGCTGACAAAACCATTAAGCTTTGGAATTTAGTAACTGGTAAGCTTGCCGCAACGATTACTGGACATTCGGCATCGGTAGAGTCACTCACCTTTAGCCCTAGTGGTCAAATCTTAATTAGTGGCAGTGCTGATAAAACCATTAAGATTTGGTTGCTGAAGAGGGATCGGTATTTACAAATACCAAAAAAACCGTTGCTTACTCTCACCGGACATGGGAATGCTGTTAAATCTATTGCCATTAGCCCTCAAGGGAATACCTTAATCAGTGGTAGCGCCGATAAGACTGTCAAAATCTGGCATCCTGGTAGTGGTGAATTGCTCTATACTCTCACGGATCATTTAAGCGCTGTCACTACCGTTGCTATTAGCCATGATGGTGCTACCATTGCTAGTAGTTCTCAAGATAATACTATTAAGATTTGGCAGTTTGAGTGATGTAAGCTATCAGCCGTCAGCTTATGCGCTACGCGCACGCTACGCGAACAGCTTATGCGGGCTGACGGCTGATAGCTGATAGCTTACAATCTATGATTGTTTCCGACGTTTTAAGGTTGAGGCAAAAAGCCACCCTCCTAGACCCAACATTCCCATCAATGTTGTTGGTTCAGGAACAAGTGTATAGGTGACAGTTCCACTTCCGAGAATAGGCTGGCGCGGCTCGTCTTCTGGAGTATAGAAGGTAGGATCGAAACCGTCAGTGAAATCACCATTAGAAAAACGGAAAAAATCTCCAGAGAATTCACCAACGGCGGTAAAAGGATGATAAACTACATCGTAATCTAACCCCAGTAATTCTCCGTTTAGGAAATTGACAGTTGGGAAGTCTGGGAAACGCTCGTCGTCCTCTTCATTTATTCGAGGATCACTAAATAGGGTAATTGACAAACCATCGTCAACTCCTAAACTCTCAGCTCCCACCTTAGTCAAACTTGAATCGTCAAAGGTAAACTCACCGTTGTAATAATCAGGATTGGGGGCAATATCGAGTTCAGAAGAGCCAGTCAGGAAAAAGCTCTTTTCCAGATTCACTGTGAAATTATATTTGACAGTTGCTGCTTCAACGAAGTTGATTCCGACTACCCCTAAGCTTAAGCTACCGCCAACGATCGCTGTTGCTACTTTAGTTAAAGTCTTGATTGTCATTGTTATTCTCCTAGTACAAGAAAAAAAACACCAAAAATTTCACCTCTTTTCCAGCTAAGAGGGAAGCACCCCGTGCCTGGATTTGTAGATTTCTCACTACCGCGATCGCATCATATGGGTATAAGGGTTTTTGTCATGGAAAAATCTTTCCTTTAGACATAAAATTGCTGGAAAATCTGCTATTGTTTCCGACGCTGTAAACTTGAAGTGAAAAGCCACCCTCCCAGACCCAACACTCCTATCAATGTTGTTGGTTCAGGAACCGTGGAAACTTTGGCAAATTGTCCTTTTGTTTCTAACTCAGTTAGTCGATCAATATAGGTGTCACCAACCTTGCCCGTCTCAATCAGTTCCTGGGTGGTTCGAGTCGGAAACGCAACATCTTCATGGCTACTAAAACCGATAGGAAAACCAAACTCATCCAACCAATCATCTACATGGACGTGAGGCGTACTACTTTGCGGTGGTTTTGACCAGAAGGTTAAACCATCGCTTCTGGAGCCATCTCCAATGTTGATTCCATCTGGGTCAAAGTAAGTCCCCGATTGGAGTATTTGCTTTGTTTGAGTATCAAAATTGAAGTTAACCCCTGCATCGAAATGATTATCGGTATAGGTTCTCAAAAAATTGCCTTGAGGATCAAAAAATGAGACAATCAGAGAATCTAAGTCACTGGTCCTGACGATTCCATCGGTATAACTTTGCGTTTCGTCATAGCTAAATAAACCGGTAACGCTAAAGCCAGCAATTTGACCTGTCCAATCAAATCCAAAGGTAATTGCCTCAGCTACGGTAGGGATAACGATGCTTAATGCTGTACTTAGGGTGATAACGGCTGTCTTTAAATAGCAAGACATAAGTTTAAACCTCCTAGAATCAAATGATCTGCTTTCGGCAGAAGGAGTTAGTAGTCAGTATTTAGTAGTTGCTAAACTCAAACTTACGAAGGATTTCTGAGTAAACATTTTTAACTCCTTCTTTTGAACTTATTATTAGTTTAAAAAATTTGCATTTTAAAACCGAATATGCTCTGATAAAACCCAATGTTAAAAGCCCCAAAATTGAATTGAATTCAGGAATGTGAAGCAGCTCAATAAATCGGGTATAGCATTATTGGGTTAGGGTAAGCATTGAGCTAATCTGCTACAGATGGTGGTATAGATTGTGCTTTTGAATAAAATGGGTAAGCATTCGTTTAATCTGAGTTACATCGTCACAGCGTCGAAGGCTGTGCCACAAAGCACCTCAAGTAGCGTGGCCTTGGCTTTTGGCTTTTGGCCAACGCCTGAATGCTTACTACCAAATAGCGGACGAGAAAAAAATGTAGGCATTGGTTGAACTGCTCTAAATCTCGAATGCCTCCTTATTAATAGTTTTTATCAATTAACGCCGATTTTAATCTATCAAGATTTTTAATAAAACTCAACCCTCAACTATGAAGATAATATAAAAATTTTATAAAGATAAGATGAAGATACCTTGACAATTTAAACTGATACACCTCAGAGGGTCACCACTGGACTCTGTTTATGATACAATTAAAGATTATGATTTAAAGCTGAGGGTAAAATTACGAGTAATCATCTGTTGCTAGAAACGATTTAATCAGGTTTTCAGCCTGATTGTTGAGGGCGACTTGCTCTGGGTTGAGCTCACTTTCTTTAGGGTAGAGTCCCGAGCACCGAACACCCATCACTTAACCCCTGTCTACTTTTCAGCCTTATTGTCACCTGATCAGCTGATCTACCTAGGCTTGCTGGGCTCAATCGTTACTCAAACCCTTAAGTAACCAAACCTCAGGGGAGAAAAATTTTGCTATTTGTTGACCTATATTGACTATAAGATTCATCAACTATTAATAAATAATATCAATTATTGACTAGTTAGGGAATAGGGAGCAGGGAGCAGGGAATAGGGAGTAGGAAAGAGCTCCAAAGAGTGTTTAATGTTGTGATAAATTAGCACTATTATTCATAACCTATTTATATATAGCGGTTCTCATAGCTATCATGGCAACCTCTCTAATCAATCCTAATCAAGATTTCGCTCTTTGGGCTGTGTTGCTGTCAGCAGCAACGATTGGATTCTGGGCAGAACGGACTCCTTGGGGAGCTAAACTATCTGGGGCTGTTGTCACCATTTTGGTAACGTTTATCCTATCTAATCTTAGGATTATCCCACCGGATGCTCCCACCTATGGGGTGGTCTGGTCTTACTTAGTTCCATTAGCTATTCCTTTACTACTATTCCAAGCTGACTTGTTTAGGATTGTGCGAGAGGCTGGACCTACTTTAATTGCCTATGGAATTGGTGCAGTGGGAACAATTTTAGGCACAGTAGTAGCTTACTATCTGATTCCTTTAGGAGAAGAAGGTTGGAAGTTGGCAGCAATTTTTTGTGCTACTTATATTGGTGGTTCAGTTAATTTTGCGGCAACCGCTGAAAGCACTGGGTTACGAGCAGGAGATTTACTCAGTGCTGGGGTAGCAGCAGATAATTTAGTGATGACCTTGTACTTTTTAGTGCTGTTTTCTTTACCTTCCATTAAGTGGCTACGGGGAATTTTTCCTAACCAGCGCTCCCATGAAAATACTCATTCTAGTCAGTTTAGTATCTTTGATTCCCAGTCTCGACAACAACTATCTGTTTTCAAGATCAGTTTGGCATTAGCTATTAGTATGATTGCTTGTGCTGTAGGTTATGGTCTCGCTAGCTGGTTGGGCTTCAACAAAGGGGGAATTCTGGTGGTAACGGTTTTAATTGTGATGCTAGCGACAGTATTCCCAAGTTATTTAAGTAGGATAACGGCTGCAGAAAAAATTGGCTATCTGCTGATGCAGGTATTTTTTGCTGTAATTGGAGCCAGCGCTAATGTGGAAATAGTGCTACGAGTCGGATCAGTTCTGTTTATCTTTGCTGGATTAATTCTCGCCATCC
>NZ_JAAHHX010000015.1:0-68625 GCF_010672065.1 Moorena sp. SIO4A1 | reverse complement strand
GTAGTTCAAGCGTTCTCACCAAATTGACCGGCTCCCCATGCTCCCCCTATTACCTATTCCCCATTCCCCATTCCCCATTCCCCATTCCCCATTCCCCATTCCCCATTCCCCAGATAAGCGTACTAATGTTTCTGCATAAGTGACATGCTCCCGTTCCCAGCAATTTACCCCCAAGTAACAGCTTCCGGTTCAAAATGGATTAAGAATGATGAATCATCAGTGATTATCTGTTGTTCATCATTCAGCGTTATGTACTTATTTGTAGCTATTGAAACCGAATCCGCCCATGATTTCCCGCCTAAGCACCCAGACGAGAAAGAAGTTGCCGCTATACAAACTTTCGTTCGCTGATCAAGGACTGGGTTATAAAGAGGGTTTTTAAGCCGGATTTGGTATGACAGCTAACTGTAGTCGAGTGACGAGTGTGTAACCGTCGCTCCGTTGAAAATAACAAAATTCAGGGTCCCAGAAAAATGGTCAAGTATGTAGTCTACAACGTAACGGATCAGACATACGTGGCGGCTGTGAAAGCTGGCGAGACACGATACACAGAAAATGGCACAGAGGCACACCAATTTAACAGCGAGAATACAGCACAAATGATGAGTGAGAATCTCACCTTATTTAGTGGTCTTACTCATGTAGTGAAACCGATCTAGTAGTAAGGTTATAGCTGACTACTGATAGCTTAATTCTTAAGCGGCAAAAAACAACAGACATTGTGACTTTAGCAATATTTGTTGGGAATTCTATGAGTGTAGCCTCAACAGATTGCTAAATCAATCAGTTTCCTCGCCTCTTATCCCATCCCCTAAAGAGGAATGGCTTTTCTATTGTGGATTCTCTAATTGTAGGTAACCAGCTATGTTTGCCAAATCTACCAAAAAATTTTTCAGCAAACTTCAGAATCAAATACTGCTCCTGCTGTTTTTAAGTAGTGTTATTCCCCTGTCTGTTGTGGGATGGTATAGTATTTCTTCCTCTAGCAATGCCTTATCAGACTTAGCTAAAAATGAGCTAGAGGAAGAGGTAGCTGACGAAGCCGCAAATATCCTGTCATTTTTAAATGCTATCAATGATGATGTTCTGTTTTTGAGCAAAGTTCCCCCGATTCAAGGCATAATCCGAGCTAAAGCTGGTGGTGGAGTAGATAACCAAGATAACTCTTCTTACGATACTTGGGTTAAGCGGTTGCAGACCATCTTTGCTGTCATGATGCAAGCGAAACCCTATTATATGGAGCTCAGGTATTTGGATGAGAAAGGCAATGAAATGGTGCGAGTCGATTCGGACGGCACTAAAATCATAGTTATCCCCAAAGCCCAGCTAAAAAATAAAGCAAAGCGTTCATTTTTTACTGAGACAATTAAGTTGTCTCCTGGCAGTATCTATGTGTCACCCGTGGAGCTGCATCGGGAAAATGGTGTGATTAAACAGCCTTATAAACCAGTGATTCGGTACGCTACACCGATTTTTGATTCAGCTGGGGTACAAAGAGGAATTGTGATCGCTAATGTATTTGCCGAGGAATTCATAAAATTTATTGCAGATACAGAATTAGCAGTCAAGGGAGAAGAGGCATTACTGGTCAATAAAGATGGCTACTACCTCTCTCATCCCAACCCCAAAAAGGAGTGGGGTTTTGAACTCAACACGGATCAGAACTTGACAAAAGATTATCCGAAACACATTGCCCAGCAAATTCTCAGAGGTGAACAGGGACTGATTGACCAAGGAACTAATAAGCTGATCAGTTACTATAAAGTTGTTCCGAATGGTGAGCAGCGGCAACCCTTATTCGTTATCAATCACGTTTCTAAGGGGGAAGTTTTTGCCTCTGTCAACTCCTTTAAAATCCTGGCTAGCCTGATTATTTTGGTTGCTATAGCGGCAGTGCTGCCACTGGCAATGGTAAGGTTACGCCAACTGGTGAATCTGATTAAGCAACTGGTTAATGGCATCTCCACCTCTAGTCAGGAAATGTTTTCTACCCTCGAACAGCAAGAACGCATTGCTGGTCAACAAGCTGCCTCGGTGAATGAAACCACCATCACCATGGATCAGCTCGAAGCGTCTTGCCGACAGTCCGCTGAGCAAGCCGATGCTGCCGCTATTGCTGCAAAGCAGGCACTTCAGCTCACTCAGAACGGTACCCAAGCAGTGGGGGAAACCCTCGACGGCATGTCTACCTTAGAAGAGAAGGTGGATGCGATCGCTAAACAGAGTATGCGTCTAAGTCAGCAAACCAATCAAATTGGTGACATCTCCGAGCTGGTTTCTCAATTGGCAAACCAAACCAATATGTTGGCACTGAATGCATCAGTAGAAGCCGTGCGTGCGGGAGAGCATGGTAAAGGCTTTGCAGTGGTTGCTGCAGAGATTCGTAAATTAGCAGACCAGAGTAAACAATCTGCCCAAAAGATTAATGTTTTAGTTTCTCAAATCCAGAACGAGATTAATTCAACGGTGATGGTGACGGATGAAGGAACTAAAACAGTAAAGACCGGAGTGCAAATCGCTCAAAAAACAGCTCAAGCTTTCACTGGGGTAGCAGATGCGGTCAACAATGTGGTGTTAAACAATCAACAAATTTCTCTGAATCTAAAGCAGCAAGTCGATGGCATTCAACAAGTTCTCCAAGCAATGAGCACTGTTAACAAGGGGGCAAAAGAAACTGTTATTGGCATCACTGAAAGTAGAGTGGGTACTGAGCAACTTAAGCAAGCTGCTGTGGAACTCAAGCGCATGGTTTAGTAAAGTTTAAACTCAGATATCTGTAAAGGTAGGGAACAGGGAATAGGGAATAGGGAACAGGGAATAGGGAATAGGGAATAGGGAATAGGGAATAGGGAATAGGGAATAGGGAATAGGGAATAGAAAACAGTAATAATATTTGATTATTACTTAAATAGATTCTTATTACTTCCGATATGATTTTTTTGGTACTGGTGCAAATTTAATTTAAATAAAAATAAGTGATATTTTTAATAGAGGAAGGAATATCGTGTTTTTTTTAAAAGTTATTTATTTCTGATTGTTTAAGTTAAATTAAATTATTTAACTTAAACAATTCAACTTGCTATAAAATAGTTAAGTAGTTTCTACAACTCCAAAAATTTATGTTCCCTGTTCCCTGTTCCCTGTTCCCTGCTCCCTGCTCCCTGTTCCCAGATCCGCTGTTCCCTAACATCCAAAAATTTGTACCTCACCTAATTGAAAAGTGCTGTAACCATGATAGAAGACGAAGAACTAAGAAATATTTATAAAATTACCAGCGAAGAACGTTTACAGAAATTAGAAATTGGTTTGCTGCATTTACTCTAGAATAACAGTGAACACTAGGGGTAAGCCAGAACAGTAACGTGCAGCTAAAGCAAGTCATTATTATTCACAAAGCTGGAGACTCCCAAGGAAAACGTTGCGCAGAAAAATGCGCTCGGGAGTTGGAAGCACGCCAGTGCAGGGTTCTGATCGGACCGAGTGGCGCGAAAGATAATCCCTACCCAGTCTTTTTAGCTTCTGCCACCGAAGCCATTGATTTGGCAGTGGTTCTCGGGGGGGATGGGACAGTATTGGCAGCGGCAAGACATCTGGCTCCGGAAGGAATACCAATTTTGGCAGTAAATGTTGGAGGTCATCTGGGATTTCTGACCCAACCCATCGAAGAATTTAAAGACACTGAGCAAGTTTGGGACCGACTATTAGAAGACCGCTATGCAGTTCAGCGGCGGATGATGTTACAGGGGGCTGTGTTTGGGGGAAACCGCACTGACATTACACCCGTTAGCGATCGCTTTTTGGCACTCAATGAAATGTGTATTAAACCTGCCTCTGCCGATCGGATGATTACCTCAATTTTGGAAATGGAAATTGATGGAGAAGTAGTGGATCAATACCAAGGGGATGGACTAATTGTTGGGACTCCCACTGGTTCCACTGGCTATACTGTTTCTGCTAATGGTCCAATTTTGCACGACTCGATTGAAGCGATCGCAGTCGCACCGATTTGTCCGATGAGCCTTTCCAGTCGTCCTTTCGTGCTCCCCTCTGGTTCTGTTGTCAGTATCTGGCCCTTGGGGGATTATGAGCTAAACACTAAACTCTGGATGGATGGTGTGCTGGCAACCTCTATTTGGCCTGGACAACGGGTGGACGTGCGTAGAGCAGATTGTCAGGCTAAGTTCATTATCCTAAGGGAACAGTATTCCTATTACCAGACCTTAAGGAATAAGCTTCAGTGGGCTGGTACTAGAGTCACCTACAGTAACAACCACCGCAATTGAGTCAACTGGTTAGTTAATGGGGAGATGGGGAGATGGGGAGATTGGGAAATGGGGAGATGGGGAGATTGGGGGCAGATAAAGTAGGGTAGGAAGTTGCTAGTGGTGCTTCAGGGGCGCTCCCCGTCATTTTCAACCTCGTAGCCAGGGTTGGTAAAGCCCGCCCCGTAAGGCACCACTGGGTCAAACAGCAAAATTCCAAAAATAAATCATAAAGGAGGTTAAACGGTGGGATTTCTGAGTATTCTACCAATCAGCAATGCCCACTTGCTAGAATTGACTAGATTAACTTTATTAATAATTATATAAAAAAAATGACTAATTTTGAAGCAGCTCCTCAAATTGAAGCAATTCCAGATAATAAAATTCCTAAGACAATAGAGCAAATCTCTTCTTCATCGATTTCAAAACCTTCAGTTTTAATAACTATCGGTTATTCTTTATTCCTGGCTGCTGGGGTTGGGGTTGGAATGGCCTCTATTTTTATCTCAGAGCGTCAAATTTTGGAAATCGTTAGCGCTGCTTGTTTTGCGGTTTTTATATTTCTTTTCCTAATTAATCAACAATTGTGGCAAGACTATAAAGAAGCTACTCATCAGTCGCAACTGATCAAAAAATCTAAACTGTGTAGTGGGCTGTGGTGCGGTAATAATTCCACAGAGAATAATCCCATAACTCTAGCGATAGAAAAAGCATTAACCTATAGCCAGGAGTTGATTGACGATTATAAAAAGACCCGCAGGACCTCCCGAAATGCTTACTATGTTGCCCAAATGTTAACCATTATTTTATCGGGAATAACACCAATTTTAGTCTTGCTAGACAAATTAGAAACTGGTTCTTCATTACTAAAGTGGCTCCCGGTAATATTTCCAGCGATTGCTTCTATTGTTGCTAGTGTCTCTACTTCCTTTCCGTTTCAAGAAAATTGGATTGCTGCCAACACTACTGTTGAATTGTTAGAAGCGGAACAGGAAAAATTTGTCTTGGGAGTCACTCAACCTTATCGCTTTTCTGATTCATCCGATGGCGCGCGACGTCAACAACAATCACAAAAGGCCATAGAACATTATATTGTTCAGGTGAATAAGATTCATCTCAAGCAAGTCCAATCCTCTAATGAAAATGAGGCAGGGTCTAATAGAAATGAATCAGTGGAGCAGAATACATGATTAACTCAATCTGTTGAAGGTTGAAGGTTGTTTAAGGTTGAAGGTTTAAGGTTGAAGGTTTAAGGTTGACAGGTTTAAGGTTGACAGGTTGAAGGTTGATAGGTTGACAGGACAATTTTATGCACTCTTACCCCTGCTCCCTGCTCCCTGCTCCCTGCTCCCTACTCCCTACTCCCTACTCCCTATTCCCTTTTCCCTTTTCCCTTTTCCCTCAGGCAAAAATCGGTACTGATGGGTCAGCTACAGACAGTCGCACCCGCTTTCCTACGGGTAGTTGAGTGCTTAGGTTGGTGCGAGCGTGGAGTTTTTTGCCGGAAGCGGTTTGTAAACAGTAGCGGTATTCACGACCTAGGAAATGTCGGTCTTGAATCACTACGGTGGAGTCATCATCAGGCTTGAGAAGAACATTTTCTTCCCGAAGCATTAGCTCCCCTTCCTCCAGCTGATCGAGTTTAGTATTAAGTATGGCATCATTGACTCTGATGGCAAAGGAGCCTACTTCTGTTTCCCATAGGTCTCCTCTGCGTTGGGCTGGTAAAAAGTTGGCTTGGGTGACGAATTCTGCTACAAAGCGAGAGCTGGGATTGGTATAGATTTCTTCTGGTGTCCCCAATTGCTCTAATCGACCAGAACGCATGACTCCCACTTGGTCGGATATCGATAAGGCTTCTTCTTGGTCATGGGTGACAAAAATAGCAGAGGTTCCGGTTTCTTTGAGAATAGCTCGCACTTCCTGACGCAACCGCAGACGCACTTGGACATCGAGATTGCTGAGGGGTTCATCCAATAGAATTAATTTAGGTCTGGGGGCTAAGGCACGGGCTAGGGCTACTCGCTGCTGCTGACCACCAGAGAGTTCGTGGGGATAACGTTTGCCCATGCCAGCTAATCCGACTAATGCGATCGCATCTTCCGTATTATTCTTGACCGAGACACCACTCTTCTGTTTCCGATTCTGCTTAAGCCCAAACGCCACATTCTCTGCTACGGTCAGATGAGGAAATAGAGCATAGTCTTGAAAGACCATACCAGTATTGCGCTGTTCTGGTGGTAACCAATACCCTGGCCCAGTCACTTTCCGTCCTGCCAATACCACTAGTCCGGCTTGGGGTCGCTCAAACCCAGCTACAATCCGCAGTAAAGTCGTTTTGCCACAGCCAGATGGCCCCACTAATCCCAGTAAATCCCCTTCATGGAGGGTAAACGACACATTCCCCACTGCTGGCTCAGTGGTTTGCTCAAAGTGTTTAGTAATCCCTTCTAAATGTAGAATTGCTGGTTTTGTCATGAATGGATCTTAAAGGTATTCTTTTAAGGTTGGCAGGTTGGCAGGTTGGGAGGTTGAAGGTTGGGAGGTTGAAGGTTTGTTGGTTGAAGGTTGAAGGTTGAAGGTTGAGTAGACCTGCAGGATCAGTAGTTTAATCTGAGTTATGGAAAGCTGACGGCTGACCGCTGAGGGCTGAATGCTTACCTACTACTTAAAGTTTCTCCTTGCGCCTTTTGCTAGGAAGCCGCCAGCAATCATCGAGCCAGGATATTAACTCTTGGCGCGGAAGGGTTAGCTGTCTGAGGATACTCCAAATTTGAATCAAAGCCGTGACATTATCGATTTCAGCTTTCAAGGGCTGGTCAGTCTTACAGTGACAGGGAATCTCTAGCTCTTGCAAGCGCCGATAGACTTGCCATCGCTCTCCCCACTTGATCTCAATCACTTGACTGGCCTCTGATTCAGATATAGATGGATCCATAATCAATAATGCTATAGTTTTTTGTTAAAAGCTGGAACCAAGCTGCCTCGGTTAAGGGAAGATTTGAGCAGCCAGGGATTAGTTATTGCTAATACTCCTAGACTAGTTTAGTCTATCTAGGGGTCAAATGCAAAGCTTTCTCAACTAATTTACAAAAAAAATATTATCCTAACAGTTGCCAGTCGGAGAATAGCACTGGAAGACCGGGAAATGGGGTGATCAGGAGATGGAAATATCTAGGGCAAGGGGTATAAGCACTTATAGATAATTTTGTCAACTATAATTGCAACTACAATCACAATCACACCAGCCGATGTAGGGTGGGCAGTGCAGCAGAGCAATCAGTACAGCTCCCGATCCCATAGCAAAGCACTGCCCACCAACTGGCCGCCCCAACATATATTGAAACTGGCAAGATGCCAGTTCCACCAACTCAGCCGATGTAGGGTGGGCAGTGCAGCAGAGCAATCAGTACAGCTCCCGATCCCATAGCAAAGCACTGCCCACCAACTGCCGGCCCCAACATATATTGAAACTGGCAAGATGCCAGTTCCACCAACTCAGCCGATGTAGGGTGGGCAGTGCAGCAGAGCAATCAGTACAGCTCCCGATCCCATAGCAAAGCACTGCCCACCAACTGCCCGCCCCAACATATATTGAAACTGGCAAGATGCCAGTTCCACCAACTCAGCCGATGTAGGGTGGGCAGTGCAGCAGACCAATCAGCTCAGCTCCCGATCCCATAGCAAAGCACTGCCCACCAACTGCCCGCCCCAACATATATTGAAACTGGCAAGATGCCAGTTCCACCAACTCAGCCGATGTAGGGTGGGCAGTGCAGCAGACCAATCAGCTCAGCTCCCGATCCCATAGCAAAGCACTGCCCACCAACTCAGCTGCCCAGCTAGAATAAATCACAAGGGTGCCAGATAATTCAACCTTCATAATTCATCCTTAACATGGTCAATTGGGATCCCTATCTAGAATCAATCCGTAACACCTACGCCCAATGGTGGCAAGTTTATACCCTCACTGATGTCGAAGGCCGCAAGCCCAAGCAGCAGCAACGAACCCCTATGCTGTTTGATTTTGGCCTAATGGTGCAAACCATCAAGTCGGAGCAGCCACAAAGAGACCAAAATCCGGAAGAAGACAAAAATCAAAAAGAAATTGAGCGATTGCCTGTCCTAGAAGGATTGCGCAAGTATGCTACTGACCATGTCTTACTAGTGGGACGTCCGGGTTCGGGTAAATCCACCGCCTTAGTGCGATTGTTGGGGGATGAAGGGATACCAAGCAAAATTCCGGTGCTGGTGGAACTGCGATATTACCAGACATCCGTGCTGGAGTTAGTGCGGAATTTTCTTATACGCCATGGTCTACTCCTCGACTCCACCGAGATCGAAAGACTATTGTTTGAGGGAGAATTCTGGTTACTGATTGATGGCGTTAACGAGCTACCCTCAGAAGCAGCACGTGTGGATTTGACTCAGTTTCGGCAGGATTACCAGAAGCGTACTCCAATGATTTTCACCACTAGGGATTTAGGAGTAGGTGGTGACTTGGGGATTCAGAAGAAGTTGGAAATGCAACCCTTGAGTGTAGAGCAAATGTCGGAGTTTGTCCGAAAGTATTTGCCACAACAGGGAGAGCAGATGCTTGAGCAGTTGGGCGATCGCTTACGGGAATTTGGGCAAACCCCCCTACTATTGATGATGCTGTGTGCCCTGTTTCAGGATAAGGGAGAGATACCATCGAATCTGGGGTTAGTGTTTCGCTCATTTACCCAGTTCTATTCTGATAACATCAAGCAAGATGTTAAGGTTTCCGAGGAATCAAGAGGATTTTGGACTGACTTGCTGCAAGAGTTAGGGTTTGTGATGACAGCAGGGGATAAGCCCAAAGAGATTACTGTTGCTATTCCTAAGACAAAAGCCGAGGAAATTTTAACTAACTATCTAGGTCAGAATGGTTGTCTCGATCCTAAAGTTCGCGCTAGGACTTGGCTAAAGGACTTACTGAAGCATCACTTGATTCAACAATCAGGAGAGTTGATTGAGTTTCGACATCAACTTATCCAAGAATACTATACAGCCGAATATTTATTGAAGCAATTACCACGTCTTAGTGATCAGGAATTGCAACAGAACTATCTCAATTATTTGAAATGGACAGAACCTCTGGTGCTGATGCTGCAATTGCTAGATGATCAATCCCAAGCCCAGCGGTTGGTAAAGTTAGGGTTAGCAATGGATTGGCAACTAGGAGCGAGGTTAGCAGGAGCAGTAAAACCCGAGTTTCAGGAGCAGACTGTTGAGTTAGTGGCTCGGTTAGACGTTCCGACCTTAGTTAAGGTTCATTTGTTGGAAATAACGGAATTAGAAAAAGCGATACCTAAGCTAAGTAAATGCCTAGATGATCATGACTCATATGTGCGTAGTCGTGTGGCAGATGCTCTGGGAAAAATCGGCATAGAAGCCACCATATACCCCTTAATTAAATTGCTGAATGATCACAACTCTTTGGTGCGTAGTCGTGCGGCAGAAGCTCTGGGAAAAATTGGCACAGAAGCCACCATCGACCCCTTAATTAAATTGCTGAATGATCACAACTCTTTGGTGCGTAGTCGTGCGGCAGAAGCTCTGGGAAAAATTAGAAAAAAACTGCCGATTGACCGGTTAATTAAATTGCTGGATGATCACAACTCTTTGGTGCGTAGTAATGCGGCAGAAGCTCTGGGAAAAATCGGCACAGAAGCCACCATCGACCCCTTAATTAAATTGCTCGATGATCCCGAAGTATATGTGCGTTGGAATGCGGCACAAGCTCTGGGAAAAATCGGCACAGAAGCCACCATCGACCCCTTAATTAAATTGCTCGATGATCCCGACGTATATGTGCGTAGTAGTGCGGCACAAGCTCTGGGAAAAATCGGCACAGAAGCCACCATCGACCCGTTAATTAAAAAATTGCTGGATGATTACCACTATTTGGTGCGTAGTAGTGCGGCAGAAGCTCTGGGAAAAATCGGCACAGAAGCCACCATCGACCCGTTAATTAAAAAATTGCTGGATGATTACCACTATTTGGTGCGTAGTAGTGCGGCAGAAGCTCTGGGAAACATCGGGACAGAAGCCACCATCGACCCCTTAATTAAATTGCTGGATGATGACAACTGGCAGGTGCGTTATAGTGCGGCATCTGCTCTGGGAAATATCGGGACAGAAGCCACCATCGACCCCTTAATTAAATTGCTGGATGATGACAACTGGCAGGTGCGTTATATGGGGGCAGAAGCTCTGGGAAATATGGGGACAAAATCCACGATAGACCCCTTAATTAAATTGCTGGATGATGACCACCCTGATGTGCGTAGGAGTGCGGCAGATGCTCTGGGAAAAATCGGGACAGAAGCCACCATCGACCCCTTAATTAAATTGCTGGATGATGACCACCCTGATGTGCGTAGGAGTGCGGCAGATGCTCTGGAAAAAATCGGGACAGAAGCCACCATCGACCCCTTAATTAAATTGCTGTATGATCACTACTATTCTGTGCGTACGCATGCGGCAGAAGCTCTGGGAAAAATTGGCACAGAAGCCACTATTCCTAAACTGATTAATCTCCTGAACAAGGAAGAATCGGCAGCAACTAATGATAAAGATATTTTTTCTGAAATCATAAATGCCCTTAACGCCATTCAAGAGCGCTACCAAGTCTACAACCCAATCTATTGTCCCAAACCGACTCAAACCATGTACATCCTCCACCTCTCGGACCTCCACATCACCACCCCTGAGCAAGCTACCCTTTGGTCAAACCAACTCGCCCAAGACCTAATCCAAGACCTTCAAATCCCTCACCTTGATGCTCTTATCCTCTCCGGTGATATCGCGAATTATTCCACTCCAGACGAATACCAGGCAGCACAACAGTTTCTCGACAACCTCCGCCAAGACTTTTCCCTAGACTCGAAGCAAATTGTTCTAGTTCCTGGTAACCATGACCTCAATTGGGAACTAGCAAAGCGGGGTTATCAGTTATTGGATCTCGAAGACTACGATGGTGAACTCAAAGAGGGTCACTACATCAAAGGTGAAGATGTGATTCGAGTCCGAGATGAAGCCAAATACCAACAACGGTTTACCCACTTCAGCCAATTCTATCAAGCTATCAAAACTGAACCCTATCCCCTCGACTATGACCAGCAAGCCATTATCGACTATTTCCCAGAGCAAAACTTGCTGATCCTAGGACTAAACTCCGCTTGGGAACTGGATCGCTACTTCAGAGACCGTGCTAGTATCCACTCCGGTGCTCTGAGCAACGCCCTGACCGAAATTCGCCGTAACCCAGACTACGGCAACTGCCTGAAAATTGCGGTTTGGCACCATGCCCTGAATAGTGCTGGAAGCGATAGGATTACCGACCAAGGATTCATGGAACAACTCGCCCAAGCTGGATTCCGCTTTTTCCTCCACGGACACATCCACAAAGCCGAAACCAGCCTTTTCCGTTACGACCTCAGTCCAACTGGGCGCAAACTCGACCAAATTGGTGCTGGCACCTTTGGCGCACCCACCAGAGAACTCATACCCGGTTATCCTTGGCAATATAATCTACTGAAAGTAAAGGATAATCAGCTCACTGTCTACACTCGCCGTCGGGAAGAAATCAATGGTGCTTGGAAACCTGATTCACGGTGGACTCAGGGTGCGGGAGTTGGTGCTTTGGATTATTATTCGATTGAGTTGTAGGGAGTAGGGAGTAGGGAGTAGGGAGTAGGGAGTAGGGAGTAGGGAGTAGGGAGTAGGGAGTAGGGAGTAGGGAGTAGGGAGTAGGGAGTAGGGATTGAGCGCAGTTTTGCCTATTGATCTATAGCGGTTTTTAGCCTAATGAGGTATACAGAATTTTTGCCCTGTTCCCTCTTCTGTCTTCCCTATTCCCTGTTCCCTGTTCCCTGTTCCCTAAAACCAGAAACTCTGTACTCACCCAAGTAAAAACTACTGTATTAAAGCTTACTTAATTCAGCTAGATAATCCTTAACTAACAATTCGATTAGGAATGGATCTAAATTGCTATGGTGAAATTTTATAGCTAAAGGAACCGTTAATCTTTGCTGATTTTCGTAGTAGGTTCGCTTCCCAAAGTAGAAAAAACTCTGGGTATTTCCACGACCTGTCTGCATAGCAAAACTTAAAAAATCCAAGCCAGGAAGATTACCAACAAATTGACATAGTTGGTAAGCATAGGAGATATCTCTATTATTAGAGCATATAGGATTAGCGAAAATACTGTCTTTGGTATTTTTGTATAGTTCTGAAAATTCAAGCCATCCTAATTTTGTGGCATTATTAATGATTATTGGTAAAAATCGAGCTTCGCCTCCCACTGCTGTCGGACAAAATAATGGTGGGTTATTAATTTGATACCATTTCTGGTTAATAAATCTCCACCAAAAAGAAGGATGATCTTTCAGGGCTTTAAGTAATTTCCAGATTAAGAAACACGTAAAGGTGGAATAGTCATTCTTAAAATTATCCTTATAATTAGTTTCCGCATCGGTTAAGTCTAATCGTAACGTAATATCTAAATAAGGATTTATTACCTTTGTTTCATCAATAAAAAAGTCTAGTGCCCAGCCGACATAACTATTTTTGTATTGATCAGTATCTAAGGGTATAGCATCGTATTTGTCTAAATAGTAATTTAAATCATCCATGATTTAACTATATAAATTCTCATAGCTATGAGGTACAAAATTTCTGGATTTTAGGGAACAGGGAACAGGGAACAGGGAATAGGGAATAGGGAATAGGGAATAGGGAATAGGGAATAGGGAATAGGGAATAGGGAATAGGGAATAGGGAATAGGGAATAGGGAATAGGGAATAGGGAATAGGGAATAGGGAATAGGGAATANTGTTTGTAACTGGCATATTGACTGAGTAGTTGCTTGATTATGCTGCGATAAGTTTGAAGCTTTTCTAGCTTTTCCATGATACAATTACCTCATTATCAATGTCATAACTTATAGCAAGTATTATACCCATGAGGTACAAATCTCTGGGTTTTAGGGAGCAGGGAGCAGGGAGCAGGGAATAGGGAATAGGGAATAGGGAATAGGGAATAGGGAATAGGGAATAGGGAATAGGGAATAGAAAAAAAATAATGTGTACCTCAAAGGTATGATAAACGCTATAATAGTTTAAGTTGGTACTATTGAATAACAATTTGAGGGAATTCTTTCTGAAAAAACCTTTGGTAGGTGGTATCGGGAATCGCCAGAAATAATTGTCGTTCTGGATCTTTTACCTTTAAGGCTACTCGATAGTTAATGAATTGACCAATGTGAAGATATTCAGTTTTCATTCTTTGTCGAGTTCTGCTAATGCTTCTTCCAAACTTAAAGGTGTTTCATCTTTAACTTCCATCATAGCACGATATAGTCCTTCATCTTCAAAGCTTTCAATTAAAGTACTAAACCGTGCCAACCTAGGTTTCGAGGTAATGCACGAGCGTAACGCTCACAACTTCCCTCTAGACCTAGCAGCTGCTGAAGCTACTCCTGTAGCTTTGACTGCTCCAGCGATCAACGGCTAATTTCAACTTGGCTTAATCTACTTGAATAAAAAAAGCGCTCTCCAGATGGAGAGCGCTTTTTTGTTTGTCTGTCATTAATCATTGCTTCTTTGTCAAGACCCTTTTACCTGTGGTTTAATCATTAATCGCAAAAACCCGATGGGGAAGTCCTAGTAGCGAGCGATCGCATTTGATCTGTTTGCGATTGACCTTTGGTCACACTTTAGGCAAAGCCCGACGCTGCGCGAACGCGCCCCGCGTGGCCTACGGCCAAACGCGAACGCTATTTTTGTTTCACTATTTTTGTTTGCTATTAACACATTTATCTTAATTTGTCAATACTTACGTAATATAAGTCTTACTTATTTACATTATTTAATAAACTGAGGGACAATTACTCGCAAAACCCTTTACAAAACTAAACATATTACTTAACATAAGTACATGAAGGCACACACAAGCCGGACGAACCTCGATAACTTCATATTCATACCCGCAATCATTAGAACATGACTACTGTATTACAACAGAGCAATACCTCTGTGTGGTCTCAGTTCTGCAATTGGGTTACCTCCACCAACAACCGCCTCTATGTAGGTTGGTTTGGTGTATTAATGATCCCAACCCTGCTAGCTGCTACCACCTGCTTCATCATTGCATTCATCGCTGCTCCTCCTGTGGACATCGATGGTATCCGCGAGCCCGTTGCTGGCTCCCTGATGTATGGAAACAACATCATCTCTGGTGCTGTTGTTCCTTCTTCTAACGCCATTGGCTTACACTTCTACCCAATCTGGGAAGCTGCTTCTCTAGATGAGTGGCTATACAACGGTGGCCCTTACCAGTTGGTAGTGTTCCACTTCCTGATTGGTGTATTTGCCTACATGGGTCGTGAGTGGGAACTAAGCTACCGTTTAGGTATGCGTCCTTGGATCTGCGTCGCTTACAGCGCACCCGTTGCAGCTGCTAGCGCCGTGTTCCTGATCTACCCAATCGGACAAGGTTCTTTCTCCGATGGTATGCCTCTCGGTATCAGCGGAACCTTCAACTTCATGTTTGTGTTCCAAGCTGAGCACAACATCCTAATGCACCCGTTCCACATGCTAGGTGTAGCTGGTGTATTCGGTGGTTCCTTGTTCAGTGCAATGCACGGTTCTTTGGTAACCTCCTCCTTAGTACGTGAGACTACTGAAACTGAGTCTCAGAACTATGGTTACAAGTTCGGTCAAGAGGAAGAAACTTACAACATCGTTGCAGCTCACGGCTACTTCGGTCGTTTAATCTTCCAATACGCTTCCTTCAACAACAGCCGTTCCTTGCACTTCTTCTTGGGTGCATGGCCTGTAATCGGCATCTGGTTTACTGCACTGGGCATCAGCACCATGGCATTTAACCTGAATGGCTTCAACTTCAACCAGAGCATCATTGACTCACAAGGTCACGTGATCAACACCTGGGCTGATGTACTTAACCGGGCTAACCTAGGTTTCGAGGTAATGCACGAGCGTAACGCTCACAACTTCCCTCTAGACCTAGCTGCGGCTGAAGCTACTCCTGTAGCTTTGACTGCTCCAGTCATCAACGGTTAATTTCAACTTGGTTTAATACGCTAAGTTAATAAAAAGCGCTCTCCATATGGGGAGCGCTTTTTTGTTTGATAGTAAGCATTCAGCTATCAGCTCTCAGCTATTAGCTCTCATCTCTGAGCTATCAGCTCTCAGCTCTCAGCTCTCAGCTCTCAGCTTAATTAGTAATGGGTGAAACCGACCAAAATTGGCAGTTTCACCCATTACTAATTCAACTAATTGTTGAGTTTTGATTGAGCACAGCTAGCCACTATTTGGTAGGGATGCTCACCAGACAGAATTCAATAAATTCTATCTATGGCTCGTATACGAGATTGCCATCATCGTTGGCAATGTGCTCATCTAGATCAATGCTGGTCTCATTCAAGTCTCCATTACGTTTCTGGCACTTAGCATTCATGATACTTTCACCGGAGATGTAAGTATCCTGGCAAGTCTCAATGAAGTTGTAAGGTTGCCAGACAAGATTACCATCAAGATTTTCAATGTAAGGGTTCAGGTCAATACAAGTGTAGTTTAAATCATGATGGGCCGTGTAACAATAAGCGCATAACTCAGAATCACTAACATGGGGAACAGAGCAACTGCGGCTAAAGTCACCTGCAAAAGCATTATTGGCCAATACACCAAAGGAGATTGCCACGGTAAACAGAAAACAAGCAATTGTCTTCAAAAGACCTTTCATGATCATTAACTCCAAAAATGGAAACTAACTAGCATCTAAAAACCATTGCAGCGTGTTAATAAATCTGCCGCATGGTGTCAGGTAACCCTGATTTAGGCTTACAAATCAAATCTAGTTAAAAATTTCTGGGTGGTCAATACTTCACTATCTAGATCGAAAAGTGCTTATAATCCTGCAAATTTGTATCAAAATTTACTAATTGACAAACTGCTCAAAACATGAATTGGTCAGTGGCGATGGCATGGACGCTTTGGCCTTTCCCTTTGCCTAGCCTAGGGTTCAACAGGGAATCCCAAAGGGGTGAAAGTGGCGAATTTGTATTAGATTTTACAAATTGACAAATTTCTCAAAACATGAATTGGTCAGTGGCGATGGCATGGATGGTTTGGGGTCCCGCTTCGCGATTAGCCTGAAGGGCTAGCGCCTTCAAGGGATCGCTACCGATAGTGAGGCTATGGAGGTTTTGGGGTCCCACTTCTTGTAAGCAAACGGATGACAGTGGTGAGGAGGCTTGCTCGGTAATAAAATTTTCCTAGTAAAATTTCCAGCCAAATTTCCCTAAAAGCTTTGATACCGACGCTCACCAACCATAGGTGGGTCGAGCGCCGGACGTCGAGCCTAAAGTTTAAAAGGTGAAAGTGGTTCTGAGGGTACCGATCACCACGTCATCATTGTCAGAACTTTGGTTAGGATTCAAAAGCCAAACTACACCAGGAGTAACGGAGATGTTGTTGTTGAGTTTATACTTATAGAACGCTGAAACCTGGTAGGCAAAATCATTGTCAAAGTTACTGTTGCCATCATCTAAATCCAGTCCTCTGAGGGTTGGTGCCGCACCACCAAAAATTCCCGCCAGATTACCTTTTTTGCCCAAATCGGGAAAAGCGATACCAGCAGCAAAGTTCCAAATTTCAGCATCACCCAAGCCAATCAACTCAGCATCGGTGTAGCCTGCCCAGCCATTGAGTACGATGTTGGGGGTAAGTCTCAAAGAGGTTTCAACACCGAAAGAGTTACTTTCCACTCTTGCTGTATCAAAGTTAACCCTGTCTAAACTGGTAGCATTCCCCAAGGCTGCTGGATTGAGATTAGCCAGGGCCGTGCCAGTACCCCCTAGGATTAAACGGGGTCGTCCATCAGCATTATTTTCGTAACCCCGAATGTAGGTGAATCCAACTTTGAAATCACTACCATAGACCAACTGAGCGATCGCAGAAAAGTTGCCATTGAATAGACCCTGGCCTTCTTGAGGATTGCTAGCGGTGTTGGAGATGTAACCTAAATCAATCCGAACATCCTTGATGGGCTTGATGGCAAGAGCAGCCCCAGCACCGAATGGCCCAATCCGATAGATGGGATTACGTTCAGCAAAACGGGTAATAGCATTGGAACCACCAGCACGACCTTCAAAGAAAGGGTTAACGGTATCGACGTAATAGTGATGCAGTGCTCGGTTAGCCAACAGTTGAACCGTTACTTTATCCCCTAGGGGGAACTTATAGCGCAAGATATCAATAATAACGTCATTACCGCTCGGTCCATCGTAGGTAAAGCGACCTTCTTGAGTTCCGGCCAGTTCACCACCAGCCCCTGTGATCAAAGTTGGGGCATCCCCAGCCTGGAGACGGGTTTGGAGCATGTCCTTACCGGTAAAACTGGTTAAGAAGTTGAGACGAGTCCGGTTGTGAAAAACGGTCTGAACATCATCAGCATCCCCTCCAAAGGCATCAGCTAGAGCAAAGATCACCTCACCCTTGAGTTTAGTGGTGGTGGAAAACTGATGGTCTTCTAAGAACGCTACTCGTCCTTCTAGGTTATCTACTCGTGCCCCTAGGGTAGCCAGTTCTGTTTCAAACTCCTGTATTAACCGTTGCAGACCTTCTAAGTCCTCACGGGTGATAAAATCTCCAGTAACGCCCCCCAGTAAACGCTCAATCTGGTTCAAACAGGAATTCAAACCAGCAGCAAATTCGTAGCGAGTCAAGGCTCGGTTACCTCGGAAGGTAGCATTAGGATAACCAGCAATACAGCCGTAGCGTTCTACCAAAGAGCGTAATGCTTCATAAGCCCAATCTCCAGGGGAAACATCTCTGAGTTGAGACACATTAGTGACTTGTTCCATGGAGTCATCTTCTACAATCTCTCCATTTAGTTGAGAAACACCAGTCACCGGTCCCATCAAGTCATCTTCTGCAGTTTCCCCATCACCGTATGAGGTAACTGATTCTATAGCAGAATCACTATTGGAATTACTGATATCAACCGTATGCCCAGTAGAGGCATCAGCCACTAATGGTAGATCAGAGGGAAGAACAGACTGAGTTAGGGAGGTGACCTCAGGGAGTGCTTCTACTGTCAGTGTTTCTACTGTAGTGGTAGGGTTGACAGCGGATTCTTGAGAGATTGTCTCTTCTGGCAAAGCTTCCTCAGTTGCTGCTACTGCTGAGGATGAAATCAATAGGGTTGCCCCAACAAACAAGGTGGGCGATTTTAGCACAGAGAGCCACAAATTTTTTGATCTGTTCACAGGGTTTCCTCACACACAATCAGGGTTTTGATAGGTGCGCTTTCCGGATCTAATTATTAAATTCGCCACGGGTCGCACCTCTGGATCAAGTCAACACGACTACGGTCTCTTTTTAGGTATGTCACTAATTTATGACAAATTGATGACAATATGGCACACAGAGATAACAGATCAGGAAATACCAGCTTCAGAATTCTGGTAGTTCTTCTGCTCATCTTCCGATACCGTCATGGTCGTTTGTCCTGACTTAGTCTCATTTGAGCCATTTTTGATCAGTTTTTGATCAAGGGATAGTTTAAGAGACGATTAACTTTACCGATTTAAGAATTACCTTGGATGGAGGTTTTGTTTGTATTTTTTAATACAAAAAATTTTGGCTTTATGGGATTAGAGCATAGTATCGATGTAATTATGACAATAAAATCCGATATTAAATCGGGTTTAACCGCTGTAATCCAAATTTTTGATATATTATAAATATTTATTTTAATTAATACTATTATAAGTAACAATAAACAATTATTAAATTCGGGAATCGGGAATCGGGAATCGGGAATCGGGAATCGGGAATCGGGAATCGGGAATCGGGAATCGGGAATCGGGAATCGGGAAACAGACTCAGGTGTGGGGTCTGGGTTTGGGGAGTAACTGGCGTGGCCATTGCCAATGCGATCGCATTAGCCAAGGGAACCGGGAATAGGCAAGCTAGCAACAGGGAATAGAGAAACAGGCGGAAGTGAGTTATGCGTGAGTTGTACTTGAGTTGGGCTAACTCACAAGCAAAGAGGGCTTACGCCCTCTGATTTTTGGTCAATATAAAAATTGAATATAGTTTGGCTAGTATACTTAGAGTGTACCACTTTTTTTGAGCGAGCGATTAAGTGGAGAGCTAAGTAATGACATTTATCAGCCCCAAATTTTCTGAGCATAATATGGTAAAATCTCATTTTTATTTACGATAATATAGCACCAACATTAGCTATATATAAAATTACTAACCTCTTATAATCATGCACTTTTATGGCCGCTAAGGACTTTTACCATGAAGTAGTCAAAACAGCTCTCAACAAGGACGGTTGGACTATTACTCATGACCCTCTAATTCTAGAACTATCATCTGGTCGTCTTGAGGTAGACTTAGGAGCAGAACGTTTAATTGCTGCTCAAAAAGATCAGAGGCGAATTGCTGTAGAGGTCAAGAGTTTTTTAGCACCTTCTACTACCTCAGAATTTCACACTGCACTCGGACAATTTATGAATTATCGCGTTGTTTTAAAGGTAAAAGAGCCAGGTAGAGTACTTTTTCTAGCCGTACCGAGTAAAGTATATCGCAACTTTTTTCTTGAGGAGCTAGGACAGTTAAGCGTAAAAGAGTACAAGGTAAAACTAGTAGTTTTTGACCCAGACGAGGAGGTAGTTGTACAGTGGAACGATTGAACCAGTATCGGCAATGGATTCAGCAGGTTTTAGATCGACATAAACAGTTTGTACCTTCTTATGGTGAGATTGAACAATTTACAGTTTTTGACCACAACGATGATCATTACTTACTAGTAACAGTTGGCTGGGAAGGTGACCGCCGAGTTTGTGGTTCGTTGATCCATATTGATATTAAAGGAGGAAAAATCTGGATTCAACATGATGGTACTGAGGTGGGTGTAGCCAATGAGCTCGTAGAATTAGGAGTACCTAAGTCAGAAATTGTCATCGGTTATCATGACCCCAATGCACGTAAGTTGACAGAATTTGCCGTAGGATAAAAGGTGAGTTATGCCTGAGTTGTAACTGACTTGGGCTAAGTCCCTAGGAAAGAGCGTTATAGTTTGAGTAGCTCATCTCACCTAGACCATGCCACGCTCACTGAGAGTTCGCCCAGAGTATATTGACCAGGTCAAACTAGCCGTTCAACGCAACGGTTTCCCTCGCCAGAAAGACCTAGCTGACGAGTTATTGATATCTCTATCAACCGTCAATAATTATCTCAATGGCAGACCTGTAGATAACCTGAATTTCAAAGAAATTAGTGAAAAACTGGGGCAAGACTGGAACGCCATAGCATTCTTTGACGAAAATACTAATGATACGTCAGCCCATGGAACAATAAACTCAGAGGTAGTGATCACACACTGCCCTGAAGAAGACTCTTCATTGATTTATGTCCAACGTCCTCCCATTGAACAGTCTTGTTATCAAGCCCTTTTAGGTCCCGGTGCGTTGGTCAGGATTAAAGCCCCGAGGCTGATGGGGAAGACATTGCTGATGGTGAGAATGTTGGATCAGTTTGCGGAGAAGGGCTACCGAAAGGCCTATGTAAATTTCCACTTAGCCCATAGCAATGACTTGACCGATGTCGATCGATTGTTCAAGTGGTTTTGTATCAGTGTTGGCCAAACCTTGAAGATACCGAATCGGTTAAGAGACTATTGGGATGAAGACTTTTCCACGGCTAAAGTGGATTGTACCGAATACTTTGAGAACTATCTTCTGCCTGAAGCTGGCGCTCCCGTGGTTTTATGTCTCGATGAAGTAGACCGAGTTTTTCCCTACCCTGAGGTAGCTTCAGAATTTTTGGGATTGCTGAGGGCGTGGCACGAACGGGGGAAAGTGGAACAGGTCTGGAAACGGTTGCGGTTGGTGGTTGTCCATTCCACAGACGTTTATATTCCCCTCAATATTAATGAATCCCCGTTTAATGTGGGAGTGCCCATTGAATTACCAGAATTTACCCCCCAACAAGTCCAGGAATTAGCCCGACAACATGGACAGGATTGGAGTGAATCCCTTGTGGAGCAACTGATGGAGATGGTGGGAGGTCATCCTGATCTAGTACAGCAAGCCTTATCTCACTGCCAAATCAACGGTAATGACTCCCTAGCGCAACTGTTGCAAGCCGCTCCTACAGATGCTGGCATCTACGCTAACCACCTGCGACATCTGTGGCGGATGCTGCAACCACACCCAGACTTGGCCAAAGCACTGTTACAGGTCATTGATGCTAACGCTCCTGTGCATCTGGACTTGATCGCAGCCTATAAGTTGTACAGCATGGGGCTAGTCAAAAAGCAGGGCAATCAGGTCAGGCTCAGTTGTAATTTATATCGACTGTATTTTAGAGACCGCCTTGGAGAACTGCTATGAGTACAGGAGCCTATCAGGTTGGGGGATGCCTACCACCGGATGCTACTACTTATGTGGTGCGTACCGCTGATGGGGAACTTTATCAGCAGTTGCTGGCTGGAGAGTTTTGCTATGTCTTGAATTCCCGCCAAATGGGGAAGTCTTCCCTGAGAGTGCGAACCATGAAACGGCTGCAAAACCAGGGAGTGGCTTGTGCATCAATTGATATTACGGAATTAGGAACCCAACAGGTTACCCCAGAGAAATGGTATGGCGGCTTAACCAAAACTCTGATTAACCGATTCGGTCTCCAGGATAAATTATCATTTCGCAGCTGGCTCAATGAGCACAAAGATATTCCCCCAGTACAGCTTTTTCGAGAGTTTATCGAAGAGGTATTACTGATCCAAATTGCCGAACGGATTGTTATTTTTATTGATGAAATTGATAGCGTTCTGCAACTGGCGTTTAAAGATGACTTCTTTGCCCTAATTCGAGCCTGTTATAACAAACGGGCGGAAAATTCTGCTTATAATCGCATCAGTTTTGTGCTGTTGGGGGTGGCGACACCAGGGGATTTAATAGCAGATAAAGACCGCACCCCGTTTAATATTGGACGAGCTGTTGAGTTACATGGCTTTCAACTCCATGAAGTTGAGCCGTTAGTCAAGGGATTGGAGGGACATGTCAGTAACCCCCAGGCTGTGATCCAGGAGATAGTAAAGTGGACAGGAGGACAACCGTTTCTTACTCAAAAGCTTTGTCAGTTGGTGGTGAGTTCTGGGTGTTGGGATCCCCCCCAACCCCCCTTAACAAGGGGGGAGAGGGAGAAGGTATGGATTGAGAAGGTGAGTTCTGGGTGTTGGGATCCCCCCCAACCCCCCTTAACAAGTTTGGATCCCCCCCAACCCCCCTTAACAAGGGGGGAGAAGGAGAAGGAATCGATTGAGAAGCCCTTGACAAGTTTGGATCCCCCCCAACCCCCCTTAACAAGGGGGGAGAAGGAGAAAGCATGGATTGAGAAGCCCTTGACAAGTTTGGATCCCCCCCAACCCCCCTTAACAAGGGGGGAGAGGGAGAAGGTATGGATTGAGAAGCCCTTAACAAGGGGGGAGAGGGAGAAGGAGTGGATTGAGAGGTTAGTGCGATCGCATTTTATCGACAACTGGGAAGCTACCGATGAACCAGAACACTTGAAGACTATACGCGATCGCATTCTTTGTAATGAGCAACGGGCTGCCTATTTGTTGGAATTGTATCAGCAGGTGTGGCAGCAGGGGGAAGTAGTTGCTAATAACAGTTTTGAGGAGGGGAAGTTACAGTTATCTGGGTTAGTGGTCAAGCACAGACTTGGATCGTCTCCAGTTCTTAAAGTCTATAACCCGATCTACCGTGAAGTCTTTAATCAGCACTGGATTAACCAAGAATTAGCCCAGTTACGTCCCTATTCGGAAGCCTTTAGGGCTTGGGTGGCGTCGGATTGTCAGGATCAGTCACTATTGTTGCGCGGTCAAACTCTAAAGAATGCTCAAGCTTGGGCAAAGGGTAAGAATTTAAGTTATCAGGATCAACAGTTTCTGGCAGCAAGTGAGAAAAAGCAGATAGAGGAGCAAATCGCTCAAAAAGAACGAGATGCGGAATTAGAGAGAGAGAGGAAAGATAGGGAAGCTGCCCAGAAGATAAATCTGGTACTAACTGAGGCGAATCGGAAAGCAAAACGACAGATGCTTTTCGGGTTGGGTGTCTTAATTTTAGCGTTATTGGGAGCTGGGATTTCTGTAAAAATAGCAGCAATTCGAGTGCTAGAAGCGAATCGCCAGGTTGATTCTGCCAAAATAGAACGTGACCAGGCAAAGGAAGAAGTTAAATATGTCTCGCAGCTATCTGAACTAGGTGGAGAACTTTACAAAGCCAATAAGCGCTCTAAGGCAGAAAGAGCCTGGGAACAAGCCGCTCTGTCCTTTCAGATTCAAGATTATGAACTCAAACAAGCCATGCTGCTGAGCAATATTTCCATTGCTTATCAGCAACTTGAGGAGTTTGATCAGGCCAAGAAGGCAGTTTCAGAAAGTTTGAAACTATTAGCAAATTCAGATAAGATCAACTCTCTAGAACACTCAGCTCTTCTTGCCCAATCTTTAAATACCCAAGCTCGTTTACTCGCAGCTCAAGGAGATACTCAAGGAGCATCGTCTGCTTACGCCAAAGCTTTTGATACTATCCAATTAGTAGGTAGTGATTTAACTAGGATAAATCCAGCTATACGGGTTTATTTTGGAGAAATTGTAGAGAGTGTTTATCAGGAGTTTATTGGGTCACTTTTAGATTCTGAAGAAACTGGCTCTAACCAGCAAACTCTGATAAAAGTTCGTCAGGTTATTGAATCTCTCCATTTGACTCAACTCAATAACTTCCGTGAGATAGTTCCCTTGAATCCTAATCTAATCCAAATTGATCAGATTGATTCCCAAGCAGCAGTAATCTATCCTATTATTTTGGACGACCGGTTAGAAGTAATTCTTCACTTGCCCGGTCAACCATTGCACCGCTACTCAACACCTTTATCTGCAGAAGAAGTTGAGGAAACGCTTAAGAATATGCAACGACTATTATTGAGTCCATGGCGACGTCTGAGATCTTATCGAAATCAAGTTTACAAATGGCTTATTAAACCAGCAGAAACTGAATTAGCTAAAAGCAGCATCAAGACTCTCGTATTTGTGCCAAATATTGGGCTAAGAGATATTCCTATAGCAGCTCTCCACGATGGTCAGCAGTATTTAGTAGAAAAATATGCCATTGCTGTTACCCCTGGTTTACAGATACTAGAGCCTCAGCCCCAGGTACACAGACCTTTAAGAGGTTTGATTGCTGGAGTTTCTCAAGGTCGCCAAGATTTTGGAGGCCGCCAATATTTTGGATCATCACCTGGAGTTGAGAAGGAGGTAGAACAAATTAGCTCAATGATACCGAGTTCAGTTCTACTCAATCAGAGCTTCACTAGTACAGCCCTGAAAAACGCACTTAACTCCTCTTCCTTCCCTGTAGTTCACTTGGGAACCCATGGACAGTTTTCTTCAGAAGATACATTTATATTGGCTTGGGACAAAAAAATTACAGCCAAGGACTTTGAGGAGTTACTGGGTTCAAGAGAACAGGAAAAATTCGACCCGATTGAATTACTCGTGCTCAGTAGTTGTGGAGGTGCTGTAGGGAATAATCAAACACCTTTTGGATTAGCGGGATTAGCCCTAAGATCTAAAGTAAGCAGTATCCTGGGCACTCTGGTGGCTGTTAACGACGAATCCACTGCTGAGCTTATGGTTCAGTTTTACCAAGAATTCACTCAACGGAACGTTACCAAAGCTGAAGCCCTGCGCCGTGCTCAGTTAACTCTGTTAAAAAATGATCCATTCAGTCATCCCAATTACTGGGCACCCTTTGTTCTAATCGGTGACTGGCGCTAAGGAGCTATGACAAGGATGTTAGTTTCGGTAATTCTTGATTAGAGCTATCCAAAAAAATAAAATATATAGGAATTGATCAGCTTTCCACTGCTCCAAATAATGCTATCAAAAAATCTCCCTTTATGGTCAAACCATTTTGATATTCATCAATGCCATATTTATCGTTTCATCTATCGTCTACTTTAAGAACATTTCGACAGCCTATAAAATACAGGATAATCGACTTAGATGCCTTATGAAAATAGTTTATTGGTTTGTTAAACTATCAGTAAAAGCTTAATCACAACCATCCTAGCCATGTTCAGCACAACAGTCACCGATACCGGGCAAATCACTCTCCCCGAAGAAATTCGGGAGCATCTTAACCTTGTCAGCGGTAGTAGAGTCGAGTTCGTTATTGACGAAGACGGTCAAGTGAAAATGTTTCCTCTCAATGTTCCAGTGGAAACCTTGTCAGGGATCCTGCATCGACCAGGTAAAGTACCAGCTACCCTCGAAGACATGGAAAGCGCCATCTCTGAGAGAGCCAATATTAGCTTAGAGGTTGTCTGAGAAGTCTCATTTGCTACATCCAAGCCCCTTAAATCCCCATCTGTAAAAAAGCGAAGCATCCGCTAATTCCCCCCAGAATTGGGGGGTTAGGGGGGCGGGGGACTTTTACCAGCAAATTGATTCTTGTTCCCCCCAAAATTGGGGGGCTAGGGGGGCGGGGGACTTTTACCAGCAAAATGATTCTTGTTCCCCCCAGAATTGGGGGGCTAGGGGGGCAAAATTCAATATCAAAAAACTTTTCAGATATCCTCTTAATCAAAATCTAACTGTTAACATCTTATTAAATTAAAAAATATAATTTCATGAAAACATTTACTGCAATTGTTGAGCGAGATTTGGATACCAATCTCTACGTTGGTTATATTCCAGGATTTAAAGGCGCACATTCTCAGGGAGAAACCTTAGACGAATTAAAGGAAAATTTGCGAGAAGTAATTGAAATGCTGCTAGAAGATGAAAAGTTAACCTTTGAAACAGAATTTGTCGGTATACAACAAATTGTGGTCTGATAGTTACAGCATTTTTCATACCTATCAGGTAAACAGTATTTTTTACCGATTCCCGATTCCCGATTCCCGATTCCCGATTCCCGATTCCCGATTCCCGATTCCCGATTCCCGATTCCCGATTCCCGCCACACTAATCGGTTAATAGAGGCTCAGAGACGTTAATTGATTATCGAAAAAGATCGGAATAGCTAGAATCAGCCATCTGTGCTAGTTAATTGATGATCTTATTCAGGGGTTTGCTCAATTCCAGAGAAACGGTAATGCTAAAACTGCATTGTAGAGCCCTGATGTTTTTAACTTCAAGTTCTTTTAGCAGTTCTAGAACCCAGTGACATGGAGTATCAGCCAGTGGATACTAACAACATTGCCTTGAGGGTCACAACAGACAGATACAGACATATCAACCGCTACAGGTTTACCTTGCCGTGGACACAACACCACTTGCCAGTCCTTGAGCTTTTGCAATTCCTGGAGCTGGTGGAGTTGGTGGTGGAACCGATTAGACTCAGCTTCACTGATAAAGCTCATCAGCGGTTTACCGACCAGATAATACTGCTGTACGTTGAGTAGACTAGCCGCTGCATAGTTTGCTTCTTGGATAATTCCTTGAGCATTGGTTACCAGGTAACCCTCAGGAGCCAATTCAAACAAATTATGGTAGTGTTTTTGCTGTGCTTGTAACACAGCGTAAGCCGCTTGCAAAGCCTCATACTTCTCGCTGAGTTCCTCAAGACCCGTAGAGAGTTCCTCTAGAGCAGCATAGAGCAGCTCCGGCTGTAGAGAGGATTGCTTAGTATCTAGTGATTCAAGTTTGAGGCACTTTTGAGCTGGAATCTCGTGCTTGGTAAAGTCAAAGCCTGGATTTGTGTTCAGTGAACTCAGAAGTGCTTTGAATACGGGATCTTCGTTTATATTCACTCGTATTTCTCCATCCACAGAGCAAGTCTAGGAACAATTGAGGCTGGACTACTCAACGGCCTTCTGCCAAATCGTCCCCTAGGGTTCGCGAGTGTACTTGATGCTAGCAAATTTTTGTGGCAAAATCATGAAGCAAACGCCCAGAATTGGCTAATAAACCACGCTTGCTCCGCAATATCTTTGCTTTTTATTGATTTTTCTGTTTTCTCTATGGATGGCTCAGATCGGCTTTCCTCAATCAAAATCCGCCTTAGGGATTTGAGTTAAGGGGTAGCCCACTTCTGAATTAAACCACAAGTATAGAGTATAGCACAAAAAAATGCAAGCGTTAGCAACGGTAGGCCCTGAAGGCTTGACGCACCTAGACTAATGGGAATTTACTGGGAATTTACAATCAAAATTTACAATGGGAATTTTTTGAGGGCTGCGATCGCATGCAAGCTCACGGAGTGATCTGAGTCTGCCACCAAGTCTTTCAGTAATGGTATTGATTCACATTGAGCTAATTGTCCTAGGGACATAGCTAGGGTTTGTTTGATTTGCTGATTTTCCGTAGCCACTTGCCCTGATTGACAAAAGTCGATCAAAATCTCAGCTGCTTTGGGTTTCAAATAGTCTGACTCTACCATCCCCAGGACGCTAATGATTTCCCGACAGACTGGTGTGGGTGCCGACCTCAGCACTGCTTGCAACTGTTGTAGGGAATTGGTAGTAAACTCCCAACTGAAAGCACGGACAATCTCGATTTGTAAAGTGATTGGTGTAGGTGGTGACTGGAGTGCCTTAACTAACGCTTGATGGGCGTCCAAGGTAGCTAAACGCCCGAGTGCGATCGCAGCTTGGTGGCAAACCTCCAAATTCAGGTCATAAAGCAATGGTTTAATCCGCTTGACTAGATCTAAATCTGGCAACAGAGTGCGTAGTAACCCTAGACCAATCACCGCTTCTTTCCTCACCGCTGCCACATTATCGCTTAAGGCGTTCAGGAGCACTGGAGTAATTGAAGGTGAGCGAAAATTACTGAGGGTTTCAATAGCAGTAGCCCGTATTTCCCAGCTGGGGTCATTAACCACACTCAGCAATGGCTCAATCACTTCCGGACGGTGAATATGAGCCAGGGCTTGCACTGCCAATAATCTGGCCTCTGGGGATTCTGGGAAACAGCTTAAAGCCGCCACTGCTGAAGTCCCAATGTTTGCCAGTGCCTCAGCTGCCATATAGGCTAACTCTTCATCCTCACCATCCTTCAGCAATTTGACTAACACCATCACAACTGCCGGGTCATCAAACTGACCTAAGATTCGACCAGCAAACCAACGGACTTCCAAATCTAGTGCTTCATCTTCTAGGATGCTGATCACCGGAGCAATAACAGCTTTCCCCAGTTTTGGTAGCACCTTTACTAAATCCCATTTTTCTTGAAAATCCCCACTCTTGAGCACCTGTAATCCCAGACTCAAGGCTAGCTGAAACTCTTCATCATTTAACCGCTGCTGTGTCTGACCATTTTTCCCTAAGGACAACTGCTGAAGATGGTGAGTTAGTAATGAAAAATTTTCCTGCTGTCCAGCAAGACTGGCTTGTTTTAAAATGTTCAGCATTGTTTAATCGTTGCCTCACGGCAATAAAAAATTAACTGCACCAACCAAATTAAGTGCATTTGACTACTATCTCGATCACAGAGGAGACTGATCCGACGAACAGCTGATTTTCCGACCCGAATATCGGACTCTAATTTAAGCGTTCTCCAACCAAAGCCTAATTATCAAATCGAAAATGTATTACATGCAATAGTTTAATGCATACTATTCATTTTTATAAATTATTTGTAACCAAAGCTACGATGTTTCCCAATTGTGAAACCTATCGTTAGATCTCGATATGGACTATTGATCTAATCACATCGACTTAGTCAGTTAGTCAGTGGGAACCTTACACAGTTAGACATCTTTACAATCCTGCCTGGTGGGAGGTGATCTCCACTGGGCATCTACCTTTAGCGGATGTCAAGCTCTCAACCTCAATAACCCCAACCCAGAAGTGGGCTTAAGTAATTATCGGGTGCTGGGTGCCAAACTAACAGTTAAATCCCATGTAAATAACATGTAAATCACACGGAGTAATATAGAACAATGTCTTTACAAGTTGAACTATTAGAACAAAGCTTTGATCAGGTTAAGCCTCGCGCTACAGAATTTGTAGCCAGCTTCTACGAAAATCTATTCACCGATTATCCAGCCGCCCAGCCTCTGTTCGATACCACAGATATGGTGGCGCAACAGAAAAAACTGCTGGCTTCCTTGGTACTGGTAGTAGAAAATCTACGCAAACCAGATACCCTCGGTGCAGCCCTCAAAGGACTAGGAGCGAGACATGTTAAGTATGGAGCGCTTCCAGAACATTATCCATTAGTGGGCAATAGCCTCCTAAAAACCTTTGAGCAATACTTGGGTGCGGATTGGACACCAGAGGTCAAGCAAGCCTGGGTAGATGCCTACGGAGCGATTACCACCATCATGTTGGATGGTGCGGATTATTCCTCTGAAGAAGTGGAGTTAGATTCCCCAAAACCAGAGGCGACAACAGCCAGCCCCCAACAGTATGAGGTGCCGGAAACCAACATTAACTGGCCATTATTCGGTGGAGTGTTTGGAGCTGGTGCAATTGTTACCCTGATCCTGGCCATGCTCTTGTAAGCCATGGGGTTGTAAATAGTTAAAAATAAATGGCAAGCAATCTGGGTAAGTTTTTTAAGCCCACTATTCTCCAATCCAAGGTAGTCATCATCGGTGTGATGGTGATCCTACTAACGTGGTTAACCGCTGCCTTCGCGTTAGATCATCGCAGTGTGTTCCTTCCTGGCACTACCTCGGAGGGGCATGTTTTGTTTGAGGTCTCCTGTAACTCCTGTCATGAGGGGTTTAAACCGGTCACCAACGAAACCTGTATGCGCTGTCACGAAGCGGAAATGGCAGCAGATGCTCACGGAGCTAAAAAGTTCCGTGACCCCCGTTGGGCTGAACTTTTAACCAAGATAGATGTACTGACCTGTACTGCTTGTCATAACGAACACGTCCATATGTTTGGGCGAGGAGTTCACCTAAAGCCAGACCTATGTATGGCTTGCCATGAAGGCATCATCACCGGTGACTTAGCCAGTCATACAGGATTTACTCGGGATGGTTGCTGGACCGCAGGCTGTCATAACTTCCACGACCACCGCTCCATCTCTACAGGATTCCTGCGTCAGAATATCGATCAGTTGCCGATGTTGCCAGAACCTGTACTGTTGGAGCGGACAGTTACTGGGGAATTAGAAGAAGCGCCTACTCCCGATTTAGGTGAAGAATTCCTGGGGAGCGAGTCATGAAAAAACTGATTGCCATTGTACTCGTCCTAATTGGCTTGGTATTGGTCAGCGCTATCCGAGGTAACGCAAACAACGTTATTGATGTAGCCAATGGGGGTGTGCCCAAAGACGCCGCTGCATCGCTTTCCCAAGCGGAATTAGTTGAGATTAATCAGTTGTGGCAAGGCAGTGCTCATGCCTTAGCAGACGTTAACTGCTCTAGCTGTCACCAAGACTCTGACACTAAAGAATTAGTGGTTAAACCAACCCAGGAAAGTTGTCAAAGTTGCCATGAGGTAGCGGTTGAAACGTTTCTGTATGGTAAGCATGGCATTCGGATCTCAGAAGGACTATCTCCCTTGACACCAGCAATGGCTCATTTGCCGATGAAAGAGTCAGCGATGGACAAGCAAATGAACTGCAACAGCTGTCACAATGTCCATTCTGTAGATACCTGGCAAGCCTCTGTAGATTCCTGCTTGACCTGTCATAATGACAGCCACTCCCTCAACTATCAAAACTCAAAGCATGCCCAACTATTTGCTGACCAAGGCACCTTACCCAGACCTAATGGTGAATCGGTGACCTGTGCTACCTGTCATCTACCTCGTCAGCAGCTGGAAAATACAGAAAACACAATTGTCGTTAATCACAACAATACGTTTACTCTTAAACCACGCGATCGCATGGTTAAGGAAGTTTGTATGAACTGTCACAGCGTCGAGTATAGCTATAACAGCATCTTCGACGATGAGCTAGTGGAGGAAAACTTTTCTCAACCTCCTACCCTGAAGCTAGAAACCTTTGATCTAGTTCGTGCATTTGAGAAGAAACGGTCGAGTCAGGCTGAAGAGTAGTAAAAGCTACTAATTAACGCTACTAATTAACGCTACTAGTAGTTAAAGCTACTAACTAAAGCTACTAATTAACGCTACTAATTAACGCTACTAGTAGTAAAAGCTACTAATTAACGCTACTAGCTAACGCTAATCATTCCTAGCCCTAGTCATAGCTACGTCATAGCCACGTCATACCAATTAAATACAACGAGAGGAGATACGAAATCATGGCAATCAAGACATTGCTACATCGCATGAAAACCAAAGCTGTGGGATTAATTGCCTTAGGTTTAGCGATTTGCGTCACTGTTGTAGCTTGTGGCGGCGGTTCCAGTCAGCAAGCTGGAGGTGTTGCTCCAGAACTAGTTGTGGATTATATCCATACCGTGCTGTTAGCAGACCGCACCGCTTACACCAAGCACGTCATTAACCGCTTGACGAAATTAGAAGGTAAAGACAAGCCAAAGGGAGTAGTTGATGCGGAAGCCACTGAAGGTTGGCAACAAACTGGTGGTATTCCGCTACCAGCTCAGATGTTCCGTCTAGGAGCAGAGATTGCTGCTGACAAAGGAGAGTTTACCTACGGCTTAATTTCCCCTTGGAATATCAACGATAACCAAGCGCCAAAATCTGAATTTGAAAAGAAAGCGATGGCAGAAGTGGTTGAAACTGGTGAGCCTTACAAAGACTATCAAGAAATTGCCGGTACAACCTATTATTCTGCCGTCTACCCTGATAAAGCTGTCGCTGAAGCCTGTATCACTTGCCACAACACCCATCCTGTACACAAAGAGCGCTATCCCGACAAAGTCTTTGAGATGGGCGAAGTCATGGGTGGCATCATCATTAATCTGCCTCTAAAAGGCACCTAATTTTTAGGGTAAATGTGTGAGCTATCAGCTATCAGCTATCAGCTATCAGCTATCAGCTATCAGCTATTAGCTATCAGCTATCAGCTATCAGCGATTAGCGCTACGCGCACGCTACTTGAGGTGCTATCAGCTATCACCCAAATACTGACTGCTGACTGCTGACTGCTGACTGCTGACTGCTGACTGCTGACTGCTGACTGCTGACTGCTGACTACTGACTGCTGACTGCTGACTGCTGACTGCTGACTGCTGACTACTGACTGCTGACTGCTGACTGCTGACTGCTGAATGCTTACAAAATAGGTTTAACCGAAAAGCCACTATGTTATGAAGCCCAAATTTTCTACCTTAATCATCCTCACCTTCATCTGTGTGGTAATTCTGACTCCCTTTGCCCTCAGTCCCCTTTATATACCGATGCTGCGGGAGAATTACTTTAAATGGTATCAGCTTTTACAAGGGGAACTTTATAAGCAAATTACCGGCTATCTATCCCTAGCCTTTGTATTGTTTGAGATAGTACTAACGGCTAGAAAGCGTAGTAGTGGCTGGATGATTAAGTTTACTATTCCTGGTTCCATACAGCTGTGGCGGAGTTTACATATCTTTTTGGGAGTCGCCCTTTTAGGGACAACATTAATTCATACCATTGGGGCGACAGGGAAGAATTTTAATTCTATATTCCTGTGGCTATTTTTTGGTGTAACCCTATCGGCTCTAGTCGGTGTTGTGGCGGAAACCGGGGTGCTGGAATCTCCTAGAAAATATTTTGGTTGGGTGCCAGCAAAGGATGGCATTGGTAGGATGCTACCGGGTATATCTAAAGGCCCCTTAATTCGTAATCTACGCTCTATCTGGCTATCTACCCATATCTTCCTAGTCAGTGTCTTCTTTGTGATGCTAGGATTTCACATATTTCTGGCCTATTACTATCAATGAATAGGGAACAGGGAATAGGGAATAGGGAATAGGGAATAGGGAATAGGGAATAGGGAATAGGGAATAGGGAATAGGGAGCAGGCAACAGTGGCGTAGGGTGTGTTAGGGACGGGCTCGCCAAGACACAAGCCATAGCAAGTGTTGGGACAATCCGTCCCGTAACGCACCACCGCGTCAAAACCCAATTGAGAAATACTATAATGAATAGTGAGAAAGGAAAACTCAGGGCAAAACTCAGCATTGTTGTAGGAATAATCACTGTTGTATTCGCAGCTGGAACATTTTTCCTAACTCGTTCTGATGTATCTAGCCTTAGCACTTCGACCGTGGCTGGGTTAGCTCTAATCAAAACAATGGTAAAACAATCCCTACCTTATGAAGTTGCTTTGAGCAATAATAAGCCCACTTTAATAGAATTTTACGCTGACTGGTGTAACACTTGTCAATCCATGGCTCCCATCCTAAACAAAGTACACCAGCAGTATGGAGAAAGTGTCAATTGGGTGATGCTAAATGTAGATGACCCCCAGTGGGCTAAACCGATTGAAAAATACCGAGTGACTGGTGTGCCTCAATTCACATTTCTAGACACTAATCAGCAAGAGAAAGAAATCCTAGTTGGCAAAATCCCTGAAACAATTATCACTAAAGTGCTGCAAGAGCTATTATCCTGAAAACAGGATTACCATAGGTGACAAGTTGCAGGTTAGAAAGTTGCAGGTTAGAAAGTTACAGGTTAGAAAGTTACAGGTTATTAACCCTTAAACCAAACAACCTACCCTACTTCGGACGCCAAAGGCGAACAACAAAACAACCTTCAACCTTCAACATTCAACAAAACAACCTTCAACCTTCAACATTCAACAACACAACCTTCAACAAAACAACCCAGAAACAAGATCTGTCTAGAAAGCTGCCAACTTTAAGATACCGATATCAAAACTATGAGACATTACTGCACTAGTTAAGTCCGCACCCATAAGGTTAGCACCACTCAAATCCGCACCCATAAGGTTAGCACCACTTAAATCTGAGCCCTGAAGGTTAGCACCACTCAAATCCGCTCCACGCAAATCGGCTTTGTGTAAGTTAGTTTCAGTCAAATTTGCCTTGATTAAAGTAGCTGCAGTTAAGTCTATCCAACTGAGGTTAGCTCTAGTAAGGTTCGCTTCGGTAAGGTTAACCCCTTCTAAGATAGATACATAAAGCTGAGCACCACTGAGATTTATCCCCTCAAGATCTACCCAACTCAACAATTCCTCACTCAGATTTATGCCCCGAAAATCCCGTTCTCCCCTAGCATATCGCTTCAGTACTTCCTCAGGATTGGTTGTGGTAAGTTGGCTAGATGGACTAGTGTACAACAGCATAGATAACCTCAAACGTGATCTGGATTGGGTCTGGTGTTAGTCACAATTCCTTACAGATGAGAAATTATAGACAGACCGTGATATGGCCAGTATCGAAGTATGATGTTAGCGATCGCGTTTACGCAACCGTTTAGCAATGTCTAATTTAGTAGACTATTAGTAGAAGAATTGAGTACACCTTTAAGATGAAAAACTTGATATAGTGGTTTTCATAGTAATGTGGTACACAGGATTTTTGACCACTTGCGACTTTGATATTACCTATTACCGTTTTCCCATTCCCTATTCCCTAAAATACCAAAGTTATTGTGTACCTCACCTATTTTAGAACTGCTATATATGCTTGAGCATACCTTGAAATTTATTGGCTCGATTAAACTAGCTGTCCCTTTACTTAGTATTATTGTCGCTATCTTAATTGGGGCGACGTTTTACGAATCTCAGATCGGGTCAACAACCGTGCAACAGGAGATTTACAAAAGTCCGTGGTTTGGAGCCTTAATGTTCCTACTAGCCCTCAACCTAGCGGTATCAGCTCTGTATCGCTATCCCTGGCGAGGTGCGCGTAAAATCGGCTTTGCTCTGACCCATCTTGGTATCATCGTAATTATCGCTGGTTCAGCGGCTGTAATCCACTTAGGTGTAGAGGGCATGTTACCTTTGCGCACCGATACGGCTTCGAGCAATCAGATTCGGGTTGAAGGGGAATTTGTGGAAGTGATGACACCATCATCACAGTTGCAGCAAACTGATGTATTGATCAAGCCAGATGGTTCAGTCATCCCCAAGCAAATTGGTAAACTGTCTTTGGTAGGCTACAGCGACAACACCATCAAAACAGTTAGTTTTACCGAAGGGGCAACGGCAGATAATCTAGCAGTAGATAATCCAGCAGTGCGATTACGCTTGAAAAGCGATCGCATGGGGCAAACCCTAGAGCGGTATATAGCTGTAGCCCCAGTAGCCTATAGCAAAGTAGGGATTGGGCCAGCTGAATTAGAAATCATTCAGGTTGATACGGTAGCGACAGGAAAAGGAAAATCTCTGCTATCCCCCCCTCAAGAACAAAACTTGAGTCCTTGGGGTAGCATCAAGGTAACGTCAAAAGAAAGGGACAAGATAGATACAGAGATTATCGATATAAAACAAGCTCTGTCATCCCAAGCCCCAGACTCCTCAGTCAAAGTCGTCGATTTTTGGCCGGATTTCCGACTAGACGCCGACAACCAACCGACAACGGCCTCCCAACAACTGAGAAATCCCGCAGTACAGTTAGAGGTATCCACACCAGAAGGGCTTGAACGCTGGTTTGTGTTTGGAAAGGAAAACTTTCCCCCAATTCGTTCAGTGGTATCAGGAAAACCCCTAGAAGGAATTGAGATTAGCTATAACATTCAACCCCAGCAATCACAGGATTATTTCCGGGTGATCGTGACTCAATCAGGTCAGCTATTCTATGCGGCCCATTCCTCGAAAGGATTTAAATCTGGAACCTTAGAGGTTGGAAAAGCTGTCAGTCCCGGTTGGGCAGACTTCCAAATTACTCTAGACGAGTATATTCCCCATGGCAAAATCAATCGTCAGGTCATACCTGTATTTGACCCAACCGTTAAGGGAGTACCAGCCTTATTAGTCAGCACCGAAACCGGAATCCAAACCTGGTTACCCTGGGGCGAACCGACTACGATTAACGAACCAACAGGAGAAATCTTTGCTGCCTTTAGTCCCAAACTCTTGCAACTGCCGTTTGCGATCGCATTAGAAGACTTCATCGTTGAACGCAATGAAGGCAGTGATTCCGTTGCTATGTGGACTAGCAAAATCCGGATCGAAGACCGGGATCACCATGTCATCTCCCACCGCAACGTTTGGATGAACCATCCAACCTGGTATCAAGGCTGGAAAATAGCCCAAGCTTCCTGGAATCCCGGTGACTTAAAACAATCAACCCTACAAATCAAGCGAGAACCAGCCTGGGTAACTGCTTTAACCTGGACAGGCTCCGGTCTAGTAATCGGTGGCATCACCATCATGTTCTATGGTCGAGGGATAGCTAAAAAACTGCGCCGCCAGCCAGAGGAGTCCGGAGTTCCCTTGTACTATCATTCTCCCTAGCATACTTTGTTCTAGTTCAGATTAGCGTTTACTTCTGTTTAGCGTTTACTCCTGTCCTCTGATGAAACCACTCCAACTCCTGATCGGACTTTGTCTCGGAATCGTAATCCTGATCATACCTCCAACCCAACTCCAACCATCACCCCTAGACCCCTTACAAACCCTAGCCGTCCAACTTGATGGGCGCAAAAAACCCTTAGACACCGTAGCCCGAGAAACCGTAGCCAAAATCCACGGTTCCACTAACTACCGCCTAGAAAACAATCAAACCCTCAACTATTTCCAAACCTACCTATCCCTATGGTTTAATAACCGAGACTGGAACCAAGAACCCTTCATTCTACTTACCTACCGCCCCCTCAAAGAAAAAATTGGTCTTGACCTAGAACGAAAATACTTCTCCTTCGCAGAATTAGTCAGTTCCAACCTAGGTGCCATCGTTCTGGAAGCCAATCAAAAAGAAGCGGACAACATTGAGCTGACTAGAGACGAACGAGAAGCCCTCACCATAGAAGACAGACTGGCATTAATGTTACGCACGGTAGGTACTGATACCCTACCCCTAGTTCCCCATCCCAGCGAGAGTAAAGGCACTTGGGTAAGCATACCTCAATCGCAACAGTATTACACCAACGAACAAATTACCCCCCTACAGCAAAGTTACCAAACACTCAAACAAGCCTATCGTTTAGATCCCCTACTGACTACTGTGGAGGTTGGGCAAGTCGCGGAAACACTACATCAGCAGTTAGCCGCTCTTAGCCCTGAAATTTACCCCAAGGATTCCTTGCTGCAACGGGAAGTTAACTTCTCTAGTTTTCGCCCCTTTAGTAAAGCCTGGAAAATTTATGCGATCGCATTACTAGTCCTGTTATTAGGATTATCCTTCAAACAATTCGACCTCTACTCAGGTGCAGTAGGAATTTTCCTGACAGGTCTTTTCATCCAAGGCTACGGCTTTATCACCCGCATGGAAATTGCCGGACGTCCCCCAGTCACCAATATGTATGAATCCGTAGTGTGGGTTGGATTTGGGATAGCCGCCATTGCCCTAGTATTTGAGCTAATCTACCGGGCAAAATACTATCTGTTAGCCGCTGCTCCTTTATCAATCCTTTGTCTTCTTCTAGCAGACAGTCTTCCAGCCGTGCTAGATCCAAGTATTGCCCCCCTTGTACCAGTACTACGAGACAACTTCTGGCTAAGTATCCACGTTCCCACCATTACCCTCAGCTATGCTAGTTTTGCCTTAGCGATGGGATTAGGACATATTATTCTAGGACATTATCTAGTTGCTCCCCAATCCTTTCAACGAATTTCCTATCTATCAAAATTCAACTATCGAGTCCTACAAATTGGTGTTTTACTGCTCACTACTGGCATTATTCTCGGTGGCATCTGGGCTCACTTCTCCTGGGGTCGCTTCTGGGGTTGGGACCCCAAAGAAACCTGGGCGTTGATTGCCCTAATGTGTTACATAGTCCCCTTACATGGTCGTCTGGTAGGATGGTTAGCAGACTTTGGGATGGCAGTCATTAGTGTAGTTTGTTTTAATGCTGTGTTGATGGCTTGGTATGGCGTTAACTTTGTTCTCGGTACTGGTTTACACAGTTATGGATTTAGTACTGGTGGCTCAGAATTAATTGTCGGGACCCTAGTTGGTTTAGACTTATTATTTGTAGCAGCTGCAGCTACCAGATATAACCGTTGGTTGCTCTCTAAATCTAGTAAAAATATAGTGAAACAATGGAGTCAAAATCAACCAGTTATGGCTAAAGATAATTAAAATTAATTAAAACCAACTAAAAATGCATAATACCAACTAATGAGGAAGAAATTATCAACCTAATTTAGCTGGTCATGTTTTCGATTAAAAATTCCTAGATTGAGAGATAATATAATTAATTGTTAATTATGGTTTATTATTAAAATAAATCGTTTTCCAGGTAGAGGTATACTATGGATCGTCGTAAATTTATGGGCTGGTTTGGTGTTGGTGCATTAGCTACTTATCTACCAGTAGCATTAGCTGCCTGTAGTCCTGAGCCAAGTCCGCCACAAGCAACAGAAAAGGAAAGCCCTAAGATTGATAAGTCGGTGCGAGAGGATGGATTCCAAGCCGTTGGCACAGTGCAGGAGTTAGAAGACAAAGGCAAAATTAGCGACAAGATAGCAGATATTCTAGTCGTGCGTAATCTGAGCAACAATAGTCTTGTTGCCGTAAACCCTAGGTGTACTCACCAAGGCTGTAGCGTGGATTGGAAGCAAGAGGATAAAATATTTAACTGTCCTTGCCACGGTTCTAAATTTGATTTAGATGGCAAAGTAACGAAAGGACCTGCAGACAAACCCTTGACAAGCTATGAAACAAAGGAAGAAGATAATTTAGTTTTGGTAAAAGTAAGCTAGTCATTTAGGAGCAGGTTTGATATTGCAGCTGAAGTCCCCCTTTTTAAGGGAAATTTAGGTGCAGCTGAAGTCCCCCTTTTTAAGGGAAATTTAGGTGCAGCTGAAGTCCCCCTTTTTAAGGGAAATTTAGGTGCAGCTGAAGTCCCCCTTTTTAAGGGAAATTTAGGTGCAGCTGAAGTCCCCCTTTTTAAGGGAAATTTAGGTGCAGCTGAAGTCCCCCTTTTTAAGGGAAATTTAGGTGCAGCTGAAGTCCCCCTTTTTAAGGGAAATTTAGGTGCAGCTGAAGTCCAGGGCTATTTCATTCTAAATATAAACAAGATATGGTATAATTGAGCGCAAATTTAGTCTAATCCATCTACTCTTGTGTCTCAAATCGCAATTATAGAAGCCTTTGCAGAGCTCGAAGACCCTCGTCGCTAACTCACCCACTACCGTTCCATATTGACTAAGTTCCGTTACTGCTTCTTCCAGTTTAGGCTGACGTGAGCCAATTAAAACCGCAGCACCACCCTGCTGAAGAATTAATTGAGCAACCGCTTTACCCATACCACTGGTGCCACCAACAACAATGATTTTTTGTCCCGCAAATGCCTGTGTCATGATTATCTCCTTAATTGATTGATGGATTGATTTTATTTTAATTACCTACTAGAAGGTAGACGATGGAATAAAAAAAATTATTCCTTTATTAGCGGTCAGCCGTCAGCCGTCAGCGGTCAGCTGTCAGCTTATTTTATTCTCAAGTAGTGTGGAACAGGCTTCTAGCCTGTGACTTTCGCATCAGCACCTCAAGTACCGTGGAATAGGCTTCTAGCCTGTGACCCATAGCCCATTAGCTGATAGCTGACCGCTGACCACTGACCGCTGATAGCTGATAGCTGACCGCTGATAGCTGTTCGCGTAGCGTGCGCGTAGCGCTTAAGCTAATCGCTGACCGCTGATAGCTTCTCTTCCAGACATGCACCAGTAATCTGATCAAAAGCAGCACTACTATCTTCCGCTACCCGGGCTAATAATTGCGCTCCTTGTAACATCGAAAGTAGCATTTTTGCTTCTACTTCCACCGATTTGCTACACTGCCAATCCTCGGTTTCACAGCCACGGTGCAATAGTCTGGCTACCCAAGATTCAGTGACAGAAAAGAAACTTCTGATCTCTGCTTTGATTTCGGAATTTAAAACACTCAAATCTGCTGTCAACATTCCACACAAACAAATTTTATTGTCTTGCAAACCATCTCGATAGAGATTCACAAACTCTCTCAATTGTGCTTGTGGTGTTGTTTCCTGTTGCTCAATTTCAAAACATTTCCGTGCCAAGTTTTTTTGGTATCGTTTAACTAATTCCTTTACCAAATCATCCTTAGATGGAAAATGGTAATGGATACTAGCCTTACGGATACCTATTTCTTTGGAAATGTCCGCGTAACTAAAGGCGCTGTAGCCTCGGTTGCGCACCATGGATTGAGCTACGTCTAGGATTTGTTGAGCAGTTTTCTGTTTCATGACTTTAGGCTACCTACTACTAGGTAGACTTGTCAAGTCTTTTTTGGAAAGGGAGTAGGGAGTAGGGAGTAGGGAGTAGGGAATCGGGAATCGGGAATCGGGAATCGGGAATCGGGAATCGGGAGTCGGGAGTCGGGAATCGGGAACACAGATGTAGGGTGGGCAGTGGATCACACCGATTCAGTTGCTTGCCATCGCCTTACTACGCACTGCCCACCAACGGACTAGTTGATGTCGGTGAGTAAAAACACCTCCAGACGGCATTAACCGTGATATTAAGAATTAATACAGCAATAGCAAAACTTAGTGATACAAGTGGTATAATACCTCTACTTTAGATTTATGCTGTGAGTAAAGCTCAAATCGCCATTAAAATTCCTTCAACCCTTCTCCCAGAACTCAATAGCTGCTAGGTTGAGCAAACTAGCCGGTCAAAGACTGATGTGATTGTTGGTGCGATCGCGCTTATACCTGGCTGTGCTGAAAACATTCCCATCACTCAGACAATGGCTGAATTTGAGAAAACGGGCTCTCCCGAACTTGATGTGTAAAATCACTAGTTGTGTAGCACTACCCTTCCATTATTTCAAATGTCGATTGTAGTTCATCCCTCAACACTCATACACAGTTGCTGCTTGATCTACTCTATACCTGATCGATGACTCCTTACTTTCCCCTTTGTAAAAAACCTACACTTGTGAGGCTCCATACTTCCCTTCTTTTTTACAAAAATGAGTCCACCCAACAGACTTTTTGTCAATACCCCCTACCGTAATTCTTACCCTTTTTTTAGCGATCAGATAATTTTTTGCTAATCATTTGATGGTAAACATTAACAATTTGTTTGGCTTTGTTGCTCCATTCAAATTCTTGAACTCTTTCGATAGATTTAGCTGACATTTTTTTTCGTAGTTCTTCATCTGTAGCCAGTACTTGGATTTTATTGGTTAGTTCTTTCGTCAGATATTCTCTCGAAATAGGTTCGATTTTAAAACCCGTTTCCTCAGTTACATATTCACCAATACCGCCATTATTTGCCACAATACAAGGTAGCCCACAAGCCATCGCCTCTAAAACCACTGCTCCACCAAACTCCCTGATAGAGGGGAAGCAAAAAATATCGGACTTACGGTAATACTCAAGTGTTTCCTGCTGGGTAACCCAACCCACCAAATTTACTACTTTTTCTAAACCAAGTTCTTGCACTCTGTTCAGAAGATTGTCTTTCTCTGAACCATCGCCAACTATTGTTAGTTGAATTTTATTTTTGATGCTTTTGTCCAATTTACTAATTGCTTCTATGACGATATCAGGACACTTATAGGGAACTAATCTCCCAACAAATAGTAAATGAAGCTTGTTACCATTACTGCGGGTACTCACTTGTGTTAAAAAATCCTGGGATATCCCATTCTCATAGAAAAGCTCGATCTTATCATCTGGAATTTTAAACAGGTCTTTTAACATATTTAAAGTATAGGTAGATCCTGCTAAAATTTTGTCTGCTTTCTTGTAAGTAGCCACATAGCCTGGTATGAAGTATCGACCAATAGCTCTCAATAAATTTAAATGAGCATATTCTTTTTTTGCTATTTTTTGAAATCCTTCTGGAAAGGGAACACCACCGTTAACTGGACCGAGAAGGAAAGGAGTTTGCTTACATGCTTTGATTGCCTTAACAGGATATCTTGGCATTATCGGAGTTAGTGCATGCACCACATCATAATCTCCATTCAGTATTTGTCTTCGGAATTTTTTATAAACCAGGTGATTAAATTCTTCGTAAATAGGGTAGCTTAATGTATGTAATAAAGGCCAATTTATTCTACCCCTTATTGTAGTAATTTTTTCCAAAAAGCTATAATACAATTTGCTGAATTTACTCTCGCTAAAATAAACTATTTTATGAGTATTTTCCCTTGACTTTTCAAGAGCTTCTTTATTTCGTTCGTGGGTAACAAGAGTTACATCAACAATTTGGCTAATTTTTTCAAAGTATTTGTAAGCTAATAAAGGTACAGACGGCCACTCAGGATTACATTGCTCTATTATTAGTAATACTTTTATTTGGCTAAACATTATATTTTTTATCAAATTAAAAATAAAAATAATTTAATTTATATAATTCATTCTGTATATATCTATTTATTCCGGATTTTTTTTGATGATAAAAATTACATAATAAAAAAAAATAGTTAAGCACCTAAACAAAATTAATTGCCTACTATCAATCTATGTAACCCATATATTGCAAGGGTTTGAGTTTTAGAAAATGTGTAATTAATTTTATGCACCTGCTTATTAATATCGGCTCTTCCGTACTTGTTATGCTAAATAAACACTGTGCCAAAGGGAGCAGGGACTGAGGCCGTAGGCCACGCTACGCGAACGGAGCAGAAGAAAGAGGCCGTATTCAGAACATTTTGTTAGTTAAAGAGCCTCATAACCCTTGTAGAGTAACCTTTATGAGTTTCTGAACTGAAAATTTAGCATAGCAGGTACTGAAGAACCTTAATATCTAGGGTGGGCAGTCCATCTCACCGATTTATTTGCTGGCAACAGCCTTACTACGCACTACCCATCCTGCTAGAGGGGCGACAAGCGCCCCTCTAGCTTTTTGTTGCTTTATCTGGTCGTGATAGGATTGGGAAATGTCTTCTGGCCTAAGGTTTCGCAACCGTTGCTGGGCTTTCTGTAAAGCACTAGCTGATGTCGGTGAGCAGAAATACCTCCAGAGCAGATTTGCCCTAATGTTAAGAATTAATACAGCAATAGCAACACTTAGTCATACAAGTGGTATTTTAACGCTACTTTAGATTGATGCTATTACTAAACCTCAAATCGCCATTAGGATTCCTCCAACCCTTTTCCATAACTCAATAGCTACTAGGTTGAGCAAACTGGCCGGTCAAAGACTGATGTGATTGTTGGTGCGATCGCGCTTATACCTGACTGTGCTGAAAACATTCCCATCACTCAGACAATGGCTTAATTTTAGAAAAGGTTGTTGTAATCTGAGGCAATTAAATGTCAAGTCAGCTTATGCCAGGAGAAACTCCTAAGACTAACTCTGCTATATCAACGTTAGAGTCTGCTATTCAACGTTATACTCATGCACTGACTAAACTTGAAGATACTAGCTCGTCAGGGAGCATCCCACTTTGGCAAATATATCTTTTTAAGTGGGCAGTAAAATCACAATCATACAGCTTAATGCGGTATGTTTCTTCCAAAGTGGGATCCTCCCGCTCGCCATCAAAAGAAATAGTTCTAGAAGTTTTGACTGCTCGTGATACAGTTCAAGCAGAATTAACCAATCAATCACAGATTCCTACAGGAAGCTTGATTAAGGTTAACGATCTAGATAACCGATTAAAGCAAGAGACTAATAAGATTACCACAGTAGTCGATCTAACTGAATGGCATTCTATTTTGAATCCTAAAGTAGACGCTTGGTGGTGGTTCTTCAAACCTCCAAAGCATCGATGGGATTATCTTGACTGGCTATGGAAAATACTGACCGTTGTATTTCTAACATCGTCTTTGAGTTTAACCGTAGACATTTACTCACGCTTTCTGACTGGTGAACCAAATATTGTAAGGGCTTTTGTTACTGCTACTCAGAGCGTCTTAACACTATTGGCTGGTAGAAGCGCTCTAACAAAAGCTGGACAGGATTCAATCAAACGTGCTCTTACCCGTTTGAATATTCCTCAATATTTTTGGGCAGAAGTAAGTTGTGGTATTGCCTTCAGTATTTTACTAATTTCTGTTACCTTTCGTTTGTCGTTACCTCAGATTGCGATTTTTTACAAAAATCGTGGTGATCAATACACTAGCAATAATCCTCCGCAATATCCTGCCGCCATATCAAGCTACAAACGAGCACTAGTACTGAATCCTTACGACGTTGAACCTCATCATCAATTAGGAAGAATTTATGAGAAACTACAAGACAAGGAAAAGGCTATCGCTGAATACAAAATTGCTTTACAAGGTGACTTTTATTATTCTTATAATAACTTAGGAAGAATTTATATTATCGAAAAAAACTATGATCAAGCTAGTTCCTTGTTACTAACAGGTCTAAACCTAAATGAGAATGATGAAGTGAGATACTATTTGCTTAAAAACCTGGGGTGGGCTCGGCTCAAACAAAATCGCTATGCTGAGGCAAAAACTTATCTACAGGAGGCTATTACTTTAGATAAGCAAAAGGCAGCAGCTTACTGTTTGCTAGCTCAGGTACTAGAAAAAGCAGGTGAAAAAAATACTGCAATAATTATGAAGAATTGGAGATATTGCTTTATATATGGCTCCAGTTATGATATAGATGAAGACAAATGGATTGACCAAGCTAGACAGCGCTTAGACACTGGGTTAAATAAATAGTTGCCCAATAAACAATGAAGGATCTTCGGTATTTGTTATGCTAAACTCTTAACTTAGAATTGGGTGCATCTCATTTTTACTGTTTGAACCAGTGGGTGCAACGGGCATCTTTCCCGTTATAATTTTCGGACGGGCTTTCCCAATGCTGGCGACGAGGCGTAAAATGAGAGCAAGCTCAAAGTTAGTGCCTTAGGAAGTGGTATTGGTGGCTAAGTCCTGTGGGATATCAACCTGGTATTGAAAGTTTGCTGCATAATTTTTGGTGCTTAGTCGGATAAGTCTATAGATACTTGAAAATCAGCTATAAACACTCAGGAGTCAGCAGGTAGTGCATTAGCTTAATGCTTACAGTTCTGCTAGTCTTAAAAACTGCTGGAAGCCTACACTTCCCTGTCGGGTAAGTGTAGGAGCGTCACGCTAAATAGCATCTCAAGTTTCTGAAAAATTAGCATACTCAGTATGGAGTAACCACAATGAAAAAGATAGTAACTGCTTTGACAATTGTTTGTATTATCATTGCACAAAGTTTTACGAATCAAGTTCTTGCTGATGAATTACCTCAATTTTTGGCTTATCAATCACCTATAGGAATTGTGGTGGAAGCTAAGGGAAATGGTAAGATCACACGCTTCAATAAAAGCGTTATTTCTATATCCAAAGGTGAAAAGCTTTATCGTGGTGACTCACTAAAAATAGCTAAGGGATCTAAAGTAGTCATCGAGTGCTACAACAACAACAACAAAAAATGGAATATACCTCAAAATACTTTGGTGGCCGTGCATAATGGTTGTGCACCAATCCAACTGCCTCAAGTGGAAGTACTGTGATCAACTCCCTTAAGCTTCCCAAAGCGGAAGTACCATAGAGTACATGTAGGGTGGGCAGTGGATCACATCGATTCATTTGTTTGCGATCGCCTTACTACGCACTGCCTACCCTACGATTAATCACTTTTGAGTATCTGGGCTTCCACCTCAACCGGAGCAGCCAGCATCCCAGCGAAAACCTTGCTAGCCATAAACCAGCCTAAGGATTTTCTCTTAAGATTCCCCTTTCCGGTCTGCTTGTGACCAAGCCAGCAACCCCTAAATTCAAGCCACATCGGCACTGAAAAGTTCCAATTGCTTGGGTTTGGTAGCACTGACTTCCACTTTGTTGAGAGCACACACAATAGACCGTCCAACATGGCGAGAGACTGCTGGAGGAAGTGCATTCCCAATTTGACGATACTGGGCAGTTTTTCCTCCTACAAATTCCCAGTCATCGGGAAAGTTTTGTAGCCGAGCCGCCATGCGCAGGGTTAATCGGGGCAATGCATCAATCGGGGTTTCGGAACTGGGCGGAGAATTGGCAATGCCTTTACCATCGACTCCTAGTTCTGCCCACTTTTTCTTGGCTCGTGTCGGGCCAAGGTCAGCCCCGCCATGCTTCTTGGAGCCACCAACTAATGTGGGAGCGATCGCTTGTGCTTTACTCATCCATGCCTCTGCCCCAGGCCAACCGTCAGAACCCATCAAATCTCCAATCGTGTTAGCGACAGTTGGAGGTTCAGGAATAGGTTCAGGCCATTCAAAAAAAGGGACATACTCTTTTCTGAGGGCAACCAAAATAAACCGAGGACGGAGTTGGGGCACACTATAATCCGATGCATTCAGTACCCGCCACTGCATGATCATACCCATCTTCCGAAACTCAGAATTTAATGCCGTTCGGTAGTCAGCAAACTTCTTACTGGAAAAGCCTCGCACATTTTCCAACAGTACAGCTTTGGGTTGTACCTGATGAATTAACCGTAGGGCATCCGGAAATAAATCACGCTCATCATTCCCCCCCTTTTGCTGCCCCGCAATCGAGAAGGGAGGGCACGGAACCCCTGCTGCAAAAAGGTCTACATTTTCATAGGAAGAGCAGTCTAAGGTGCGGACATCACACAATTGGGGGTTCCAGCCAGAACGATTCTTCAGAAGCGTTGCATGGGCATACTTGTCATTATCAAACACGACCAGGTGCTTAAAGCCAGCCTGTTCTAAGCCCAATGCCATTCCCCCAGCACCCGCACAAATTTCAATAGCAGTTAACTGTTGTGTCACCTTTGCCTCCAGTTATTGTTCAGATATTGGGTTCAGGTAAGAGCGTTCGCGTAGCGTGACCTACGGTCAATCGCATCCGTGAAGGACTAACCCTAAATTTACACTACACGTTACACTTGTATGAGCTTTATCAAGGTTAAACAATTTGGACGCCAAACTCGAAAAGCTCTTCAGCACCCTTAATACTATCAAAAACTTTGAATCCCGCTATGGCAAAGTAATTCGAGATGCGATGGATTACGTTATTGATGGTGAACGAATGGGGCGCACTCGACTTGCAGAAGTAGAGAAAGCGGAGAAAACGATTTTCGGAATAAAAGTAGAAGCTTATCTGCGCCATGAGTTTAGATGGGAAAGAGGAACCAAATTAGATTTCTACTTGATTGACATTGAATTTGATTCAAAAGCAACAATTGGGAAAACGTGGATGATACCTCCTGAAGCAATTGGGGAAATATGCCTCCTGACACGCATCAATGAAGACGAGATGTTTTTCCAAGCAGGGCTTCTGAGAGCCAACCCAGATATGTTGACTAAAGGTAGCAACCAAGACAAGAAAAAAAGTGTTTCCGCTGTGGGTAAGCAACACATTAAATGGCTTATCCCAAACGGGTAAATACCAAAACTCTCTGATTTCTAACTAATATCATCTCCGGGGGTAGTGATTGAAAACACTTTTATCTGCTGGTGATAGAAGTTTTGGAACACCTAAAGATGTGCTGGGGTCTTCCGTTTGAGGAGATAAAGGGACAAGGCTACTAATCCAAGCTACTATTTGCTTTTTTTTGATCACTCATCGTATCTTTTGCTGTAACCCTACATCTCTATATCGGTAGCCACAGCAAAATTTACTTTTTTTATTGACCTATCCTACACCTCTTCTACAAGTCACCAACTTCAGCTCAAGCAACAGGTGATAAGAATTGGCGGTAGTACAACAGCATAAAACTTCTAACGCTGCCAGGTCTATTAAAAGCGATCGCATTCAACAGACCTAATAACCTTGGCCTTTTGGCCACGCTACGCGAATAACCTTCTGGTGCGTTACGGGGCGGGCTTTCCCAACACTTGCTACGAGGTTTAATATGATGGCCAGCCCACCCCTAACGCACCCTACGCCTGCTATTAAAAGCGATCGCATTCAATAGACCTAATAACCTTCAACCTACTAACCTTCAACCTTCAACATTCTGCCTTCAACCATCCAAATCTCCTTCCATCACAGCAGCGATCGCATGTTGAGCATTATCCTGGAATTCCTTAAAATTCACTTTACCCAGGAACCAAATTGCCACTATCATCCCTGCGGATTGGAGAGCAAACACGACACCATAAGCCAAGACTGGGGTAGAAAAAATGGCTCTACCTATATCAAGGATCACACCACCGCTGGCTACTGCTATGCCTCGTGCCATGGCTTGCGCTAATCCCCACGCCCCCACAAAGGTGCCAGCCGCTTCTGCTGCGGTTAGGTCTAACATCAAACTCAGAGCCCCTGTGGTAGCGATACCAGTAGATAAACCAAATAAGAGTAAGGTTCCCTGGAATAGCTGAGCATTTCCGGTAAATCCTGACATAATAATCAAGATAAAGCAGATAGATACCGCTAAACAGCCTAATTGAGTGGTTTTGCGCTTACCTAAATTGGGAATTAGGAAAAAGCCAGTTGCGCTCAAGCTCATCAACATCCCAATCCCCCAGTAGCTATTGAGTAGAGAGGTTTCAGGAATTGACATATTAAAGACCTCTCCCCCATAGGGTTCTAGCACTGCTTCCTGGAGAAATAGGCTGATGGTCATGATCACCAAAAAGGTGAAAAACAGGCCAGTTTGGGGACTAGCCGTTAATAGTTTTAGGGCTTGGCCCAAGGTAATCTGGTCTTCGCGATTCGCTAGGATAGAACGGGAAGAATAGCGCGAGTATTTTTTCTCGATTCCAAAGGTGGCTAATACCGCTAGCCCGAACACCATTAAGGGTACGAAGAAAAACAGCCCAGTAATTGATGACCGCAATACTTCCAGGGATGTATCAATATTATCTAATCCCTTCAGCAAAATTGTGCTACTGATGCCGCCAATGGCAATACCTACAGTCATCATTGACCAGATAATACCGATTAATTTGCCACGGTTGTCTTCATCAGAAATATCCACTAATAAGGTAAAAAAGGTAGTGGAACTCATACTCACAGCCATACCGTAGAGAGCAAAAATTAGAGCCCCAAGAGCGACCCAACTATAGGCTGGAATTGACCATGTCCAACTTCCAGCCCCTTCGACGAGATTGCCCAATTGCCAGGTGATTTGTACCGCTAAGGATAGGATAATCATAAATAACCCGCTTCCCATCCAGACGTAACCAGTACGGTGATATCCAAAGACGGGTTTAGTATCCGAGAGCTGACCAAACCATACCCTGGCTGGGGCAACAAACAGCGAAATGGCTAGGAGGCTCCCGGTAATTGAGGCTGGAATACCTAGCTCGTCGATCATCACTCGGTTGAGCACTCCTAGGGTCAGCACTGCCAAGATCCCTAATCCCATCTGGAATAGACCAAGCCGGAACATGGTAAATAGATTAATCTTGGGAAGTCTGTGGTGCTGTGCTGAGGAGGGAAGCTCAGACTTGACTACATTACTGGTTTTCATCGGTAGAGTTTTACTTTAGTGTGGGGAAACAGAGGGAATCGGGAATCGGGAATCGGGAATCGGGAATCGGGAATCGGGAATCGGGAATCGGGAATCGGGAATCGGGAATAGTAGGAAAGAGATCCGAGGATTTTTTGGTGTTATCAGAAATCAGCATTGGGTTTCATGATCGATTTGGATATGCTATAGGTAAATGCTATAGCTAAATGGCTTAGATCAAATCCCTAAATGGGTTATCTTGATAGGCTCGATAAATGCGATTGGCCTACGGCCACGCTACGGGAATGGCCACGCTACGCGAACGCTCTAGACTTCCGATTCCCGATTCCCGACTCCCGATTCCCGATTCCCGATTCCCGATTCCCGACTCCCGACTCCCGACTCCCGACTCCCGACTCCCGACTGCCGACTCCCAATTCCCGATTCCCGATTCCCGAACCAGATGTAAAAAACCTACCCCTGTGAGCTCCGTGGAATGGGCATCTTGCCCGTTTCCTCCTTATTTTCGCGCGGGCAGGATGCCCACTCTACTCCTAACCCTCTCAACATCTCAGGGCATCCATTCCAACCCAATCCCCACCCGACTATCCTTATTTTCGATAGAATTCTGTTTCTCAATATCCGTAGCAAGCCGCAAATTGGGAGTAAGGGCATAACCAAAGGAAAGCTTGCTTATCCCGACCTCATCACTACTGCCAATAGAAACAAAACTTTGAGTGAAGGAAATATCAGCGGCACCAGTGCGAGACAAAACCAATAGCAACCGCGCTCCCACATTTACCCCATCGGTAGAGTAACCATCAGTTTCCAAATTGCGATAACCCACCATCGGGGCAACATTAAAATAACTCCCTAAGGGCAGTACATAATACCGCAAATCTACCCCAAAGGTTTCTCGCTCACCATTAAACGAAGCCTGATAATCCCCACTCACCGTCAAGCCAGAATTACCAATAAACACATCTTCCACTCCCACATTCACCCCTGCGGCTTGTCCATTAGAGGGAAACTGGGAGTAACCCAACCGCAAGCGAGTGCGAAAACTGGGTTGATTGCGAATATCCTGCCAAACATCCGGCACCTCCTCTAGCCAACGCTGTAGCACTGGACTGCCTTCGATTATCTCTGGACTTAAATCCAACTCCTGGGCTGCTGAATTACCAGGAGGATCAGACTGGGGGGACTCTGGTAATTTCTCTGGAGTAGGCTGAGGCGGATTCCCCTGGGTTTCCTCTGGGTTGCCTGTAGTCGAGTCCGGTACTGGCACAGTTTGACTCCCAGCTCGGTAAGCAACTGTGAAGGTAAACGTTAGTCCCAGTAATCCCGTTTTTAGATACTTAAGTCCCAAATTTTTTAACACTCAACAATAAAAAATACACTAACAGAACTGACGCACCTATACCGATAAAACTTCTGTCATTCTTGTATCATTTCCGGATCTAAGGGAGTAGGGAATAGGGAGTAGGGAGTAGGGAGTAGGGAATAGGGAATAGGGAATAGGGAGTAGGGGGAGAGGGTTTTACGGTTTGTTTTATAACGGAATAATATTCAATTTAAATGCACAACAGGTTAAGTATTAGAAACGCTATAATTACCCTTACTAAAAATCTCCCCCATCTCCCCATCTCCCCATCTCCCTATCTCCCCATCTCCCTATCTCCCCAAACTTACAGCACTTACAACCCGATTCCCGATTCCCGATTCCCGATTCCCGATTCCCGACTCCCAGGGTAAATCAAAAAAAAGTGATCCTACATAAAGTAGAATCACCACAAAAACGAAGCTAACAGTTAGCGGAGCAAACTTTAGATCATAGAACCATGTTTAGCCGTCATATCAATCGGCTTAATCAGGTACAATTTTAGGAGCTGCCAGGCATTAGACATGTAGAGTGGCAACTTCTGGAATATTTGCAAGAACTTAGGCGTATTTGAATTAGCGATCGCTCTTAGCTTATCATTATTCCGGACACAAATCTCCAGACGCTCATAAAATTCCGGATGGTCTACATCCAGAATAACTGGGAAGACCCGTCCTGAGGTGTCGTTAGTCTTCTCAATCACATGCTTATCATACTCACGAGCATCTAAACCAATGGAGGCATAAAATCCAGACCGCTGAACATCATTCAGATACATAGTGGCAAACACCGACAGCAAGAAGAATCTCGACCAAAGCTTAGCCTGCCAATCATTCAGCGTATTCGGCTGAGCTCTCATGATCGCATCAAAGAAATCCCCATGACGGTTTTCATCCTGACACCAGTTTTCAAAGAACCGGAAAATTGGATAGACCCGGTCTTCAGGATGAGCTTCTAAATGGCGATAGATAGTAATATACCGCCAATAGCCAATCTTCTCAGACAGATAGGTAGCGTAGAAAATAAACTTCGGCTGAAAGAAGGTGTACTTCTTGCTCTTAGTCAGGAATCCCAAATCCAGCTGTAGATTGAAATCTGACATAGCCTTGTTCAGGAATCCCGAATGACGTGCTTCATCACGAGACATCAGGGTAAAGCACTCTGCCAGCACAGGATTTTTATGCTTTAAGCGCCGTCCCAATTCCTTATAGAGCAAGAAACCAGAGAATTCCGCTGTACAGGAACGTTCCAGAAATTCAACAAATAACCGGCGTTTTTCCCCATCAATGTGATCCCAGGATTGATTAAACTCCTCATCCCGGACAAAATGGTGACGATTGTAATCAGCTCGAAACTCTTCCAGGATGGCTTCCAGTTCATCCTGATTAGGCGAGAGGTCCATCTTCGCCATTGCTTCAAAGTCAGTAGTGTAGAACCGGGGAGTTAGGATCGTGTCCTTCGCCGGTACCTTTATACCGGGTCGGATTTCATCAAAATCAGGTTTTTTAAGGGAATCTACCATCTTAAGCTCTTGCTTGCTTGTTATAGTTGCTTACCATTCTCGGTGGCCTGGTGTGGACAGATCCGGGTCACTCAACCCAGCCCAAACCAATGACAATGATCTAGCAATCGGGATCAGCTCGTGAAACCAGAAAGATTCCCCACACAGGGAACACAAGGAAACACCTTGCCCCAGGGTCAGTTTCACCAATCAATAACGATTGCTATATATTGCTGCTATATATTGCTCTCTGAGTTTACCAGGGTATTGGTGATCTCAAACGCCTGTTTAGGTTAAGAGTTACAACGTAATTTAAAGTTTTATTACATTTTGCCCCTGCCGTAGCTTAAACCTGAATCCTTAAGCAAACCTGAAAGCTTAAGCAAACCTGAACGGTGAAAGCTGTTACATAACTTAACTAAAAGAATTATTTAATAAAGTTATTTAACAATCAAGTTATTACCTTTTTCGTTATCATCTTTATAGTTTTGACCTAAAAATCGGGATTGTCAAGGGGGAACCGTTGCGACTCCCCCTTTTTTTTAGGTAAGCATTTAGCTATTGGCTGATAGCTAAATGCTTAGGGAATAGGGAATAGGGAATCGGGAATAGGGCACAAATATTGTGTACCTCATTACTATGATAAAGGCTATATACTCTAGAATAAATGGTTGAGCATGTTGAGTATTTGTAAGCGTTCGCTTTTAGCGGAAGCTTCGCTTCATCGCGCCCCGCGTGGTCTACGGCCAATCGCATTTCTTTGATTGAAGCTTACCGGATTCCCAAAAATTATCAGTACTCCCTAATTTCGCTAATCCCTATCTTTTGCTAGGGGTTAAACTTTCAGAGCGATCCCCTGGCAAATCCTCAAAAATTGCGCCTCGTTGAATTAGGTCACCCTTCATCGATTGATCAATTCCTGAGTTATATCCAAATTGGGCGTTTTTCACTTCAGCACCAATCAAGTTGGCACCACTCAGCTTGGCACCGCTGAGGTTAGCATCAATCAGGTTGGCACGACTCAGGTTGGCACGACTCAGGTTGGCACCAATCAGGTTGGCACCAATCAGGTTGGCATCAATCAGGTTGGCATCAATCAGGTTGGCACCGCTGAGGTTGGCACCACTGAGGTCGGCACTAAATAGCTTGGCACTAAATAGCTTGGCACGCCTCAGGTCAGCACTCCTCAGGTCCGCATCACTCAGGTTGGCACCACTCAGGTAGGCAAGCCTCAGCTCGGCACCACTCAGGTCGGCATCACTGAGGTCAACACCCCTCCAGTCTCGACCCACAGCTCTACGGCTAGCAATCTCTTCAACTAGACGCCATTTAGAATCAAGTTCATTATTTTGATCATGCTCTGACCTTTCGCTCAAAATTTGAATATCTTGAACAGGAAAACCGCTTAATTCTTTGATTTCTCCTGATTCTATTCGAGCTCTAAGCCGTTCGATATCCTCTGGAGAACCCTCTATAATTAATCGGATGCTGCCTGGTTTAATATCAATAATGTTTATACTGTATCCTGAATAGTCTCGTAAAATAGATTGAATATGTTTTAAATTTTGAACTGAATCGATATCCCCTTCTAAGACAATAGAAGCTTTAATGGTTTCACTTTGTTTATCGATTACAGTCACTTTGCGCCTAGGTGCTTGCCCTTGCTCCACCCCCTCCAACAGCTCTGAACTACTGCCATCATTTATGCTTAGCAGTTCGGATTGGTTTTCGTCTGCTATTCCCGCGATTTCTTTCCAGTCTAGGGTCAGGGCCTGGCATATCCTTTTAAAAGAATCCAACTGAATTGGCTGGGATTGAAAAAACTTTGTTACTGTACTGCGACCTATAAATTGTGACTTTGCAAATTTACTTTTAGATTCAAATCCTAGCCTGATTAAAGCTTTTTCAGCTTTCTCTATACCTTTTGACGAGGCAGTAATAGTTAGTTTTTTTTTTACTTGGCTAGCTTCTTTCATAGTCTGGCTAGTTTTTTTTTACTATAGTAATAGTTTGAATAGTGTTTAAAAATTCAAGATAGTAAGCGATGCAACCCTAAATGACCAAACTCAATAATTCCCTGAGCCAAAGTTTCCTATTCCCTGCTGCCAGCGCCATAACCTTTAGCGCAATCACAACTCAGTCACAAAACAATCAAACAAAACCCAAGACATATTAGCAACTAATCCATTGGACAGTCAAGGGTTGGGGTTTTGTCGGTAACCATTAAAAGTAGCAGTCAAGCGTACCAGTTACAACAAAAACCTATGGCTCATAAAACTCTGACAATCAAAGAAATGGTTCAAGCTACTATTATCTCCATATTACTTGGGGGGTCACTTACCCTAGCGGTAATTGATGAACAATACCGCCCCACGTTTATGGATATGGCAAAAATAGGTCTTGGAGGCTATCTGGGACTGTCACTTCCTAAGTCTCAAGGGAAATAAAATGATAGCGCTAGTATAGGGAACAGGATTTTTTCCCTGTTCCCTAAAATCCACAACTTGTGTACCTCACCTAATTGAGAACTGCTATAGCTGGATTATGCGATCGCTCTACACTAATTCGTTGGCATTGCTTAATAATGGAATGATTTGAAGAGTTTTGTGGAACCGGCATCTTGGTGGAACCGGCATCTTGCCGGTGATCAATATTTCACCGTGGAACCGGCATCTTGCCGGTGATCAATATTCCCAGGCAGGCAGGATGCCCACCCCACTGATATTGATCCCAAGATTTAGCAATGCCCATTTTCTGGTTTAAGCGATCGCATAAACAAAAAAAATGCGATCGCATTATTTGCTTTAAGCGATCGCGTTTTTTGGTTGATGCTATCGCATTCTTTCCTTTGATCGCATTTGTTTGCGGGATTTGGCTAGGGGTAAGACTTTCCGAGCTATCCCCTGCTACATCCTCAAACATTGCCCCTCGTTTAATTAAGTCACCCTTCATGGATTCATCAATTCCTGAGTTATCTCCGAATTGGGTATTGTCCACAATAGCACGACTGAGCTGGGCATTAGTGAGGTCAGCACTCTTGAGGTTGGCATCACTTAGGTCAGCACTACTAAAAAATGGCATTGCTGAATCAAGGAATGAATATGAGTGGGGTTGGCATCCTGCCTGCCCGGGAATTGTAACGGGCAAGATGCCCGTTCCACAAAACTCTTCAAATCATTCCATTGTTAAGCAAAGCCGAATTTAATAGTTTCATATTTTACAGACTTGAAAGTCTGGGAAAAAGCCCTTGGCCGTTGGCCACGCTACCCGGATCAGCTGATACGCGACACGCTGATAGTTGATAGCTGATACGCGACACGCTGATAGCTGATAGCTTAAAATCTACCTAAACATTAGCCAAGACTTACTAATTCCACATTAGCCACTTCTGAGCATTTAGCCGTTGTATAGTGTAATGAACCATTAGATCAAGAGTAACTCTCCGTTCATCAATCATAAAAGATTCGATCGTACTAGGTTGAACACCATTAGCTGAGGCCGAAAAAGCCTTTTGCTTTTTAATATCTTCGTCTAGGAAATAAACGTTAAATTTCCGTTGACCATTTTGCCAACTACCCATTACTTGCCAACAGTCATCCATTTGACTCAAACTCGGAATCGGGATTTTCTGTTTAGCAAAAGTCACATCTACATCATCAATACCTTGTTTGGCAAAAGCAGTCTTAAGGGCTGGTACATAATGTTGTTCCACAAATTCAGTAAAGGGTTTCTTTTCAATTGCTGGTGGTTTGGCTTTTTTAGCTTTTGCCTCTGTAGCCGCAGGCTTTTTGGCCGCAGGGGCCTTAGCCGCTGGTTTCTCTTCTGATTTGGCCGCAGGCTTTTTGGCCGCAGGGGCCTTAGCCGCCGGTTTGTCTTCTGATTTAGCCGCAGGCTTTTTGGCCGCAGGGGCCTTAGCCGCCGGTTTGTCTTCTGATTTAGCCGCAGGCGGTTGGTCTACGATCGCAGCAGGTTTCGGTTCAGTTATTTCCACCGGCGGTTGGTCTACTACAGCAGCAGGCTTCGGTTCCGTATTAGCAGCAGGCTGGTCTGGTGATGGTGTAGGAGGTTTCGGTTCAGTTATTTCAACCGGCGGTTGGTCTACTACAGCAGCAGGCTGGTCTGGTGATGGTGTAGGAGGTTTCGGTTCAGTTATTTCAACCGGCGGTTGGTCTACTATAGCAGCAGGCTTCGGTTCCTTATTAGCAGCAGGCTGGTCTGCTGATGTATCAGAAGGAGTATTTGCGTCCTCAGGGTTAGGTAAGGGTAGGGTTTCTTCCGCCATAGCTTACGTAAGTCGTTTCTTTAGTCTGGATGATCCTATCTTACTGGCCAAGGGCTAGACAGATGGCTCGGGAGTCGGGAGTCGGGAGTCGGGAATCGGGAATCGGGAATCGGGAGTCGGGAGTCGGGAATCGGGACAAGCAGGAAATGGGGAAAATTCTGCGGACTTAAGCTAAATGCGATTGACCTACGGTCACCCTACGCGAACGCATTTGTCATCCCATTTCTCAGTAGCTTTCATGAGTATAGCGGTTTCTAACCTAATGAGGTACACATAATTTTTTCTCTCTTGCCTCTTGCCTCTTGCCTCTTGCCTCTTGCCTCTTGCCTCTTGCCTGTTCCCTATTCCCTATTCCCTATTCCCTATTCCCTATTCCCTATTCCCTATTCCCTATTCCCTATTCCCTATTCCCTATTCCCTATTCCCTATTCCCTATAGCTAGCTTTTTTCTCTTCACAGAGTAATTAACGGCTAACACCTGATGCTCCAGAGGATGGCAAACCTGAATGAATTATACTAAAGTATATGAGTACTGAAAATTAATCCTCAAAAAATTAATTATCATATTTAATAGCATGTAAATAATGTAAGCCGTCAGCCGTCAGCCGTCAGCCGTGCGCGTAGCGCATAAGCTGATAGCTGATAGCTGATAGCTGATAGCTGATAACTGATAGCTTAATACTTACTCAATAATGCTATAGCATTATTTGTATTATCAATATTATTTGAATTGAGGGTGTCTTAAACTAGTTGATAATCCTCCTAGGAGCCAGGGTAAATCTACTAAACCTAAACACGAATCATAAACAACTAACAACTAATATATATGGTCTGGTCAGAGCAACAGCTGTTACATGGTGGTAAATACAAGATCGATAAAATTATTGGACGTGGAGCTTTTGGAATTACTTACAAAGCAGTCCATCAGTTACTTAATCAAGATGTTGTAATTAAAACACCACACGAAAGCCTGAGATTGGCTCCAGACTACCCCAACTATGGCGAAGAATTTATCAAGCAAGGACAACTGCTGGCTCAACTGTCTGCTGACCTTGAATCCCTGGTGCCGGTCAGAGACTTGTTTCAAGAAGGAGATACCTACTGCCTCGTGATGGATTTTGTGTCGGGGGAAAGTTTATGGAAGTTGGTACAACGCACAGGACCATTACCTGAAACTGATGCAGTAGCCTACATCACTCAAATTGGGTCAGCCTTGAATCTAATCCATGGAGTAGGGCTAGTGCATTTAGATATCAGCCCTCATAATATCGTGGTCAGTAACAGTGGCAAAGCCGTGTTGATTGACTTTGGCATTCCTGGGGATATACTCCGAGATAGTAATGTGTCCAGCCATATTGACAATAAACCATTTCGACCCTACGAGCTATACTACCAAGGCAGTCGTCACGCCACGGTGGATGTCTACTCTCTAGCCGCTTCACTTTACCATGCCGTAACTGGGCTAAATCCTACCGAGTCAATTTACCGCAAGTATGACGGTGAAGACCTGGTGCCACCAAACCAACTGGTTCCTAGTATTAGCGATCGCTTAAATCAAGTAATTCTTCAAGCCATGGCCTTAGAGCCAAAAGACCGTCCTCAGTCAGTGCAGGAATGGTTACAGCCCTTGACTGAAGACGATTATTTCATCTGTTTGAGTGAAGTTGATGACCTTAGTTCTGATGTAGGAGTAGATTACCGCCCATTACAGGATTTACTAATCCATAGAAAGTGGCAAGAGGCAGATCAAGAAACTCTCGCTGTTATGCTCAAAGCAGCAGGACGAGAAGAAGAAGGCTGGCTTGACATCCCAGATATCAACAAGTTTCCTTGTAAAGACCTCTATACTCTCAACACCCTCTGGGTAAAGTACAGCAATGGGCGCTTTGGCTTTAGTGTACAGAAGCGAATCTGGCAGAGCATCGTCACCGAGAGTGTGCAGGTAACTCCTGGTGCCGATTATGACTATGAAACTTACTGTCGCTTTGGCGATAAACTCGGATGGCACACCAACGAAAAGTGGCTAGATTACGTTGACCTGCCCTTCACCCTCAATGCTCCCCAGGGGCATCTACCAGTCAGCTATGTCGGATTCTTTTCCGGTTGGGCATACTTCGCCTTTTTTATGGGTGGCGTATCTCTCTTCTCTCGCCTTGAGATATGTAGTATTTAGCAGTTTTTATAGCGGTTTTTAATTCGGTGAGGTACTTTCGTTCTGGATTTTAGGGAACAGGGAGTAGGGAGTAGGGAGTAGGGAGTAGGGAGTAGGGAGTAGGGAGTAGGGAACAGCGGATCTGGGAATAGGGAACAGAGAACAGGGAAAAAATACTGTGTACCTCATTAGACTAAAAACCGCTATATAACCGCTATATAGAGCAGTTATAAACCAATTTATAGCTGCTCTATATAACTATTAGATTTATTTTACCTAAAAAAACACATAAAAATTAATTATTATTACTGCTGAATTAGGCTCGAATTTGGCAGCATGTAAGTTTTGTTAATCTCTGATTAATATCCCCATAAATCACCCTTAATAAGGGGTACTTTTTAATCTAATTACCCCCTTTTTTTGACTACTCCCTACTCCCTACTCCCTATTCCCTATTCCCTATTCCCTACTCCCTACTCCCTACTCCCTACTCCCTATTCCCTACTTCCTAAAACTCAAGACAAAAATCCCTGAAGTTATTGTATGATATCAATACAGTAAAAAGCATCAGCCATAATGACTATCGGGATTTGGGTACTAGGGGATCAACTTTGGAATGAACAATCAGCCCTAAACAGTTGTCAAAAAAACCATCAAAATACGCCAGTAATTCTGATTGAATCCCTAAGCTACGTCCAACAAAGACGTTACCACCGCCAAAAACTGGTATTCATTTGGTCAGCCATGCGGCACTTTGCTGAGGAATTACGCACCCAAGATTGGCCAGTCAGCTATAAAACAGCAGACGACTTTGAAACGCCTCTCCAAGCCTGGGTCACAAAAAATACGATTACCGAACTACGGGTAATGACGCCCAATGACCGACCCTTTGCAGAAATCTGAGGGGGTGACAACAAGGCATTAAACTAGACAGGGTGTGGGGTGTGGGGTGTGGGGTGTGGGGAAAATAGAAGGGAATTTGGAGTGAGCCCAGGGATTTTCTTGGGTCCGAAACCTGATTAAACCGTCCCGTCGCAACGTAACCAGCTCCTGATATTCCCCGTTCGCCCTCACCCTACACCCCACACCCAGTAAGGCTTTTAAGCCTGTTTGTCACTCCTTCAGGCCGAAATAATTGGCAACCTAAAACTAACTTGCCAAATTACCTTTATCTAAAAGAGCAAGAAGACTCACGTTATACCCGTAGGGTTAGCGGGAGACGGGGCGTATAAAGTGCGGACGCAGGTTCCGCACACAGCCCCTCATGAATTGCGTCCACTTGACATCTTACATATAAGAGTTTAAAATGTAAGTGTACTTCAAGGAGTAAATATGGTCGAAAAAGCTTACCGTTACCGTTTTTACCCAACCCCTGAACAGGAAACTCTGTTGAGGAGAACTCTAGGCTGTGTAAGACTTGTTTACAATAAAGCTTTAGATGCTAGGACAAAAGGTTGGTATGAACGCTCCCGACGTGTAAGCTACAAGGAAACTTCTTTGATGTTGACAGGATGGAAAAAACAAGATGACTTGTTTTTTTTGGGCGATGTCAGTTCTGTGCCCCTTCAACAAGGGTTAAGACACCTCCAAACTGCTTTCACTAATTTCTTTGCAGGTCGTGCTAAGTATCCTAACTTCAAGAAAAAGCGTAATGGTGGTAGTGCAGAGTTCACTAAGTCAGCTTTCAAATGGAAAGATGGTAAAATCTATCTTGCCAAATGTAAAGAACCTTTACCTATTCGTTGGAGTCGTCAATTACCTGAAAACTGCAACCCAAGTACTGTTACGGTTACTTTGGATCCATCTGGCCGTTGGCATATCTCTATAAGGTTTAATGACTACAGAGATTTGAGTCTACCACCAACGGATAAACAAGTTGGCTTTGACCTAGGAATTTCTAGTTTAATTACAACTAGTGACGGAGACAAAATCGCTAATCCCAAACACTTTAAGAAACTTAGGAAAAGATTAGCTAAGTACCAAAAAGCTTTGTCGCGAAAACAAAAAGGATCTAACAATCGTTACAAGGCAAAGTTAAAAGTTGCCAGGATACACGCAAAAATTAAGAATACTAGAAAAGATTTTACTCACAAGCTAACTACTCAACTAGTCCGAGAAAACCAATTGATTGTGTTTGAGGATTTAGCTGTGAAAAACATGGTTAAGAATCACAAATTATCTCAAGTTATCAATGATGCCAATTGGGCGGAAATAATTCGTCAGATTAAATACAAATCAGACTGGTATAATCGTGAAGCTATTTCCATTGACAGATGGTTCCCTAGTAGCAAGCTGTGTTCTGTATGTCTAAATCGTGTTGATTCTTTGCCTTTAAATATTCGGGAATGGGATTGCCCATTCTGTAACGCTCATCACGATCGTGATATTAACGCATCAACTAATATTTTGGCGGCAGGGCTTGCCGTTTCAGTCTGCGGAGCGACCGTAAGACCCGAAGAGAGTAAATCTCGAAAGGCTGGTGCGAAAAACTCCCCAAAGGGGAGAAGGAAACAGAAACCTAAGTCGTGAGTCTTAGGAATCCCCCGCTATAATCTATGATTTAGCGGCGGGAGGATGTCAATCCCAACAATCATTTTCTGTGGAGCGAGTCTGATTTTCAAACCTGGGCGAAATCTCAAAAACGTCTGATTATGGAAAACTTCTATCGGGTCGGGCGCAAGCGATTTAATAGTTTGATGGCAGGAAATAAGCCAATTGGTGGGAAATGGAATTTCGATAAACAAAATCGTAAACCCCCAAAACGTAATCTAAATCCACCAGACGCCCTTTGGTTTGAACCCGACCCAATCACCCAAGAGGTGATCAACTCCGTTAATGCTCAAAACTTTCCCAGCTACGGAAAAACAGAACCATTCCGTTGGGCGGTCAATCGCCATCAAGCTCTTCAAGTATTAGACTTTTTCATTCACCATCGCCTACCCAATTTTGGTCCCTATCAAGATGCCATGGTCACCAACGAAGATACCATGTGGCACTCCCTAATTTCCCCTTACCTCAATATCGGCTTACTCCAACCTGAGGAAGTAATTAAAGCAGTCGAGAATGCTTATCACCAAAACCAACTCGACTTAAGCAGCACAGAAGGATTTATTCGTCAAGTCCTGGGTTGGCGGGAATATATGCACGGTATTTATATCTATATGAACCCTGACTACTCCCAAAGCAATTGGTTCAACCACACCCAGCCCCTACCTGACTTTTACTGGCATGCTGAGAAAACAGACATGAACTGTTTACGCCAAATTTTGAGTCAGGTTGAACGCACCGGTTACGCCCATCACATTCAGCGACTGATGGTGTTGAGCAATTTTGCTCTAATTGTTGGAGTTTCGCCTCAATCTATAGAAGAATGGTTTCATGGAGCCTTTATCGATGCCCATGATTGGGTGATGCAAACCAATGTGATTGGCATGGGTCAGTTTGCCGATGGCGGCATCCTAGCATCCAAACCTTACGCTGCATCAGCTAATTACATCAATAAAATGAGCGACTACTGCAGCAGTTGTGGTTACAATCCTCGGAAGCGCACTGGCCAGGGAGCCTGTCCCTTTAATTTCTTATACTGGGATTTTCTTTGCCGCCACCGTGACCAACTCAAGGCTCAAGGCCGCATGAGTTTAGTCTTGTCTCACATCGACAAAATCTCTGATCAAGACATACAACAAATTCATGAAGAAGCTTTTAGGTGGCGTAAGAGACAATCTACCTGACAATACCACATAATTAGGTTAGAAGCAATTAGTCAGTGGTTAGATTTTTTTTCCTTGTTTTTTCCTTAAGGAGTCAAGTCAAGAGTTTGCTAATACTAGTTCAATCACACTAGTATACTAATACATCAGGATTCACAATCTACAATGACCCCATCTGTGGTCACCAGTTTTCCACCGCCAACGAAACTGTAAGAATTCTTATCGTTTCTCCCAAATTTCCCCCACAGATTCCCCACTGTTTCCACACAGAGCTTCAAGCTTTTCCACAGTTTTCCCATAGTTTTCCACAAGCCTCAACGGTGGCATTAGGTATTCCAGTTTTACTGGGGATTTTCCCGACTTAGTATTCCGCAGTAGTTAAGACCACAGTTTATGTAAAGTTATGTAACAAAAAAGCGCCTCAAACCCTGATTATTTCGTATACATTTCGGAATGTCAACAAGAGTTGTAATATTTCGCAGCATTGACAAACCCACCCCATTTCAGATGAAAATGGTGCGACCAACCTATAAAAAAATTTGCTCTCAGCTAACCTACGCCGACTAGCAGGGGTTAGCACGGACTACCCTACCTGATTTGGGGATAGTTCTGAACTAAAGCAAGGGTGACATCAAAATTCAGTGCTTCGGTGCTGGCTTGTCTTGGCTTTCTTTTGGCCAAGGCAGTTATCTGAAGTGCTTGAAATCAGGTGGCTTTTTCCAAAAATACCTTTATATGAAGAGGTGACTATGAACGCAACCGTAAGTATCCTGGCAGAAATCCCCGAAGACCTGCACGAGTCTCTCAAGCGCTACCTAGAAACCCATCCTAGCTGGGACCAAGACCGGGTCTTCGCAGCAGCACTTTCCCTGTTTTTGCTCCAAAATGGTATTGGTAAGACTCCAGAAACGTCCCAGAGTTATCGCGCTTGTGCTCGTGTCTATCTGGAATCCCTCTTTCAATATCCTGCGTAGTTAATCCGGGATGGGGAAAGGTATAACGTTTGAAATATAACGTGTGAAATATAACATGTAAAGTATGACGTGTCAAGTTCCGCACCCATGCCTGCACGGCTTCGCCCTACTCCCCACTCCCTTGTTATGATGTCCGGAAACATCTAGATCATAAAGGGTAGGTAATGGGTAACCCATTACCTACCCTTGACCCAAACGATTTTTGACCATGAGCACTATCGAAACAACCGGACAAATTATAATTCCTCAACTGATTGTGGGTTTAGGTAATCCGGAACCCAAGTACGATAAAACGCGGCACAATATCGGTTTTGAAGTGGTCGATGCGATCGCACGTCGATTACAGATTTCAGGGAGCGAAAATCGCCGCTTTCAGGGATGGTTTGGTCAAGGAATTGGACTAAAAGGAAATAAGCTAAGCTTGCTCAAGCCCCTTACATACATGAATCGCTCTGGACAAGCAATTCGGGCGGTGACTGATTGGTACAAGCTCACACCTGAGTCGGTCTTGATCATTTATGATGATATGGACTTACCAGTAGGGCGTTTGCGTCTGCGCCTTTCTGGTTCAGCTGGAGGACACAATGGGATGAAATCCGCAATTGCCCATCTGGGTACCCAAAACTTCCCTCGCCTGCGGATTGGCATCGGCAAATCCAGTCAGAAGCCAGACACGATCTCCCACGTCCTAGGAAAATTTTCACCTCAGGAAACCAAGTTAATGTCGGAAGTAGTCCAACTAGCCGTTGAGGCAGTTGAACTTTCTCTTAAGCAAGGTGTAGAAAAGGCCATGAGTCTCTACAATAATCGGAATTTGGCAACTATAGCAAAGGGAACAGGGAGTAGGGAGTAGGAAGTAGGGAGTAGGAAGTAGGAAGTAGGAACTAGGGAGTAGGAACTAGGGAGTAGGAAGTAGGGAGTAGGGAGTAGGGAGTAGGGAGTAGGAACTAGGGAGTAAGGAAGTGGTAAAAAATCCTGTGTACCTGATCGGTCTGATCAACCCTATAGTTATAGCGCTAGGCTACAATTCACAGAATCCGATCACATAATCTGATTAAGGCAGGAGATTAAGGCAGGAAATATCAGCTGAGCCAAAGTGTACACTCAAGGCAATATTCAAGTTTTCCAGAGACGGGACTAACCAGGGTACGCTGTTTCTAGTTTCGGACTCGTAGTGGTTAAACAGAATCGAAAATCGCTTTTCTAAATAGGGCTTGACTTTACCGCAGATCAATACTATCTTGAGCAATAGTCCAGTGGTAATGGTGGTTCCTAGATTGGTAATCAAATCAACAAATGTATAGTGATGGGGACGCTGAGGGCTTTCCACCACCAAAAAGTTTAACAATTGAGTACAGGTGCGCACCACCATAAATTCATTGGGCGTTTGGTAATCCCATTCAGGCAAGGTGTTTTGCAAATGAGTATACAATCGCTTGTTAAACTGTTGCTTCCCATAGGCTGGGTCAATCGAGGCAATCAAATATTCATATAAATCTTCCTTGAAGTCTTTGAAACAGGCTGTGTGCTGACTGTGGGTATGGAAGCTACGAGCAACATCTTGGTAAGTGTAAGACCCTTGCACTTTGCCAAAAAACTGCTTGAGAGCACTCACCAACTCTCCTTCGGTCAGCAATGTGGGATTTGACACTGGTTGAATAATTCGTCTTGGACTCGTGATAGCCCGATTTCGCCTGAGATTGGCGCATCGCACCTGATAGGTTACGTACTTAGATAAATCACACTCAAAGCGCCGTTGAACCCTAGCTTGAACTTGCCGGACAGTTTGCTGATATTCCTGAGAGCTGTCTTCACTGAGTAAGCAATGTTCATATAAGTAGGGGTACCGCTGAATCAAGTTTGCCACTGGCTTAGAACCATTAGAGTATTGAGGTGTATCACTCATTACTCTAGACAGACGTTGCAGAGTTAGATATTGCTCTGTTCTTTTGAACAGCTGCATTAGTTCCCGCAGGCGTCTAGGAGCCCGAGAGTGAACCCTCAAAGGAGACGGCACATGATCAAACAGAGCTACCAATTCTTGGACTGCTCTTCTGGTGTTTGGTTTCAGATGCCAGTGATTGATCAGAATATGGCAGCAGCGATTGATCACAAATCGGAACTCTGTCGGAGCCCGCTTATCCATTACTATCTTTTCCAAGGCCAACCAGATTTCAAAATCTTCGTATCCCACTCCATCCAGGAAGAGCCTTTGGAAGCGTTCAATTGATTGCTTTGGTGATTCTACCCTTACCCACTGGAGTAAGTGATTGTAGACTTGCTGCTCTGGCAAGCTAATATGTCGAATTTCCGATTCTTTAGAGTCTCTCCAGGTGGTCACTTTAGGTAGCTCTCCTAGGTGCTAAAGCTAGGGCTCATCAATGGTGGTTGGCTTGAGAAGATGAAAATTCAACTTTGAGTGGCTTAGCTAACACAAAGAGAGTTCGGTGTATCACAATATATCTACGGTGGTAGATATATTCTAATGATCACCTAAACTTTAGGTGACCTCTTCTAGTATTAGTATATCTTCATCTTCTTTAGAGTCTCTCCAGGTGGTCACTTTAGGTAGCTCTCCTAGGTGCTAAAGCTAGGGCTCATCAATGGTGGTTGGCTTCAGAAGATGAAAATTCAACTTTGAGCGGCTTAGCTAACACAAAGAGAGTTCGGTGTATCACAATATATCTACGGTGGTAGATATATTCTAATGATCACCTAAACTTGAGGTGAGCTATTATATTATTAGTATATCTTCATCTACTCTTTACCTAATTGTGCCAATGAGTGGAAATTGTGAAAATTAAGTAAAAACCATGTGAAAGTTATTGGCTGACCAGGAAAATAGAGCGTTTAGAGAAAACAGCACAATTAGGACACTGGGGGAACAAGAAATTTATGGTGTGTCGGCTTCTTGTAGGAAAATTAGTTGACATTCTCGCCGCCAAGACCGTAGACATTCCAGAAAAAATCCTGGAAAAGTCATTCACTGGCATTACCACTGATACCCGTCACCTTGAGCCGGGTCAACTATTTTTAGCGCTGCGGGGTGAAAAGTTTGATGGTCATGATTATGCAGCTCTGGCTGTAGAGAAGGGGGCATTAACGGTCATTGCTGAGGCGACTAAAGTTACCCAACTCGAAGGTTTGCCGCTGATTCAGGTAGAAAATACTCTCAAAGCCTACCAGCAAATTGCTCGGTGGTGGCGTGACCAGTTTGAGATTCCGGTGATTGCTGTCACTGGTTCTGTAGGCAAAACTACCACTAAGGAGCTAATCGCAGCAGTTTTGTCTACTAAAGGAACTGTACTCAAAACCCAGGCCAATTACAACAATGAAATTGGTGTACCCAAAACCTTGCTGGAGTTGGCACCAGACCATGACTATGCTGTAATCGAGATGGCAATGCGTGGTTCAGGACAGATTGCTGAATTGACCGAGATAGCCAACCCCACGGCGGGGGTGATTACTAATGTGGGTACAGCTCATATTGGTCTGTTGGGTTCTACTGAAGCGATCGCAAAAGCCAAGTGTGAGTTATTAGCACATATGTCCAACAAGGGTGTAGCGGTTCTCAATCACGACAATCAACGCCTAATTGATACCGCAGCTGAGGTTTGGCAAGGGCAAACCATAACCTATGGTTTAGAGGGTGGTGATGTCCAAGGAGAGTTGATTGCACCGGAAATCCTGAAAGTAGAGGGCATGGAGTTTCCTATCCCCCTCCCAGGTCGCCACAATGCCCTGAACTATGTAGGGGCCCTAGCCATTGGGAAATTATTGGGGGTGGATTGGGAAACCCTCAGGAATGGTTTAGAGGTTGAGCTACCGGCAGGTCGAGCCCAGCGTTATGAGTTACCTAACGATGTAGTGATTCTTGATGAAACCTACAATGCTGGAGTTGAATCTATGGTAGCTGCCCTAGAAATGCTGGCTCAGACTCCTGGCAAACGCCATATAGCAGTACTTGGGGCGATGAAGGAATTGGGAACCAAATCCGGTGAACTTCATCAGCAAGTGGGTCAAAAGGTTGAGCAACTCAATCTAGATGGCTTGCGGATTTTGGTGGATGAAAGTGAGCCAGAAGCGGAAGCGATCGCAACCGGTGTTACTTCGGTGCCAGTTGAGTGTTTCTGTGACTCTAATCCTCTAGTGGAACATCTACTGGGGTTTGTCCAACCTGGGGATCGTCTATTGTTTAAAGCCTCCCATTCCGTGGGTCTCGATCAAGTAGTCAAGCAGTTTAAAGCCGGATTTTCCAAGGAAGATTGATCTCAAGCCAACAAATCTGGGCTTATCCCCAGATTTGTGATAGTTTACCCGTGAAAACTTGCTCAGCTGGCCCAGTCATGTAAACTCGCTGATCGGTTTCGGACCATTCAATGTCGAGACAACCACCAGGAAGCTCCACGGTACAAATGCGATCGCTTTTCTCAGTTAACACACCAGCCACCACAGACGCACAAGCCCCCGTGCCACAGGCGAGAGTTGCCCCAGCACCCCGCTCCCAAACCCGCATCTTGAGATAATCGGGACGCACCACTTGGATAAATTCTGTATTGGTTCGTTGGGGGAAAACTGAGTGATGCTCAAACAGTGGACCAATGGTTTCCAGAGGTATGGCATCGGCATCCTCCACAAAGGTAATACAGTGAGGATTCCCCATACTGACACAGGTAACCTCCCATAATTTGTCTGCTATTTCCATGGGGGTATTGATCACCTTTTGGTCAGCCTCTGCCAAAACAGTGGGAATTTGAGCTGCACTAAGCTGGGGCATCCCCATATCCACCCTGACTTTACCATCGCCCTTGAGTTCAGGAATGATCACCCCAGCCAGGGTATGGATCCGATAGTGGGTTTTGTGATTATCCCCCTCTAAATCAGCCAGAAACTTTCCTAAACAGCGAATCCCATTACCACACATCTCTGGTTCAGAACCATCAGAGTTGAAAATCCGCATCGTATAGTCAGTACC